>JBCDDH010000129.1:0-3936 GCA_039180415.1 Planctomycetota bacterium | reverse complement strand
GCGTAGGTCAAGGCCAACGCGGGAACCATCAAAGCGACGGCGCCTGCAACAAGGAGCGGCATACGAGTCATGGAAACCTCTCGAACACGAGGAAACGGGGCGGGCGACGCTTGCCGAGTCACGAGCCAAGGCCCGAGAAACTGCACAGCGAATACCTGAACAAAAAAGCGTAGGTCACGCGATGCTTACGCCGCGAAGCGATCGACGGATCGGCTTGATCAGAACGCTGGCGCCCCCAGACACACGAATCGGTCCGCGCGTAGCTGCGCTCTGACGCAACTCTCTGCCTCTGCCGCGAAAGCATCTACGGCGCGCCGGCTTCGATGCACCACGCGATCGCGTGATCTCTTGGCAACTCCGAGCTTGGCGGTGGCTGGCATCGACATTATTTGAAATACATTCTCAATTAACTTGACACGCCCAAGGGCCACGCTATTCTGAGAATGAATCTCAACAATGAGGCGAGGTCATAAATCCCTCCAAACTGGGCAAAGACGAGGAAAAACGATGGCGCGGTTGGCACAGACGGCTTGGATCGGTGGCGACTGCGTGGGGCTAGCACTCGGAGCAACGACTGCGCAAGCGACGTGCGTCGAGCCGCAAACGTGGACGCGGGGAGTGGGCGGGGCGACGTATCAGGCGTGGGACGTCTTCACGGACGACGCGGAACCTGATTTCATCGTGGACAACACGCCGGACGTTTCTGGGTTTGTAAATCTCGAATGGGGCGCCGGAAGGTCGGCCGCGGACGGAGACGGCGACCGGGGTCTTCGACGGGCACGCGGCGGCGTTGCCGCCGGAGGCGGTAGCGGACATGCGGCCCTGATCGAACCCGAACGCGGACTGAGATTTCGATTACGCGCCGTGACGGTCACGGGTGCGACGGATGTTTGAGACACGGATTTGATTTTGGAGACCCAGATGAAAACGGAACGCGCGGAACACGGGACGCAACGGGCACGGCTGGCGCTGGCGTGGTTCGCGGCGCTGGGATTGTGGATCGCCGGAGCGAGCAAGGCAGAGACGGCAACGAGCGTCGACGCTTCGTCGTCGTTCGAGCAAGACCGGGCCGCGATCCTGGCGATGGCGGGCGAGTACCGCGTGACGTTTCAGTTTCAAGAGACGGTGGCGATCGAGCCGGGTTACACCTTGAAAGCCCCGTACCACGCCGCGGCAACGGAATTCGTCGAGGTCGCGGAAGACGCGGGCGACCGGATCGTCTTGCAGCACGTGCTGGTGCTCAAGCCGAAGGAAGAAGGGGCCGAGCCGCGCGTCGTGAAGCACTGGCGCCAAGATTGGCGGTACGAAGACACGGAAGTGACGCTGTACCGGGGGCATCGGGTGTTCGAACACCTGTCGTTGCCCGCGGAGGCCGTGGCGGGGACGTGGAGCCAGGCGGTGTATCAGGTGGACGACTCGCCGCGGTATGAAGCGGTCGGGCGCTGGTCGCACCTCGGTGAGCGGTCGACGTGGCTATCGGAGGAGACGTGGCGCCCGCTACCGCGTCGGGAGTACAGCAAGCGCAGCGACTATCAGGTGTTGGCCGCGCGTAATCGGCACACCATCACGCCGGCGGGCTGGGTCCACGAGCAGGACAACGCGAAACTGGTCTTGGACGAGGCGGGCGTGCCGGTCCGGGTGATCGCGCACGAGTCGGGCTTGAACGTGTACGACCGCGTGGACGACGTGGACTTCTCAGCGGGCCGGGCCTATTGGTCAGACACGGCGACGTACTGGTCGGACATCCGCCAACTCTGGCTGGAAGCGACGGAGCGGCCGGGGCTCTACCACGTGGCGGTGAAGGTGGACGATGAGCCGGTATACGCGCAGCTGTTCGCCGTGGCGAAGCGCGTGCGGGAGGACGGCGGATACACCACGGCGCATCGTGACGAAGCGCGAGCCGTGATCGAGGGCGCGATCGGCACGCCGTAAAACGGCGAATAGAGTTCAAACACGAAAAGCTGGAACCAGACGGGGTGGCCCCGTCCGCTTGAACGGGCCCACCCTTTCTCTTCTTTGGAGAACCACGTGGCCTTGCTCTCGGTCTTTTCGTCGAAGTCGTATCGAGGGACAAGCGCAATGAATTCGCTGCTTCGGCCAAAAAAAGCAAAACGCTACTCAAGTAGGCGGTCTTTTATCCGCATGGATCTACGGGACACCACCTAAGGTGCATCGCCGACGTTGGAGGACGGCGGACGTCGGCGGCCGCTTGGGTCTTTCAGTCTGCCGGTTATCTTCCCGCACGGAGAATTGTTGATGCATCTTTCGCGTTCGTTTGTTGCCCTGGCCGGTCTTGGCCTCGGCTTGGCCGGCATGTCTCAGGCGCAGGTCCCGCTGGGCACGCTCACGGTCCCGGCCGGGGACGTCATCATCGCCGAGGACGACTTCGGCATTTCCACGATCGACCCGATCCTCGTGCCGCTGTCGGGGACCGGCTTCGCCACGGGCGGCTCCGTGCTGGCCAGCGACACCGTGGTCAACCTCACCGAGGCCGCGACGCGCTCGTTGGGGCCGGTCGATCTGACCGGTTTCACCGACGTCGATTTCTTCTTCAGTTGGGCGACCACGGGCACGTTTACGGACGGGTCGGCCTTCAACATCGTCGCCACCGCCGAGAGCACAGACTTCACGTTGTTCTCTATCGCGGACGCCGGGACGCTGGGCGGGGCCGGTGGGCCGCCGTTCTTCGAGTTCTTCGCCAGCCCGCCCGCCGGGGCCACCGACGCCGGCCTCGACACGCTGCTTGCTTCCGGCCTGGACCTTTCGTCCGTGACGTTCACGTCAGAAGCCGTCTCGGGTCCGGGGTCCGACGGCACGATCTTCCTGGACTCGATCTTGATCACCGGCACCCCGGTCCCCGAGCCCGCGGCCGCGACGCTGCTAGGTCTGGGCGGTGCCCTACTCGCTGCGCGCCGACGAAAGGCGTAAGACACCGGGGGATAACTCGGACCGCGCTCGTCGGCGTGTGCGATGCGACCGACCTCTCGCGATACAAGAACATCCAACCCCCGGCTCCGCCGCGCCTCGGAGCCGGGGGTTTGTCTAGCGGCACGCCGCCCACTCAGACCGGCTCAGCCGTTGTCCGCATCACTGATCGCGCGCACCAGCGATACGAGCTTCTGTTCATCAAGCGATCCATCGGTGCGGACGCCGCTGCACAGATCGATCCCGTAAGGCCGGACCTGCTCGATCGCGGTCGCGACGTTGGACGGGTTGAGGCCTCCCGCGAGGAAGACGGGCACGGACGACCGCTCGACGATCCGCCGCGAAACCGCCCAATCGTGAACACGCCCGGTCCCGCCCAGTTTGCGAACGGGCCCGTGGGGATCGCCCGAATCGAGCAGCAGCGCGTCCACGAACGGCTCCGCCCGCTCGGCCGTCTCGATCGTCGCTTCTCCGAGTACATGGAGGACCTGAACGATGCGGACCGCGGGGGTTTGGTCCCGCAAGGCCTGCCAAACCGTGCGGTCGACGGCATCGTCCACGAGTTGCACCGTGTTGACACCGGTGCGGCGGACGTGATCCACCACGGCACTGGGGTCTGTTTCGCTGGTCAAGAGGAACGTAGCCACGGGAGGCGGGACGCTGCCGGCGATGTCCGCGATCCGCTCGTCGGAGATGCAACCCGGGCCGCTGGGCATCCGTGCGACAAGGCCGAGCGCGTCGGCCCCCAGGGCGATGGCCAGTTTCGCCTCACGCACCGACGCGATGCAACAGACCTTCAGGCGGGTTCTCATCACGCGAAATCTATCCCGGGTGTTTGATTGGCCTCAACCGAATCAGTAACTCACTTCCTTGATACCCGCTTCGGTCGCCTCACAACTTTGGTCAATCTGAATGCACGGATGTCAAAGCAGAACCGGAAAGCGTTTCATTTGAGGTCGGGCGCAGAAACTCGAACCGCAGGAAAATCCAGATATCTAAGTCGGGCTGAAT
>JBCDDH010000128.1:0-4014 GCA_039180415.1 Planctomycetota bacterium | reverse complement strand
GGTCGAATCCATTATTCGGGTAACTGGTTGCTGATGCCCACCATCAGCGTCGATGGGGGCGGAGACCTAACCGGAGCCACCAACGGCACCGGCAACGCGTTTAACTCCACCATTAACGGCGGCAACGGCGGTTTCTACAACATCGATTGGTCGCGGCGTGGCTCCTCGGTCTTTCTCACCACGGACGGCGCACAATACAACAACGAAAACGTGAGCGGCCGTTTCGGGAACTCGCTCGGCGCACTGTTCAACATGTCCAGCGCTTTCAGCGGCGGTGACGCACACCAGTTCTACGTGCAGTCCGACACCGACAATCAGGACTCAATCGAAGAAGGACCCAACGAAGATTCCGCCAGTGATCTGATCCTCGGTCAACCCCGTTGGCGTCACGCCGGCAGCGCCGGCCAGGCCAACGGCAGCAACGGCGGCGGCGTGAACGTGTTGTTCATCGACGGCCACGCCAGCACCGTCGTCCGCGGCGAGTTCCTCCTCGAGAACATCCGCCCGGACCTTTGATCCAGACCCGGCACCCCCGCCGGCGGCGCCGCCCGCGCCGCCGGCGTTTCTTTCCCTCGCACCCCCCGCCTGCTCACCTCGGAGAAAAAGATGACATCCCCCGGCACCCTGACCACCCGACGCCTCCTCGCCGCCGCGCTGATCGCGGGGGTCTCGGCCCCGCTCCTCGCCCCGACTTCCGCGCAAATCCTCATCGACGACGACTTCGACGGAACCGGCATCATCGACTGGGAAACCTGGCGCATCCCCTTCGGCGGCGACGGCTCGTTCCTGGGCCGCACCCAGCTCGGCACCGACCCCAACACCGACGTCCCCGAGCAGGTCAACGGCTCGGCCGTGCTCACCCTCAACACCACCTCGCCCGTGGACCCCGGCGGCGCGTTCTTTGGCCAGGAATTCCAGAGCCGCGCCAGCTTCGCCCGCGGCGGCGGCCTGGCCGTCGAGTACGTCGCGCGCCTCGACCCCGCGTCGATCCCCAGCGGCGTCGGCGGCGTGGTCGGCGGGCTGTTCTCTTTTGACACCACCCGCAGCGTCGGCGGCAACCTCGTCCGCGACGAGATCGACACCGCCGAGCTGCTGACCAACGAGGTCGCCAGCGGCCAGAACCGCAACTTCACCAACCTTTGGAACGACGGCGGCTTCGACAGCGGCGGCAACCCCGCCTTCGTCAACGCCCCGGCCGACCTGACGGCCTTCAACACCTACCGCACCGAATGGACCCCCGACGCGGTCCGCTTCTTCGTCAACGGCAACCTCGTCCGCACCGTCACCGGCGCCGACGTCCCCGACGACCCGATGTCCGTCCGCGCGAACATCTGGGCGCCCGACGCCGGCTTCGTCGAAGCCTACGACGCCAGCCTTGTCCCCACGGCCGACGCCGGCTCGAACCAGGAGATCCGCCTCGAGGTCGACCGCATCACCGTCGAACGCTTCAACACCACCCTCAGCGACAACCTGCTGACCAACGGCAGCTTCGAAAACGGCACGACCGGGTGGAACCTGTTCGGCAACGCGTCGGTCGAGAGCGCCACCGCCGACCCGAGCATCCCCACCGACGACGGCGACGGGGTGCTCAAGACCTTCGGCCCGTTCTCCGGCTCGACCAACGCCTCGGGCGCTTTCCAGGACGTGCCCGCGCTGCCCGGTCAGGAGTTCGAAGCCATGATCCGCGTCATCAACTCCACCACCGCCAACGGCGGGCTGGACGACCTGACCGGCACCAACAACTTCGCCGAGCTGGGCATCCAGTTCCTCGACGCCAGTGGCAACTTCATCGACGCCGACCAAGACAACGATCCGTTCGTCAGCGACAACCAACGCGTGGTTTCGGTCGTGGACGGGCGCGACCCGAACATCATCTCCGATGAATACCTCACCGGCGTCACCAACGCGATCGCCCCGGAGGGCACCGCGTTCGCCCGGATCAACCTGCCGTTCGTCCAGCTCATCGACGACAACGGCGGGCCCGACGGCGGGGCGGCTTACTGGGACTCGGCGTCGCTGCGGCTGATCGAAGCGGCCGCCGCGCTGGGCATCATCGGCGACTACGACGACTCGGGCCAAGTGGAGCAGGGCGACCTGAACCTGGTCCTGAACAACTGGGGCCAGGCCGCGCCGTTCGATCCCAACGGCGACCCGTTCGCCACCGTCAACGTGGACCAGGAGGAGCTCAACCGCGTGCTGAACAACTGGGGCTCGACCACGGCCCCGAGCTTCGAGGGCGCCGCGGTGCCCGAACCCGGCGCGCTCGCCGTCGCCGGCCTCGCGCTGGCCGGGCTGCTCAAGCGCCGCCGGTGAACCCAGCCGCGGCGGGTTCGGCATCTCGTACCCTGACCCGATGCCCGACCCGCCCGACCTTTCCCATGCCCCCGGTAACGCGGCGCGTCCCTCTCACTCGGGGCGCGTCGTGTTTTTTCATGACCCCGACCACGCCGCGCACCAGGGCCCGCTCGACCACCCCGAACGTCCCGCCCGCGTCGAATCCATCTTCGAACACCTGGACGCCACCGACCGGCTGTCGCGGTACGAGGTGATCACGCCCGAGGCCTTGCCGCCCGCGCAGCGCCGCGCGAGCCGGGCCGAGCTGGAGCGCTGCCACCCGGGCTCGTATCTCGACGCGTTCGCCGACACCTGCGTGGCCGACCGCCCGTACTTCATGTCGCCCGACACGCCGGTCACCGCCGACACCGAGACGATCGCGCGACGGGCGACGGCGCTCGCCCTGCACGCCGCGCGGCTCGCGCTGCAAACGCCGGGGTTCCGCGGCTTCTGCGCGATCCGCCCGCCGGGGCACCACGCCACCGCCGACCAGGCCATGGGCTTCTGCTTCCTCAACCACGCCGCGCTGGTCGCCGACGCGTTGCTGCGTCCCGAACCTTCCATCGCAAACAAATTCGAACGCGTCGTGATCCTCGACTTCGACGTCCACCACGGCAACGGCACCCAGGCGCTCACGTACGACCGGCCCGACGTGCTGTTCCTCTCGCTGCACGAAGACCCCGCCGTCCAATACCCCGGCACCGGCCACGCCCACGAAACCGGCGCCCCCGACACGGCCGGCGAAGGCTTCACCGTCAACGCGCCGCTGCCCAGCGGCACCGGCGACGACGCCTTCCTCGCCGCGCTCGACGCGAAGGTCCTCCCGCGACTCGCGGACTTCGCCCCCGACGCGCTGGTCTTCTCCGCCGGCTTCGATGCCCACGCCGACGACCCGCTGGGCGGCCTGAGCCTGACCACCGCCTGCTTCCACGAAGTCACCAAACGCACCCTCGCCGCGTTGCCCGACCGCGGCGCCGCGACGCCGATCATCTCGCTGCTCGAAGGCGGCTACGACCTCAACGCCCTCGCGTCGTCGGTCGCAGTGCACGTTGACGCGCTGGGTGAGAAGTAAATGATTCAATTGTATCTGTGGTGAAATCAGATTTATGTCGATGGAGTTTTGGGCTTGAGTAGGGCGTGAAGCGCCGCGATCGCTTCCTCGACCCCGAGGCTGTCGTCGGTCTGCGTGGTGATCCACACCGCCGCATCCACCAACGCCCCGTTCAGCATCACGGCCAGGGCCATCGACGAGGACCGAGCTAACAGCCCGTCTTCCATGAGCCCTTGCAGTTCTTCGGCCATCGGCCCGATCGTGTGTTCGGCGTCCAAACGTCGGAACCGCTCGCCCAGGACCGCCGGGCCGTCCTCAAAGACAATCCGACGTAGGGCCGGATCGGTCGCCGCCCTCAGGTATTCCTCGCAAACCGTCAGGAAAGCGTCGAGCCGGTCCCCGTCGCCGGACGGATGGTCGAGCAGGCGATCGCCCAGCTCGTGGAGCAGCCGACGGACCACGGCCTCGAACAACGCTTCCTTGCCGCCAAAATTGTGGTACAGCGCCCCGCGAGTCACGCCTGCCTCGGAACAGATGTCTTCCATGGCCGCGTCGGCGTAGCCGCGCTCACGGAACAGCTTTTCCCCCGCCGCGAGCAGCTTGGCCGAGGTCTCGGCCTTGCTCAAGCG
>JBCDDH010000127.1:0-4410 GCA_039180415.1 Planctomycetota bacterium | reverse complement strand
TGACAGTGGTTGGTTGGTTACGCACAAATCTCTTTGATAGCCTCTTCAACACAGTACTTACTCTTTTGTCTGTGGCCCTGATTTTTTGGGTGGTGAGTGGCTTTCTCCAGTGGGCGTTTGGGGAAGAAACCCGTTGGGGGGTAATCGCAGATAATTTCAAATTATTTGCCAGCGGTACCTACCCCACCGAAAGTCTCTGGCGGGTGTGGGTGGTCTTCGGCCTCGTCATGTTTGTGATTGGTGTGGCCGGTCGACGGCCACATCGCCGGCCGTGCCATCCGGCTTTTGAACACGCTCGGCCTTCCCGATCTCCACCCCGCCCTGCAAAGCCCCGACCTGCTCGACGGCCTCCAACGGTTCCAACAACACCTCGGCGGACGCCTGACGCTCACCATGATTCAAAGCATCGGCCGGCCCGTTGAGGTCCACGAAATTGATCATGACACGCTCCGCGCGGCCGTCCGGGAACTTAGCATCAACGCCGACCTGGCCTTGCCCGCCGGTACGATCCGGTTATGACGTCGCCCCCGCCAAAAAGGTCCCAAACGCAAGTGCTCGACGCCGACTTCCTTGAGCACCGCGCCAAGCTGCTCGATCTCGCCGCCTTCTTAGACCGCGTCGACCGCGCCGACGAACCCGCCGGAAACGACCCCCGCCTCCTCGCTCTGCTTGACGCCCTCGCGGTTGTGCAAGACGGCCGGCCCCGCCGCGCCAAACGCGTTCTGGAACGTTGGTCCGACTCCACAACCGCGCCGCTCGACGCCGCCCCTTCGACCCCGGTCCGCGGTGTCCCGACGTCGCCACCCACCACTAGCTCCAGCCACTAGCCACCGATACCTCGTGTACATCGATCCGCACATCCACATGGTCTCCCGCACGACCGACGACTACGCCGCGATGGCCGCCGCGGGTTGCGTCGCCGTCACGGAGCCCGCTTTCTGGGCGGGATACGACCGACGCCAACCCGAAGCCTTCCGCGACTACTTCCACCAACTCACCGCCGTCGAACCGCGACGCGCCGCCCGATTCGGCATCGACCACTACTGCTGGCTGTGTATCAACCCCAAAGAAGCCGAAGACCCCGAATTCGCCCGGGAAGTCATCCGGCTGATCCCCGAGTACCTTGGCCGTCCCAACGTCTTGGGCATCGGCGAGATCGGCCTCAACCGCAACACCAAAAACGAGCTACAGATCCTCCACGAGCAACTCGCGTTCGCGGCGCAACACGAACAACTCGTGCTCGTCCACACCCCGCATCTCGAAGACAAACTCAAGGGCACCCGCCTGATCTTGGACTGCCTCAAACAGTTCCCCACGCTCACGCCCGATCGTGTGCTCATCGACCACGCCGAGGAGCACACGATCGAACTCATCCTCGACGCCGGCTACTGGGCGGGCCTCACGCTGTATCCCACCACCAAGTGCACCCCGCAGCGCGCCGCCGACATCTTGGAGTCTTACGGAGCCGAACGCCTGTGGGTCAACAGTGCGGGCGACTGGGGGCCGAGCGACCCGCTGAGCGTGCCGAGGTATCAGCGGGAACTGCGTCGGCGTGGTCACGACGAGACAACGATCCGGCGTATCACGCTCGACAACCCGAACCGATTCCTTTCGCAGTGCGACCGTTTCATGAAAGCATGAAGCCCAACGGCGTACCGACTCGACGCTCAACCGTGGTCCGATCCGTGGCAGCGCCAGCTCGGGCAGCGGGGGGCGAACGGCGGCGGTGCTCTCGGCCCGGTCCGGCCCAAATCTAGGCCGCGTCGCGTCCTACGGTTTCCAACGCGGAACTCGCCAGACCCAGCCCCATCTCGTCGTGCAGGTAGCAAGCGGTATCCACGCCCGACTCTTGCAGGTCGGCCACCTCGTCGGGGAAGCGGGCCATCGCGACGATGTGGCCTTGGAAGCCCGTGTTCCGCAACATGCCGGCGATCGCGCACGACTCGGCCTTGGCTTGCAACGCGATGAGCACCACCTCGCAGCCCGACGCCGCCCCGAACCGCTCGTAGAAATCCGGATCGGTCGCGTCGCCACAGACCACGGTGCGGCCGGCCCGCTTCTGACGTTGGATCACCGCGCGGTCCGCGTCGAGGCCGATGACGCCGTCGCCGTAGTGCTCACGCAATTCGTCGTACGCCGCCGAACCGACCCGTCCCATCGCGACGACCACGGCCTGGGGCGGGTATTCCAGCTCGATGTGTTCGTCGTCGGGCAGGCGCGTCTCGCTCTCGAAGCCCTGGAGCCGGGGGCGCCATTGCGCGAACAAGCGGTGGGCACCCGCGTTGAACGGCGCGGCCAGGATGAAGCTCAGGCTCACCGAGATCGCGAGGATCACCAGCCATTCGCCGCTGATCCAACCCTTCTCCGCACCCAACGCACCGACGATTAGCCCGAACTCGCTCGCGTTCGCCAACGCCAGAGAGCTGAGCGTCGCGGTCCGGCTGCGCAGGCGGAACTTGGTCATCAGCCAGAAGAACAACACCACTTTCAGCGGCACGAGCAAAACGAGCCCAATCGCGATGCCCAACTGCTCCAACCCCGGCAACCCGTTGAGCCCGATGGTCAGGAAGAACGCGACCAGCAGCAGGTCCTTGAGGCCCAACAGGCTCTTGGCCAACTCGCCGGCCTTGCGGTGCGAGCCGATGAGCAGGCCCGCGATCAGCGCGCCCAGGTCCGGCTTCATGCTCACCAGCTCGAACAGCTCGGTAAAGCCGTACACCAACACGAGCCCCGACAGCAGCAGCAGCTCGCCGTGCCCGACGCGCGACATCACCATCCCGAGCATCGGCCGAACCAGCGGCAACGCCAGCAACCCCAGCGCCCACGGCGACGGCAGCTTGCCCAGCGACACGGTGAGGAACACGATCGCGAACAAATCCTGCACGATCAGCACGCCGATCGCTTGGTTGCCGTGTCGGCTGTTCATCTCCGCCTTCTCTTCGAGCACCTTCACGGCGAACACCGTGCTCGAAAAGCTCAGCGCAAACGCCACCAGCAGCGACGTCTGCCACGACAGCTCGGCGAACATGCCTAATCCCAACAGCGACAACACGAACACGCCCGCACCCACCGCCAGCGTGGTCACGCCCATGTGGATCGACGCGACGCCCCAAACCTCCGGCCGAGCCAGCCCGCGCAGGTCGAGTTTGAGCCCGATGGAGAACAGCAGCAGATAGATACCAAGGTCCGCTAAGTAACTCAGCGTGGCGGAGTTTTCGACCCCCATCGCGGCAAGCACAAAACCCGCGCCTAAGAAGCCGACCATGGGCGGCAGGCCGAACTGCTTGACCGCCAACCCCACTAAAAACGCAATGACAACCCAGATCGGATCCATCGGAAGCCTCGCTCGGCGTACCTGTGCAACAACACTTATCCTTCTATCGGCCAGACTCGCCCCGGCCACGATTCCACACGACCACATAACCGCAGAACGCCGAAACGCAACGCCGCCACGCCGACGCGCCCCATGCCCGTACGCCGCCCCACGCCCGTGACCTTGGCTCTGACCTTCGCCCTTGCCGGAGGGAGCGTCGCGATAAACGGCTGCGACCCGCAGGACACGCCCCCCGAGCCGTCGCCGGCCCGTACAGCCGAAGCGTTCGACGCGAGTTCCCACGACGCCGACCCCGCCCCGGCACTGCCGCCTTGGAACGAAGCGACCTACACCCGCGAGGTCCTGCCGCCGGAACGTCGCGCGGCCTTCTACCGGCGAAGCATCGTGGACCTACACCGCCGACATGCCGACCTCGACCGGCCGGAGGCAAAGACTGTCGAACGCTTCCTTCAGGACGCGTGCCATTTTCTGGCTTACACCGATTTCAGCTTCTACCACCGCCCGCCTCACGTGACGAGTCGGCGCAGCCTTCAGCGGCGTTTGCACCGGCTCCGGCAGCAGGCGACCACGACCCCGCTGATCGAATACGTCGGCCAACTCTGCCAAGGCATCCGCCACGTCGATGATCGCGACGCCGTGATCGAACGGCAAACCGCCTTCCGCGCGTGGGCCGAAGACGTGGGCGAAACCGATGCTTACACCGCGGCCGTCCTCGCGTTGGACCACGCGGTCATGCGGGCCACGCAAAAACTCCCCGACTTCAACAAACGCTGGGTCCGAAGCTGGGCCAACGGCAACGCCGGCCCCGCCGTCGCGCTGCTCACGCCCAAGTACGACCTAACCCCCGCGGACGAGTTGGAATACGCACGGCTTTTCGAGTTCTACGCCGAAGGCCTCGACGCCGACACCGCCGACCTGCTCCTTCAAGCCACCGACGCCAAGCCTTCTTTTCTCTGTTGGAATCGTTCTCGAAAGTTTCCGGCAACGAGGCGTAGACAGCTCTGAGTTCGACGATATCGAGACCAGCGACGTCGTATCCACGAAGGCCGACGACGTGCGTTTTGGCTACGGCGGAC
>JBCDDH010000126.1:0-4772 GCA_039180415.1 Planctomycetota bacterium | reverse complement strand
GGGGAGGCAGGCATGGTTAAACGGTCGCGGGCTGCGCGGACATCACCTTCACGTTGAAGTATTTCGGATCGTTCATGCTGTCGGGCAGCTTGCGGGTCTTGAATGCGAAGCACAGGTCGCGGACGGCGTCTTCGATCGTGAGCTGCGGGGTGAACCCGAGCTCCTCGGCGATCTTGGAGCTGTTGACGTGGTAGCTGCGCGGGTCGTCGGTGGGCTCGACGCCGATCGTGATTTCGCCGAGTTCGGGCATCTGTTCTTCGACGACGCGCTTGACGATGGCCGCGATCTCGGACACCGGGTGGTTGGTGCTGCCGACGTTCCAGACCCGGGAAGCGACCTGTTCGTCGGGGGCCGACAGCACGGCCTCGTAGCAGTCGGCCATGTCGTTGATGTGCAGGTTGGGCCGGAGCTGGTCGCCGCCAAACACGCGGATCTTTTGGTTTTGGACGGCGTGGTTGGTGAGGATGTTGACGATGACGTCGAGGCGTTGGCGGGGGCCGTAGCCGCAGACGGTGGCGGGGCGGATGACGACGGGGACAAACGTGTCGGAAGCCTTGCCGAGCAGCACGGGCTCGCATTGAGCCTTGAACTTGGAGTAATCCGTGAGGGGATTCAGCGGGTGATCCTCGGTGACGTCGGGCGCGTCGGAGACGCCGTACACGGAAGAACTGCTGGCATAGACGAAGCGTTTGACCCCGGCATTAACGGCGGCGTCGACGAGCGGCTCGAAGGCGTCGAGATTGATCGACTTGCCCAGCTGCGGGTCGAGGTCAAACGACGGGTCGTTGGACACGCAGGCGAGGTGGACGACGGCGTCGACGTCTTGCATCGCCCGATTCACCGTGTCGATGTCGCGCAGATCGCCTTGGATGAGCGTGAGCCGGTCGCGGTTCGGGAGGACGTCGGTGCCGTACCAGCACAGGTCGAGCACGGTGACGCGGTGACCCGCTTCGAGGAGCTGGGGCGTGAGGACCGAGCCGACGTAGCCGGCCCCGCCGGTGATCAGGACGTGGGGGAAGCGTTCCGCAGAGTCGATAGCCATCGGAAGAGTCTACCGGTCAGACTTCAACCCCGCCGCGACCCAACCGACGGGCAGCGCAACGCCCATGCGCTCGGTCACGCAGCAAACCGTTGGACGTTCACCGGGCCCTTGTTTTCTTCTGCCGGAGCCGGGCCAGGCGAGGGCGCTTCGATCTGACGCGACACGTCGTACCCGGCCGTATCGGTGCTGCCCAGCAACCTCGCTTGCATCTCGCCGCCGTGCGCCGTGGCTTCGACCCACCGATCGCGCAACGTCCGGGCCATCTGTTCGAGCAGCGGGTGGTTTTTCTTCGCCGCCGCGTCGCCCGCGGCCTTGGCCTTTTGCTTCGCGTCCTTCGCCGCGTCGGCCTTCGCGGATTTCGTTTGTTCCCGCTCGGCCGTGCGTTGCGCGTTGATTTGCTCGGGCGTGGGTGGGGGCGGGGCGAAGCTCAGCCCGCCCTCGGCCATCGTCGCCGCACGTTGCTGCATCAGCTCCGCCGCCGCTTCACGCTTGCGCCTTGCTTCGGCCTTGGCCTCACGTTTCGTCTCGCGTTCGGCCCGCCCGACTTCCGGGGGCGGAGCCAACAGCTTCAACGTCTCCTGCTCCGCGTGTTCCCGGTCCTCGCGAATCGCTTCGAACACCTCGCCGACCCCCGGAAGAAAACGCGGGGCCGCCTTGGACCAATGCACGTCCGACGCGGGCGGCATCGGGAACACCACCCGGTCCTCCCGCATCGCCCCGCCGCCCGTCTTGCTCGGGTACCAGTACGGCGTTTCGACATCCCCACGCCGAATCCGCCGCTGCCAATACAGATGCACCCGGCCGTCAGAAGTAGAGCCGTCGAGGTTCGTGACCTTGTGTTTCGGCGACCCCGCCCGAAACGCGATCGGCTTGAACCCGCACTTCTCCCAGAATTTGTTGGCCGGCAAATCCTGCGCACACCACAACCCGCACAGCTTCACGCCCCACGGCCACACCTCCCACACGCGCCGCAACAAGTTCGCCGCGACGAACGCCCGCCGGTACGCCGGGGCAACATTCATCTGATAGATCACGCCCACGTCTTCGCGTTTGAAGTACGTGTCGGCCGCGATGAGGTATCCGAGGCGGCGGTCCGCGTCGCCGTGGCCGGTGCCTAGCGGCCGGTGGCCGGTGGCAGGCGGTACGTCACGACCGATGTTCGCTGGTTCGGACGGGCCACTGGTCACGGGACACCGGCCGCTTCGTCGCTCCGCGATCCAGATGTTGTTCTTTGCGATGTACCCCGCGAACATCTTGAGCGACCAGAACCCCAGCGCCCGCGCCTCGCGGTTGGACTCCCGCTGCAACGCATCGATCCACGGGATGTCGTCCTCCGTGGCGAGCCGCACGTCGAAGTCGATCGTGGGGGCCGGAAGCGGACGCCTCGGCAGGGCGGTGACGAGTTCGCGTGATCGTTCCTCCGGGTCGATGATTTGAAAGTCCATCGGTTTCTCCAGAAAGCAAGAGGGAACCGCTGAGGCGCGGAGTTCGCGGAGGAAACATTCAGGTGGAGTGCCTGCTCCGCGTCCTTCGCGCCTCCGCGGTGAAAACCCGACCGGCCGGTGAGCCAATCGGGCGTAGGAATTGAATTGGGCTTACGCCGCCCGCCGCATCCCGCCGAACTGGATGTACGCCGGCACCGGGTCGCACGGCGGGCCGCTCTGCGCCTTGCGGTTGAACCAGAACGCGGTCAGCCACACCTTCGTGCCCGGGGCGAGGTCTTCCGGGAAGACGATCGTCTTCTTGTTCCTGGTCGTGTTGCCCTCGAACTTCCACACGGCCGGGTCGAGCGGCGCGGTCTGCCCCACGTAGCTGAGCACCGTCGCCCCTTGCACGCCCTCGGGCTTGCCGCGCCGGGAGGTGCCGGTCGAGGGATACAGCAGGAACTCGATCGCGTTGGCCTGCGCGTCGAGGATTTCGATCGCCGGCGCTTCGGTCGGCGCGGGCACGGGCGTCGGCTCTTCGCGGGTCGGCAGGCCCAACGCGATCAGCTTCGTGTCGGTCATGCCCGGCGTGCTCTTGATGATCGCCGCGTAGTTCCGCACGACCGCCATGCAGGCGTCCTTCAGTTCGTTCTTCTGTTCGATGTTGCGCGGCGACCGCGTCGTCGGGTCGTTGGCGGTCTGGTACGCCGTATCGAACTCGTCGACCGCATCGCCGAGCGTATCGCTCTGGGTGTCGGTGAGGCCGTAGGCCGTCGGGTTGCCGACAATCAACGCCTTGAAGTTGGCGAGCCAAACGATCAGTTCCGATTCACGGGTGGGGTAGCTGTGACTCATGTTTTCGAATCTCCGGTTGCGGGAGCGGTTGGGGGTCCCGGGGGTGGTGGGCGATCGCGGCCGACGCGACGCCGCGTCCGACCGGTCGCCGAAACGTTCTGGTTTCCGCGATGCTTTCATCGCCCCCACCCACCGCCGGAAGTAGACCCACGCTGGATGTCGCGTTGAAATTCTTCCGGGGGGTCCGAAGCGCGGATAACCACCAGAACGGACAGGCCGTTCAGAGCGATCGGAGTGGTTGGAAGGGCGTGGGGTGTCGTCGCGTCAGCGCGTTCGCGACCGTTCAGAACGTTCCGGGTTTCCCCGCGCTTCCACGTCCGCCCCGTTCCGCCGCGAGTTGAACACTTCGGCCCGCCGTTTTCGTCGCCTGGCCCGAGCTGCGCCCGTCCGCGTCTGAATAACCCAAAGTTCCCGACAAGAACGCCGCGTTCTCGACGAGAGCGCTGAGTTTCTGACATCAACGCCGAGCTTGTGACAAGAACGCCGCACTGACGACGTCAACGCCACGCTCCCGAAAAGAACGCGGCGATGACGACCGAAGCACCGCCTCGACGACCGAACCGTCGGTCTTCCGACACGAACGCCGCGTCTACGACGGAAACGACGCGTTCGTGCGAGCGGCATCTGGTCAACGACCGAATCACGGCGTATCTGACACGAACGCACCGTCGCCGACCGGAACGCCGCATCCGTGACCGAAGCACGCCGTTCGCGACCACGCCATCGAGTGTCTGCGTCGACCGGAGGAGGGTGAACTCGGGTGCCAAATCTTATCCAAGGGATGATGTGTGCCGAAACGCCATATGAGCACACGTCACGGGGGACCGTGAAGTGTGGCACCCGGCCACATCCTGACCCCACGCGGCCGCGGCCTGATCGCGTGCGGCCGCGGACGCACCCGGCTTCGTCCTTCGGCGAGAGGCGGCTCGGCCATCCGACTCACTCGGCCGGGGCGATGTCGTCGAACGGCACGTCTGCCTCCCCGCCCGCCGTTTCGTACGCCCGCCGATCGATGGCTAGGTTGTGGGTCGTCTGGGCGTGGTCGTGCGGGAAGGCTTCCGGCGTATACACAAGGAGCGCTGCTTTGGAACAAGCGATCGATTGTCGCAGGCGGGCGAGCCGGTCTTCACCGGGCTGATCCGCCCAATCTGCGTAGGCGATGCCGAGGTTGTTCTGGGTCATCGCCCAGTCCACGGGGAGCGCCTCGCGGGTGCGGACGGTCAGGGCGGCCTCGTACGCCGCGATCGCCCGTCCCAGGTTCTCGGCGCGGTCGCCGGTGGGCAGTTCCTGCCACGCGTTGCCGAGGTTGTTCTGGGTCATCGCCCAGTTCACCGGTAACGCCTCGCGGGTGTAGACGGTCAGGGCGGCCTCGTAGGCGGCGATCGCCCGGCCCAGGTTCTCGCCGCGGTCGCCGGTGGGAAGCTGACTCAACGCGGTGCCGAGGTTGTTCT
>JBCDDH010000125.1:0-5223 GCA_039180415.1 Planctomycetota bacterium | reverse complement strand
GTGAGCGAACGCAGCGTGATGCCCGGCTCGGCCGCCGCGATCCACCCCGACGCCGACGCTTGCGGGTCGTTGTCGACAAAGGCGACGCGGTGGCCCCGGTCGTGCAGCCACACGGCCAGGTGCACCGCGAGCGTGGTCTTGCCCGCTCCGCCCTTCTGGTTGATCACGGCGTAGATCATGATGTAAGGCAGATCGGCCAACGCCGCCGCGGACCCGCAGATTTTTCCGCCCGCGGCGCGGCGGGTCGCACGAAAGCCGGGCCGAGCGGGCCGCCCGCGAGGTGGACACGGGCCCGGCCGATACGCCGCGAGGCGGGATGTTGAAACGGCCGGCCGCGGGGCGTGGCGAAAACGAGGCCTTACGGCGGCCGGTCCCCCAAGCCCGCTGGCTCCGTGGACGTTAAGCCGATTTGCCAACAAGCCTGCTTGCGCGCTAGCGCGCCGGCAAGCCGCGCAGCGCGCTAGCGCGCAAGGGCCACGGGGCTGGAGTTTTGTCTTCCGATCCCGTGCGGTGCGCGTCTGGGCGCGTAGGTTTGGAGAGCGTCGCCTTGGGCTGTCCGGGTGTGAAGCGGCCCCCGCGGTGTAATCGGCCTTGGTTGTTCCTTAAGGCCGCGTTGGGGCGGAGAGGTCCAAAACGCCGCCTTTGACCCATCCGGCTTCCCCCCGTGCTTCCGGGTCGATCATCTGGTACCAGCGGTCGCCGACGTAGATCGGTTGCAGGTCGTTGTAATCCTGGGACCGCCAGTGTTGGTAGAGCTTCTTGGCGCTGACCATCACGGCGTAAACGGTCTGCGGTCCGGACGCGACTTTGTTTTCGGGGTGGGGGCGGAACGCATCGAAGATGCCGATGTGGTCGATGCGTCGCCATTCCAAGCCCCGGCCTTGGCCTAACGGGGTCATCGCGCCGTATCGCGGATCATTTTTCAGCGCGGTCCATTCGTGCGGTTCGAGTTCTTCGTACTTGAGCAGCGGTCGGCGGATTGTCCGCCAGGTCAGGCCGTCGAAGGTGGCGGAGTTTTCGAGGTTCTCCAGCCGAGCGAGGTAGGCCTGGATGCGGACCTTGTCGATGTCGGCCACCAGGTCGGCGAACGAGGAGAACTGGTCCGGCGAGAACTCGGCGGAGAAGGAACGGTACTGCTCGATTTCCCGGCCGGACGTGTAAGCGACGTGTTGGGCCTGCATTAGATACGACGTGATCCCCAGGCGTTCGAGGGCGGCTTCGTCGCGGTCGTGGGTGGCTTGGATGAACGAACGGAAGTCCGCACCGAAGTAGAGCACACTGATCCGTAGCTTCGCGAGAATCACGAAACCGGCCTGCCGCGAGGTGCTGTCGTTTTGGGCGGTGACGATCTGCCCGGCGCTCGCCGACCCGCCCTCGCTCTGGCCGACGGCCCAGCGGGCGACCAGCACCCCGGGGTTGTTGTTGAGCAGCCGGAAGTAGGTTTCTTCTTCGAGCGTCAGTTGGGCCTGGATGTCGTCAAGTTGCTGCACGAGTTGCTGAAGCCGGGTGGTAGGGGGGGTACCGGGCGTCGGTCCTTGCCCGCCGCCGGGCCCGCCATCATCGCCGTTTCCGTTGTTTTCCTTTGGCGTCGATGGGCCTTCGGGTGGTGGAGGTTTCTGCGGGTTTTCGGTTTGGTTATCGCGGTGGTTGGTCGGGTCCCCTTGGTTTTGTCGCAATGTGGCCAGCAGGTCGGACACCTCCGGCGGCTTAGGGATCGTCGCGGTAAGCGTGTCGTTTTCGTTGGGGGCCTTCCGTTTACGGGCGGCGATCTCCAGCGAAAGCCGGATCACTTCAGCGGTCAGGCGTTGGACGGTTTCGAGCTGGTTCTTGATCGCCTCGATGTCGGCGTCGGTCGCGTCGCAGTCCGAATCGCCGACCAGATAGAACGTCGGCTGGTTGAAGTCGGGGGTGATGCCCACGGCGTAGCTGGGCGAATGGAGGCGGTCCCGCCGCGTAAGCCACTGCCACCAGTTGCGGCGGGGGTAGTGGTAAAAGGTGCCGGGCTCGATCATCGGCAGCATGCCGGCGATCGATACCAGCTCGCGGTAGTCGACGATCTCGGAACCGCGGTGGTTGGCCTCGGCGGTCAGGCCCAACAGCGACGCGGACACCGGCGGGGCTTGCGATTGGCACGCGGTCAGCGTCGCGGCCCCCGCCGCAAGCGAACCCATCACCAAACATCGGCGCAGCGCGATCAAACCCGGGCGGATCGGCATGAGGCACTCCGGAAAGCGTTCGTGAAGCCAGATCGATTGAATCTATCCGTCGGGCCCGCGATCACAAGCAAAAAACGAATCAACCGCGGGAAAACCAGCGGTCGACACGAGGCCATCGCCGATGGCGTCAACGGCGGCGGGGCGGTTAGGCCGGCCGGGTGGCTCACGTTTGCTTTGTTCAATACGCGGCGTCGCTCGCGTCGCCCTGCAAGATCGCCCTTGCGCTGGTCCAGCCCACGCCCAGGCGCGTCGCGCCCATCGCCAGGTACCGCTCGGCCGTGGCCCGGTCGCGGATGCCGCCCGAGGGCTTGACCTGGCAGCGGCCGGCCGCGGCGTCGAGCATCAGTTGCACCGCCCGCTCGTTCGCGCCCTCGCCGGTGAACCCGGTGCTGGTCTTGACGAACGCCGCGCCGCCCGCGATCGCCGCCTCCACCAGCGGCGCGATCCGCGCGTCGTCGAGCTGCGACGTCTCGAAGATCGTTTTCATGGGGACCTCCCCGCACGCGTCCACCACCGCCGCCACCTCGTCCCGCACGTACGCGAAGTCGCCGCCGAGCGCCGCGCCGTAGTGCACGACCACATCGACCTCGTCCGCGCCGAACTCGACCAGCCGCCGCGCCTCGTCCGCCTTGGACGCCGGCAGGTTCGTGCCGTGCGGGAAGCCGACCACCACGCACACGCCCGTACCGCTGCCCACGCAGATGGCCTTGGCCCTTTGGACGTCGACCGGCCGAACGCACGCCGTCTTGCAGTTCATCGCCACGCACGCCCGGATCGCCTCGTCGGCCTGGTTGGGCGAAAGGGCGGGCGCGAGCACCGCGGCGTCGAAGGTTTGCGCGAGTTGGTCGTTGGTCCAGGTTTGCGGCATCCGGGCAATCTAACGGCGTGGACGACCCGCCGTGCCCCGGCGCCCCAAGCCCGCGAAGGCCAGCGCCGCCCATCCCAACGCGACGGGCTCGGGAACCGGCGCGCCGCGCAGGTCCGGCGACGCCGCGTCGCCCCAGTGGTTGAGCACCGCGTTGAGCTCTTCCTGATCGATCGCGTCGGTCCCGAACGATCCGGCGTTGAACCACGGCCCCGACCTCTGCCCGCGGGGCAAGCCCCAGCCGTTGAGCACGAGGTTGAGGTCGGCCTGATCGACCGTCCCGTCGCCGGTGAAGTCGCCCGCCTGCGCGACGGCGATCGCGTCGAGCAGCCAGACGCGTTGCACGCCGGTGTAATCGTTTTCGGGTCCGGGATCGGCGAGTTGCTCGGTGAACACGGCGTCGCCGGCGGCGTTGAACTCCACGGACCACGAATCCGCGAGCGCCGCGTCGACGCCCAGCGCCTCGGGGTTGAGCACGCGGTCGGCCAGGTCGATCCAGCCGGTGTCGACGCGCCAGAAAAACGGCACGTAGAACGCGACGTCGGGCCGGAACGACAAACCGAACAGCGAACCGTCGTCACGCAGCGTGGTGGCGACGAGCGACGCGTCCTCGGGGAGCGGGATTTCGGTGTACGCGTCGTCCTGTGTGTCGTAGAGCCAATGCCACTCCCGGTACGTGGCCGGCGAGGTGTTCAGGCTTCGCGACGACTCGCCGTAGACCAGCCCGGCGTTGTTGAGCTGCCGACCGTAATGAAACGCGCCCGGCTCGGCGTCCGGAAACGCGAGCGGGATCGGGCCGGTGTCGGAATTGCCGTCGTCGAACCAGCTTTCGCTGCGGATGAAATCCGGCCGCAAACCCGTGCCGCCCCAGAAGCTGGTCCGTCCGATCGTGAGGCCGTCGTCGTTGATGGCTTCGACGTCGTTGAGGGTGTAATTGCTCCAGGTGCCCAGGTCGTGGCCGACGAGAATCGGTTCGGTCGCCGGGTCGCCGTCGTCGATCCAAGCCTGACGACCGGTGCGCGTGGCCGAGATGGCAATGGAGGACGTTCCGGCGATCTGGCCGGCGGCGTTGGCGGCCCTCGCGCTGGTGTAGCGCGTGCGCGGATCGCTCGGGCCGGCGTAAAGCAACACCTGCCCGGTGCGGAGGTCTTCCGACCAGATGACGCTCGGCAGGGAAGCGCCGGTGTCGGGGTCCCACGCCGGGGCGGTGCCGATCAGGCGGTCGCCGACGGCGCGGGTGAGGCCGACGTCGATTCGGGTATTCAGCAGGCCGATCGACGGGGGGTCGAACCCCGGGCCGGTGGGGCCGACGACGCGCGTGCCGGTTTGGGGCGTGTGGACCCAGGCGATGCCGCCGTACGCGTACGCCTGCGGGCCGGTGACGCCCAACGCAGTGCCGTCGGGCAGGATGCTCGTCGGGGTGGAACTCCAGCCCGGGGCCGTGAGGTCGATGCCCATCCAGTCGGTCGGGCCGATCTCGACCGCGCCGTCGCCGTTGTCGCGCCAGGCGCGGAACCACCGCTGCCCGAAGCTGCCCCACGCTTCTGTCAGTCCCACCACGTGTCCGGCGTCGTCGAGTCCGATGGCATTGGTTCGATTGACGCCGGTGGCGGGGTCGACGAATCCCGGCCCGGCGAGACCCAGCGGGTAGCGCAGGTTGCCCCGTCCGTCGTCGAACCACGCGACGTGTGGATCGTCGTAGTCGCCGACGGTAAAGGCCGACGCGGCGACCTGGCCGGACGCGTTGAGGTGCGGGCCGCTGCCGAAATCCAGCGGGGCGCCCAACGTGTGGGTCAGCGTCGGGTCGGTCGGGCCGATCGGCCGCAGCACGTACGCCCCGGGCAGGTCGGCCGCCGCGTCACGCACCGTAAAAGCCGTCGAAAGGCTCAGGATCATCGCGATCCCGATCCGGGTCGGACCGCACCATCTCGTGTCCGGAAGCAAGCCGTGCATACCATCAAACTATCGCCGGGCGACCGGCAGCTCAAGGACTTCGCAGCCACGCGAAGGCCGAGCCACCCGGCCGACCCGCCTCGGTGTTTTTCCTTGAAATTCAGATCAAACGGAGTTCCGTGCGCTTGGATTTTCTGAAGCCGGGGATGCGTTCAAACGGGATTGCATCGAGTCAAAATCGTTCGCGGC
>JBCDDH010000124.1:0-5257 GCA_039180415.1 Planctomycetota bacterium | reverse complement strand
GTGCCTTCTTGAATTCCTGAAGCTGGCGGGCAACGATGCCCTGATAGCCGTCTTCGCCGACCCAGCGGACATTCCAGTCGTTAAGACCGGTTGGCAGATCGCCATCGGCCCGGGCCTTCTTGAACGCCTCGCGCAGCCGCAGCACCGCCTGATCTCGGAGCGGGTTCTTGCCCGCGGCCTGCAGGTTGATCTCCGCGTGATTCGTGCTGGTCGTCCCGCAGATCGCGGTATGCACGCCCTCGTGGGCCAGCGTGAACTTGAGCGCGATCTCCGGCCATTCCACCTCGACGTGCCCCGAATAGCCCAGGTCGCTGGGCGAAACCCCCATCGCGACGAACCGCTGCGTGTACGTCTTCGCGTAGCTGCGATACATGCCCGGCTGCGACTCCAGGTCCTTCCAACACGCGTTGGCCACCGGCCGCTTGGCGATCACGCCCACGTCGTGCTTCTTCGCCACCGGCAGCACCGCGTCGAGGTTGTGCTGGTCCACCAGGTTCACCGACATCTCGATCGCCGAGACCTCCGGCCGCTCCGCCGCCCACGCCGCCGCGTCGTTGTCGCCGCTGTAGCCCAGGAACCGCACCTTGCCCGCGTCCCGCGCGGCACCGAGCGCCCCCAACGCGTCGCCCTGCCGTAACACGTCCAGCGAGCAGGAGTGCAGCAGCATGACGTCCACGTGATCGGTCCCCAGCCGTTGCAGCGAACGGTCGATGTCGGCCGTGATCGCCTCGGGCGTGTACGCCGAGTCGTCGCCGGCCATCGGATTGCCGCACTTGCTGACCAGCACGACGTCGTCGCGCTTGCCCGCCAACGCCTGCCCCAACGCCTCCTCGCTGCCGGGGTAGCACGCCGCGGTGTCGAAGAGGTTTACGCCGTGATCGAACAGCAGGTCCACCACCCGCTGGATCTGGCTCCGCGGCGTGTCGAGGAATCCCACGGGTGCTGCGCCGAAGCCCAGCCGGCTCACGGAGAGCTCGGTCTTGCCGAAGATGGTGCGTTCAACGTCGAAATCGATGGGCATCGGCCGAGTGTACGCGACCGGCGCGCGTCAAAAACGCGTCAAGCCGACGGGTCGTCGCCGTCCCACTCGACGTGCTCGTCGCCGCCGTAGTTGTGGGTGATCTCTTCGCCCGGCTCGATATCCCGCAGCGCCCCGACCGTCAGGTCGTCGAAGTACGCCGCGTTGGGCGGGCTCGCGTGGTTGATGTATTTCAGATCGTTCTGCACGTGCAGGCCCTGATCATCGTCGAGCCAGAGCACGTGGTCCCCGTCCTGGGTTGTCAACTCCCCCTCGAGCTTGCCCAGCACCGTGCCCTTGGGGATCCTCACCTTGGCAAACAAGCCGCGTCCGTGGATCGCGCTGATTTTCACTTCGTACATCGCGTCGAAACTCCTGATCGCCTTTCACATGCATCGCAGGCGCGCGGAGTGTACCGACCGATCACGCGTTTGTCGTCGATGTTTTCTCGAAGCGGAAGAGTTTCGAAAGATCGGCTCGGCCGCCGCGGACCGGCACACCCTCTTGTTCGAGCAGCGCCGCCTTGCGCTCCAACCCGAACGCGTAGCCCGTCAGCCGGCCGTCGCCGCCGACCACCCGGTGGCACGGCGTGCGCGGCGCGTCGGGGTTGGTCCGCATCGCGTTGCCCACCGCCCGCGCCGCGCCGGGCGAGCCCAGCGCCTTGGCCATCTCGCCGTACGTCGTCACCCGCCCCCGCGGGATCGTGCGGCACAGCGCGTAGCAACGGTCGGTAAACGTGGAAGCCATGGGTCGCTCCGATGGAAAGTCAAAAACGAAAACGCGCCCGCGCCGCGTGATCAATGACGCAGCTTGACCGCGGAGCCGAACCCCAAGCCACGCCCGCTACAGCCCAAAGCCGGAAAGCCATGTGAATCCTCTTCGTCGCAGTCGCGTCACTCCGCAAAAGCCGGACGCAACGCCTTGGTGTCCCGTTCCTCGACCACCGCCGAGACGAACGCTTCGATCGGCTGAGCGCCCCGCTCGCCGTGGTCCCGGTGTCGCACGCTCACGGTATTCGCCGCTTCGTCCTTGCCGCCGACCACCAGCATGTACGGCACGCGATCCGCCTGCGCCGCCGCGATCTTGCCGCCGATTTTACCGGAATCCGCGTCGATCCCGATGCGAATCCCCTCGGCCTTCAACGCGTCGGCGACCCGCTCGGCGTACGCCGTGAACTTCTCGCTGATCGGCAACACCCGCACCTGCTGCGGGCTCAGCCACAGCGGGAAGCTGCCGTTGAAATGCTCGATCAGGCAGCCCACGAACCGCTCCATCGAGCCGAACGGGGCGCGGTGGATCATGATCGGGCGGTGCTCGGCGTTGTCGCTGCCCGTGTAACTCAGGTCGAATCGTTGCGGCAATTGGTAATCGACCTGCACCGTGCCCAGCTGCCACTCCCGACCGATCACGTCGCGCACCACGAAGTCGATCTTGGGCCCGTAGAACGCGGCCTCGCCGGGCTCTTCGCTGAACGGCACGCCCAGCGACCGCGCGGCGTCGCGGCAAGCCTGTTCCGCCTGGTCCCAATCGCTGGGGTCGCCCACAAACTTGCTGGAATCCGGGTCACGCAGCCCGACCCGCACGCGGTAATCGGTCATGCCCAGCGTGGTGAACACAATGTTGACCAACTCGATGCATCCCATCACCTCGGCCGCAAGTTGGTCCGGCGTGCAGAACAGGTGGGCGTCGTCCTGCGTGAACCCGCGGACGCGGGTCATGCCGCCGAGTTCGCCGCTCTGCTCCCAGCGGTACACCGTTCCGAACTCGTACAGCCGGATCGGCAGGTCGCGGTAGCTGTGCTTCTCTGAAGCGTAAATGCGGACGTGGTGCGGGCAGTTCATCGGCCGGAGCATGAACCCCTCGATATCGCCGTCGCTCATGCTCGCCGCGAGGTCCCCGCAAGATCGGCCTTCTTCGGCGAGGTGCTTAAGCGTGTCGCGTTCGAGCAGCGGCGGGAACTGCGAATCCGCGTAGTACGGGAAGTGGCCCGACGTGCGATACAGGTCGAGCTTGCCGATGTGCGGCGTGAACACTTCGCTGTAGCCCTGGCGGGTGAGGTGGTGCGTGATGAAGCTCTGGAGCTCTTTGCGGATCACCGCGCCCTTGGGCTTCCAGAGCACCAGCCCCGGGCCGACTTCTTGGTCGATGCTGAACAAACCGAGCCGTTGGCCGACGACGCGGTGGTCGCGCTGCTTGGCTTGTTCGAGTTGTTCGAGGTGCGCGTCGAGGTCGGCTTGTGTGAAAAACGCCGTCCCGTACACGCGTTGGAACCGGTCCGAGTTGACGTCGCCGTGCCAATGCGACGAGGCGATGGCGGTGACCTTGAACGCGCCGATGCGCGAGGTGCGGTCGACGTGCGGGCCCATGCACAGGTCCGCCCAGAACCCCTCGGGGTAAGGCTCGCCCTCGCGCCGGGCCATGAGTGCCTGGCCGGACTCGACGCCGCCCGGGCGCGGGCCGGTGATGTACCAGCTCAAGGTGTCGGCCCCGGCTTCGATCGCCCGCTCGGCGTTATCGACCTTGTACTTGTTGCCGACCTGTTCGACGATCTGCTTGCCCAGCTCCGCGGAGAAGTCGACCCGCGTGAACGGCTCGTCGCGTTCGACCACCTTGCTCATCTCGGCTTCGATCCGACCGAAATCGTCGGAACTGATCGGCGTGTCGAGGGCGACGTCGTAGTAGAAGCCCGTGTCTAACGGCGGGCCGTACGCGAGCCGGGTCTGCGGCCAGACGCGCTGAATCGCCTCGGCCAAGACGTGGGCGCACGAGTGACGCAGCAGGTACAGCGCGTCCTTCTCGTGCTGCTCGTCCCGCCACTTGCTCCGGCCCTTCTTGTCGACGCGCGGCGCGGTGACGATCGACAGGTCGCCGTCGGCTGCGAGCGGAGCGTGGGCGTCGATCAAGTCGCCGTTGAAACGGGCACCGATCGTGGCCTCGGCGAGCTTGTCTCCGATAGATTTCGCAATGTCGTGTGGGGTCGAACCCGACGGGAAGTCTTGGGTGGTGCCGTCGGGGAGGGTGATCTGGATCATCGATGCCATGGCGGGATGATGGGCGAGAACGCCACCGCGAGCAACCCACGGCCGACAGCCGCGGACGTTTCTTGGAGGAATCCAAAATCGGTCGGGGTCACGGCGTGTTCAGGATGAAGCCGTTGACGAACGCCGCGAGCTCGGTCATCGAATCGCAAAGCTTCACGCGGGGGTGCGGCTTCATGGGCTTTTCGACAAAGCCCCGACCGCCCACGACCAGCACGGCTTGGTGCTCGTCGAGGTAGTTCAGGACCGGCGTGAGGGCGGCGGGCTTAGGCCGGACCTCGGTGACCGAACACGACAGCCACAACAGACGGGGCTGGTACTGACGGGCCGCCGCGATCATGGCCTCGACGGGCGTGTCGGGGCCGAGGTTGATCTCGTGGAGCCCCTGCTCGCAGAGGGTCAACGCGATCGAGATGGACGGGAGGAGGTACGGGTCGCCCGAAGGCGCGCCGCCGAGGGCAACGGGCGCGGGCTGGTTGTCGGTGGTGCCGGAAGTGGGTCGGCCAACGATCGCTCGAAGCGCGGTCATGGCCTGGAGGATCGTGTCCGTGGCGCGGTGCTCGAGATAGATGCCGCGGGCGCCGTCGCAGTGCCAGTTCTCGCCCATCCGGGCCATGACTTCTCGCACCGCGCCGTCACAGATCGCCGCGGCAGATATGCCCCGCAGATACAGGTCGATCAGCAAGGCCCGGGTCTCTTCGGCCTTGCCCTCGACGAGCAGGGTCTGGAGCGCGTCGGACGCGTCGCTTTCCCGGAACGGCTCGGCCTTGGCGAGTTCGGGCAGGCCCAGGATGTCCGGTCGAACAATCGGAAGCGTCGATTCCCGAGCGAAGCGGATGGCCTCGTGGAAGCTGATGCGGCGGTGGCCACCGACCGTGCGAATCACGTTCAGCCGTCCGTCGTCCGCCCAACGCTTCAGCGAAGATTCGCTGACGCCAACGGCTTTGGCCACGTCTTTGGGGGAATAAGTCTGTTTCACCGGGAATTAACCAAAAGTCAGCCAAGCTTCAGAAACCCGATACCGTTTTCGAAAGAATCAAATTAACCACGAAACCGGCCATCACTTCAGAACAAATATCGACGTGTAGACCGCAGCAGTACCGGAAATAGATGATACACCACCCGAAGTCAAACGAGACGTCCAAAACGTTCGTAAATTCCGAAAATTATTTGGACCAATAGGATTCCCGGCAAATGAATC
>JBCDDH010000123.1:0-5495 GCA_039180415.1 Planctomycetota bacterium | reverse complement strand
GACGCCGCAACGTCGAACATCTCCTCGGGCGTGGCTGCGAACTTGTCGAAGGTCGGGCCGCGGACGTGTTGCAGACCCCGGCGGTCTTCGAAGGCGTGTCGCAGGTGTACCACCTCGCGGCGGCGGTGGGCGTCAAGCTGATCGTGGACGACCCGGCGGGCATGATCGCCACGAACATCGACGACACGATCGCGGTGCTGCGTGCCTGCTCCGCGGCCGGCGTGCCGGTGCTGGTCGCGTCCAGTTCCGAGGTCTACGGCAAGTGTCCGGTGCTGCCCCTGCGTGAAGACATGGACCTGGTGTTCGGCCCGACGACGGCCAGCCGTTGGAGCTACGGCTTGACCAAGGCGCTCGACGAACACCTCGCGATCGACCTGGCCCGGCGGGACGGCCTGAAGTCGGTGGTGGTGCGGCTGTTCAACACGATCGGCCCGCGACAAGTGGGGCGGTACGGCATGGTCGCCCCACGGTTCGTGGCCCGGGCGTGTGCCGGGGAGCCGCTGGAGGTGTACGGCGACGGCGGGCAGACCCGCGCGTTCTGCGACGTACGCGACGTCGTCGCGGCGATGACCGGGCTCATGAACGCGCCGGGCGGCGCGGCGTTCGGCGGCGTGTTCAACGTCGGCAGCGACCGTCAGCTCACGATCCACGGTTTGGCCGAGTTGGTGATCGCCCGCGCGGCCGCGGCGGGGCGGACGGGCTCGTCGATCCGGACCGTCCCTTACGAAGCGGTCTACGGCGAAGGCTTCGAAGACCCGCCGCACCGCTTACCGGACGTGTCCAGGCTGCGCGACACGATCGACTGGTCGCCGACCTTCGGCCTCGAACAGACGATCGACACGCTGATCGCCGATGAACTGTCCGGCGAGCCGTTCCGTATGGTTTCCGCCGTCGCGTCGGACGCGACGCCCCCCGCGTGACGAACGGAGTCCACGGAGAAAGACCCCTTGCCGACCTTCGCCGACATCTTGCCCACCCGACCCTTCGTGTCGCTGGCGGTGCAGCCGACGCCGCTGGAGTTGCTCTCGCCGTTCATCGGGGTGCTGGCGGTGGCGTTCCTGATCAGCGTGGTCGCCACACCACTGATGCGGAAGCTCGCGGTCGACCACGGCGTGGTCGACGTGCCCGATCTCAAACGCAAGAACCACGCCGTCCCCGTCGCGTACCTGGGCGGCGTGGCGATCTTCCTGGGTTGGCTAGTGGGCGTCACCTCGGCGATGTTGCTGGACCTGCCCGGCTTCGGCGGTGGCGAGGGCGGGTACGGCCGGATCGACTTCCCGTTGGCGATCGTGTTCGGCGCGACCGCGATCACCCTCACGGGCATGTTCGACGATGTGTACGGCATCCGCGCCCGGGTGAAGATCGGCGGCCAACTCTTCGCCGCCGCGGCCCTCGCTTCGGAGAACGTCGGGGTCCGCCTCACCGTCAACGCGCTGGACGTCTCGAAGGTCCCTTGGCGTGAGCTCAACGAATTCGCGGTGCCGTTGCTCGGTGGTCCGCTGGGCGACGCCGTGGTCTACGCCTTCGGCACGTTCCTGATCGCCGCGTTCGTGATCGGTGCTTGCAACGCCGTGAACCTGATCGACGGGTTGGACGGCCTGGCGTCGGGCGTCGTGGCGATCGCGACCGTGGGCTTTCTGCTGGTGACGCTGATCGTGGCCTCCCGTGCCGCCGACCCCGCCACGCTCATGCCCGCGTTCCTCTCCGACCCGATCCGCGTGGTGATGTGCCTCGCCATCATCGGCGCGATCTTGGGGTTCCTGCCCTACAACTTCAATCCGGCCAGCATCTTCATGGGCGACGCGGGGTCGCTGCTGCTGGGCTTCCTCGCCGCGGCCACGATCCTGCTCTTCAGCGACACCGGCGGCTTCGCGCTCAAGATCGTCACCGCGATGCTCATCATCTTCGCCGTGCCCATCACCGATACGTCCCTGGCCATCATCCGGCGCAAGATGCGCGGCTACCCGATCACCGCGCCCGACAACCAGCACATCCACCACCTCCTGCGGCGTTGCGGTCTGTCGGTGAAGCAGGCCGTGCTGGTGATGTACGGGGCCGGCGTCGTCTTCGCGACGCTCGGGGTGACCATGGTGGCTCTCGACTGGGCTTGGCGGTACATCCTGGTGGTCTTTGTCCTGCTTTACGGCACGATCATGGCCCTGTCGTTCAAGTACGGCGCCTATCAGCTCGCCCTCGAAAAGCGGCAACGCGAGCAGCTCGCCGAGCAGGCCCGCCTCGCCGCCGACGCCCCGATCGACCAGCCGGTCAACGCGACCGCGGCGGCCGCCGTTGAGCCCGACGCCAACGACGACAGCGCCGCGGGCCTCGCCTCCTCCGGAAACGCCGGCGGCACGTCTCGTTTGGGCCTCGAATCGCCGAATTGATCCCCGCACGGCCGCCGACTGATCGCCCCGGTCTCATGCCTCAGTCGCCTTGCAAGCCCTCGGACGATCCCTACAATGCGAAACGGTCGGCAGTCGGTGCCGGCCATCTGTCGTTGTGACATCCCCGCGTGGATCGTTCCGGTCGGCACGTCGTCGGCCCCAACGCTCCCGATTTTCGTCCTCCCGGGCGTGCTCGAGCCGGGCTGTGGTCCCTTCACCCCCCTGAAGCGACCCCGCCCGCAGGCAAGCCGCCCACCGGCTCTCCGCCCGAAAGGTCTGCTCCCCATGTCCGAATCCGCCTCCTCCGGCCAATCGCTGGTTAAAAACCTCATCGAAGCCGGCATCCACTTCGGCCACCGCGCCAACGCGTGGAACCCGAAGATGACTCCGTACATCTTCGGCAAACGCAACAAGATCCACATCATCGACGTCAAGGAGACCATTAAAGGCCTCCTGCTCGCCCGCAAGTACCTCACCAAGACCGTCGCTCAGGGCAAGGACGTGCTCTTCGTCGGCACCAAGCGGCAGGCCCGCGGCATCATCGAACAGCACGCCACCGACTGCGGCATGCACTACTGCGTCGAGCGCTGGCTCGGCGGCACGCTCACCAACTTCACCACCATCCGTGCCCGCCTCAAGCGGCTCGAAGAGCTCGAAGCCCTCGAAGAAACCGGCGAGATCAACAACTACTCCAAGAAGATGGAGTCCACGCTTCGCCGCGAAAAGAACAAGATCCTGCGGAACCTTTCGGGCATCCGCAACATGACCAAGCTGCCCGGCGTCATGGTCGTCGTGGACGTGAACGCCGAGGCCAACGCCGTCAAGGAAGCCCGCAAGCTCGGCATCCCGGTCGTCGCGCTGCTCGACACCGACTCCGACCCCGACGACGCCGACATCGCCATCCCCGGCAACGACGACGCGATGCGGGCGATCGAAATCGTCATCGATCAACTCGCCCGGGCCGTGAACGAGGGCAAGACCGCCCGCGCCCAGCAGGCCGAGGCGAAAGACGCCCAGGTCGCCGGGGAAGGCGAACAGCCCCGCAAACGTAGCCGCCGTGCCCAGTTCTCGGCCGACGCCCCCGTGCCCACCGCCGAGGACGCCGACCAAGCCCCGGCCGAAGAGAACGGCGCACCGCAGCCCGCCGCAACCAACTGATTTCAAAGCCCGAATTGCGAGACCCGAAGTGCGAAGTCAGCATTCGTGCGGCGGTCGTCGCCTCGGTCCCCCGGCCGATCCTTTTCTGATTTCGACTTTCGAACTCGACCTTTGTATTTGGAAACCACATGCCTGCCTTTACCGCCAAAGACGTCAAAGCCCTCCGCGAACGCACCAGCATGGGCATGATGGAATGCAAGAAAGCCATGACCGAAGCCGACGGCGATGTCGACCAGGCCATCGCGCTGCTGCGTGAATGGGCCGGCGGCAAGATGGACGACCGTGGCGACCGCGAAGCCTCCGAGGGCGCGATCGCTCTGGCCCAGAGCGACGCCGCCGCCGTGCTGGTTCAGCTTACGGCCGAAACCGACTTCGCCGCCAAGAACGACGATTTCGTCGTCGCGACGCAAAAGATCGCCGACCTGGCGCTCGCGCTGTCCGCCACCGGCGACGTCACCGAGCACGCCACGGACGAGATGAAGGCCCTGGTCGAAGACCTCCGCATCACCATCAAGGAGAACATCTCGCTCAAGTCGATCCATCGCCTCGCGGCCGAGAAGTTCGGCACGTACGTCCACGGCAACCGCAAGTCCGCCGCCCTCGTCGGCGTCTCCGGCGAGGCCGGCGACGAACTCCTCAAGGGCCTGGCGATGCACGTTACCGCCGCCGTCCCCCCCGTCACGCCCGCGCCGCTCGCCGTCGATAAGGACGGCCTGCCCCAGGACGAGGTCGCCAAAGCCCAGCAGCAGTTCGTCGACGAGGCCAAGGCCACCGGCAAGCCCGAACAGATCGCCGAGAAGATCGCGATGGGCAAGCTCAACAAGTGGATCGACGAGCAGACCCTGATGGGCCAGATCTACATCCGCGAGCTCGACGCCAAGAAGCCCGTTCGCGACTACCTGCCCAAGGGCACCTCGATCACCGGCTTCGTCCGTGCGGCGGTGGGTTGAATCACACCTCCGGCCCGGGAAACCAATCAAAAGCGGCGAGGCGGAAGCCTCGCCGCTTTTTCGATGTTCGAATCCCGGCCGATCAGGCGCGGCGTCGACGCAGCATCGCCAGGCCGCCCATGCCTAGTAAACCGAGGCTCGCCGGTTCGGGCACGACCGAGACGTTGTCCACGAAGACCACAGCCGTGCTGCCTGGCGCGCCGCCGGTCGTGGCCGTGAATTGCAGCGTGACGCCGCCCGAGACGTCCGGGCCCGCGGTCGTGGTGAAGCTGAAAGCCTGGTAGCTGTCGGTGAGCGGGAGCGGCCCGCCGCTGAGGATCTCGTTGGACGATGTGCCGCCGCCATCGACTTCCGAGAAGAACTCGGCGAAGGAGACGCCACCTTCCGCGAACGAGCCTTTCGCGTCAAAGGAGATCGTGATCGTGTCGCCGGGGCTGACGGTGCCGATGCCGATGTTCGCCTGCTTGATCACCGCCGCCGAGGCCGAGTCGTTGTTGAAAATCTCGGCCGCCCACACGCCCTCGCTGGCGTCGCTCGTGATACTGAACGTCGAGTTCGCGGTGGGGAACTCGGTCCAGCCGGTGGTGTCGCCGGTCTCGAACCCGCCGTTGGTGGTTAACTCTTGGGCCGTAACCCCGCTCACCGCGAAACAGGCCGCCGCACCGAACACTGCCGTTGTCTTCATACGCATTATCCGATTAACCTCCAGGGCACGTGGCCCGTACATTGAGAAACTTGCGACGGACACACGCCGATCGCGGAAAAAGAAATGGGTTGGAACTGATCCGGTTTGAGATTGGTTGGCGGAGATTTCTCGAGGACCCGTGTCGCCGCGTCAGACGCATGGCTAGATGTGATGCTGAGTCCTTGTTTTTTAAGACGTGAATGTGATAGCACTTTGGTGCCGCCCCGTGTTAGCCATACGAACACCCGGCGGCGCGGAACACAATTTTTCGATGGGGGTTATTAGAACACGGTGCGAAAGCGGATCTGGCAGACGCGG
>JBCDDH010000122.1:0-6064 GCA_039180415.1 Planctomycetota bacterium | reverse complement strand
CCGCGGGCTACCGTTTCGCTTCCGCTTCTCGCGAGTTATCGCTCCTACGCTGTACGCCGCGTCGGGTTTTCGTAGGTCGGTCCATGCCTCCAACTTCCACATCGTCCGGCTGGCGCTGGAACCACACGTACGCGGCGTTGCCCGACGCCTTCTACACCGCGGTCCCACCGACACCCGCCCCGGCTCCGAGCCTGGTCGTTTTTAACGCGACATTGGCCCGATCCCTCGGCCTCGCCGCGGACCGTCTCGGCGGCGAACATGGGGCCGCCATCTTCTCGGGCTCGGCGTTGCCCGGAGGAGCCGAACCGATCGCCCAGGCCTACGCCGGGCACCAATTCGGCAACTTCACGATGCTCGGCGACGGCCGGGCGATCCTGCTGGGCGAACACCTCACGCCCGACGACCGGCGGGTGGACGTTCAACTCAAAGGCGCGGGCCGGACGCCGTACTCGCGGGGCGGCGACGGCAAAGCGGCGCTGGGACCGATGCTGCGCGAGCACCTGATCGGCGAGGCGATGCACGGATTGGGTATCCCGACGACGCGGAGCCTGGCCGTGATCGTGACGGGCGAACCGGTGTATCGGGAAACGGAGCTGCCGGGTGCGGTGCTCACGCGGGTGGCCGACAGCCATCTGCGGGTCGGCACGTTCGAGTACGCCGCCCGCTTCGTGGGCCCCGACGCGGTGCAAGCCTTGGCCGACTACGCGATCGCGCGGCACTTCCCCGAAGTACGCGACGCCGATCGGCCATACCGAGCGCTGTGGGAAGCGGTCGCACGGCGTCAAGCCGAGTTGATCGCGCGGTGGATGGGCGTGGGCTTCGTGCACGGCGTGATGAACACCGACAACGTCGCGATCGCCGGGCAAACTCTGGACTACGGGCCCTGCGCTTTCCTCGACGCATACGACCCCGCGGCCGTATTCAGCTCGATCGACCAGTTCGGGCGGTACGCCTACGGCAACCAGCCGACGATCACGCGGTGGAACCTCGCCCGGTTGGCCGAAGCGTTGCTGCCGCTGTTCGACGAGACCCCCGAGGCCGCGTTGGCTTGGGCGCAGGAAGCGGTGGACGGGCTCGAACGGACCCTGTTTGACGCCTGGCTCAACGAGATGCGGAAGAAGCTGGGCTTGGACGGCACCGACGAAGGTGACGAGGCGTTGATCAACGATTGGCTCTCGTGGATGCAGGCGGACAAGCTGGACTTCACCAACACGTTCCGCGGTCTGAGCGCGGCGCTTGTCGATACGCCGGACACCGACGCGTGTTTCGCGTCCGAACCGTTTCGAGCCTGGCAAGCGCGATGGCTCGATCGGATCGCCGATCGGACCGCCACGGCGGAGCGGATGCGACAACACAACCCCGCGTTCATCCCGCGTAACCACCGCGTCGAAGCGGCGCTGGACGCCGCGGTGCAAAACGGCGACCTCGATCCCTACCGGCGGCTCCTTGCGGCGCTGGCACGGCCGTACGACGATCAACCGAAACACGATGAACTGCGCGAGCCCGCCCCGGCGAACGCCCCGCCCTACCGCACGTTCTGCGGCACCTGACGGCGTCCCCTGGCCCGCGATGCTTCGATTACGCTGCGGCCGCGCGTCATGCCACGCCCGGAGATTCCGCGATGATCGATCCGTCCCCCGCCGCGCCGTCGGCTCAACTCGTCACGATCGATCGGCTGCCGTTCGACGACCACCGCGACGCCACGTGGAACGGCATCGACTGGCCGGCGTCGTGGATCACCGGGCTCGCGCCCGACGACGAGCCGCGTCGGCCGGTCGACGTGCTGTACCGCCTGAGCTGGTCGTTGACGAAAGACACGAAGCTCCGCCTGCACGTTTCCGCGGACGAGCGCTACGAGTTCCGCGTCGACGGCGTCCGCATCGGGCGGGGCCCGCAGCGTGGCGACCTGCTGCACTGGTCGTTCGAGACGTACGACGTGGAGCTGGCCGCGGGGCCGCACACGTTCTGGGCGTGGGTGTCGTCGCCGGGCCTGGCGAACAACCTCGCGCCGTCTTCCCAGCTGTCGCGTCGGCACGGTTTGCTCGTGGTCGCCGAGGCACCGCACCACGAGGCCGTCGCTACTGGCCGCGCCGCGTGGGAAGCCCAAATCGTGACCGGGGTGGAACACGTCCGCAGCGCCCTCGAATGCGCCCGGTACGCCGGCGGCACCCAGCGGATCGACGGCCGCGCCGTGCCGTGGGACGCGCTCGCCGGGCAAGGCGACGGCTGGAGCCCCGCTCGGGTCACCGAGCCGGCCCGGGTCACCGAGCCGGCCTGGGGCGAGTTGGGCATGAGCCGGCCGCTCACCCCGGCCCGCCTGCCCGCGATGCTCGATCGACCGTTCAATGGCGGCGAAATCCGCCACGTTGCGGCCTCGGCCACACCCGTCCAAACCGACGACCACGACGCGACGCAGGCCGCGCTGTGGCAGGCGATGCTCGACCGCGGCGACGCCGTCACCGTCCCACCGAACACGACCCGCTGCGTGCTGATCGATTGGCACAACTACGTGTGCGCGTATCCGAGCCTGTCGCTGCGCGGCGGACGCGACGCCGAGATCCAGGCGAGCTGGGCGGAAGCGCTGCACGTCGACGACGACCCCGAGTCGTCGGCCAAGGCGCACCGCGACGCGATCGACGGCCTGTATTTCGTGGGCCGGGCGGACACGTTCATCGCCGACGGACACGAGCGTGTCTTTGCCCCGGTCTGGTGGCGGGCCGGCCGGTACACGCTGCTGACCGTCACGACCCGCGACGCGCCGGTCGACGTGCTCGGTTTCACGTTACGCGAGACGCGCTACCCGCTCGACACCGTGCCGCTGCCGCAAATCGACGACGCACCCCTGACCGCCGCCCTGCCCATCCTCGACCGCGGCCTGCTCATGTCGATGCACGAGCACTACGCCGACAGCCCGTACTACGAGCAGCTGCAGTACGTCGGCGATACCCGCCTCGAATCGCTCTGCACCCACGTCCGCAGCGCCGACGATCGCCTGCCCCGCCGCGCAATCGAGCTGTTCGGCTGGTCGCGCGTCGGCAACGGCCTGGTGCAGGCCCGCTACCCCAGCTCCACGCCGCAGATCATCCCGGGGTTCAGCCTCTACTGGGTTGCGATGCTGCACGACCTGGCGGCGTGGCGCGGCCACCGCGCGTTCGTCGGCTCGTTCATGCCCGCCGCCCGCAGCGTCCTGGAAGCCTTCCACGACCGCCGCGAAGACAGCGGCCTGCCCCGCAGCATCCCCGGCTGGAACTTCCTGGACTGGGTGCCCGGCTGGGCGGAAGGCATCCCGCCCGGCGGCCTCGACGGCTTCAACGCCGCGTTCGCGTGGCAGCTCGTCTACACCCTCCGGCTCAAAGCCGAACTCGAAGAGTGGTTCGATCAGCCCGAACTCGCCGCGCGCGATCGGCGGGCCGCCGCCGAAGTCGCCGCCGCTTGCGACGAACATTTCTGGGACGCGTCGCGCGGGCTCTACGCCGACACGCCCGGCGGCGATTCGTTCAGCCACCACCCCCAATGCTTCGCCGCACTGTCCGGAGCGTTGGCCGAAGAGCGAGCCGGCACGCTCATGGACACGACGCTCGCCTCCACAGGGCTCAACCAAGCAACCGTCTATTTCTCGCACTATCTGCACGAAGCCCTCGCGGCGACCGGGCGCATCGATGACCTGCACGAACAGTTCGAGCTCTGGCGCGAGCTGCCCAAGCTCGGCTTCAAGTGCCCGCCCGAGTCCCCCGAGCCTTCTCGCTCGGACTGCCACGCCTGGGGCAGCCACCCGCTCTATCAACTCGTCGTCAACGTCCTGGGGGTACGTCCCCAACCCGGCACGTTCGGTTTCGATCGCGTCGCGATCACCCCGCGCCTCGGCCCGATGCGCCACGCCGCCGCCACCGTCCCCCACCCCGCCGGGCCGATCCGCGTTGCCTACGAACACCCGGCCGACGCCCCAAAAACCCTCACCGCCACCGTCCACCTGCCCCCCGGAGTCACCGGTGCCCTGCACGCCCGTGGCCAAAGCCGCCCGCTGATCCCCGGCGAGCAGACACTCGTTGTCTAGCGCGATCCGACAAGGCGACCCCGATGATTGAAATCGGGCATTGATTTGGCCAAGCCTCAGATACGATGACGGTCTGGAAGTGTTGTCATGGTGATCCGTGGTGTTCGAAATGGAAATCGGCGTGATGGACGCGGCCCGGAGTGGATCGCCTTGGGTTTCGGATCGGCGCTGGCGGCGGCGGGGCCTGGGGCCCAAGCCGCGACCACCAGCGATCCGTTTCCGGAGGCCGTCGAGCCCGACGGCACGGTGGTCCAGACCCGCAAGGTGGCAACCGTGCCCAGCGCGAGCGGGCCGGCGCGGCTGAACCGGCTGGTGTCGCCGTACGACGGCTCGGGCCGGGTGTTCGTGAACGACCAGCGAGGGCAGCTCTACGTGGTGACGCCCGGCGACGCGTCGGATCTGCCGGCGGCGGAACTTTTCCTAGACCTCAACGACTTTCCGATCTCGGGGCAGACACCGCGCGTCACGTTCGAGGGCGGCTTCCAAAGCTTCACCTTCCACCCCGAATTCGCGGGCAACGGGAAGTTTTACACCTTTCACACCGTGCGGGGCCGCAACGCGACGCCAGACTTCGACGTGACGGGTAACGACGCGTTCAACATCTTGGTCAACGAGTGGACCGACCCCACGCCGGGCGACAACGTCTACGACGGTGCCGCGCCGCGCGAGCTGCTCCGCATCGGCAGCCCCGGCGACGGACACTTCGGCAGCGCGCTGGCCTTCAACCACCATGCGCAACCCGGCGACGCCGACTACGGCAACCTGTACGTCAGCATCGGCGACACCGGCTTCCCCGCCGACCGCTTCGACACCGGCCAGGACCGCAACAATCTCAGCGCGTCGATCCTCCGCATCGACCCGGCGGGCACCAACGGCGTCAACGGGCGATACGGCGTGCCCGACGACAACCCGTTCCTCGACGATGGCGACGTGTTCGACGAGGTGTTCGCGCTCGGCGTCCGCAACCCCCAGAGCTTGACGTTCGATCCCGAAACCGGCCGTGGCTTCTTCGCCGACATTGGCTCGGGCGTGGTGGAAGAAGTAAACCTCCTGACCCCGGGGGCGAACTACGGCTGGAGCGAACGCGAAGGGCCCTTTGGTTTCGTCCCTGGGCCTGGCGGCGATCCGTCCGACGTCGTGGATTTGACGCCGACGCCCGCCGGATTCACCGACCCGATCGCCGCGTACGACCACGACGAAGGCTTCGCCATCACGGGCGGCCCGGTCGTTCGCAACGCGGCCTCGGCGCTAAACGGGCGTTACCTGTTCGGCGACCTTGTGCGGGGCCGTCTGTTTACAATCAACGCCGACGATCCATCGGCCGGCGGCATCGACGGGATTCGCGAAGTTTTGCTGACCGACGAAACGGGCACCGTTGAGGGCGACTTTCTCGACCTCCTACAAGCCGAGAACGCGTCGATCACCCGGGCCGACCTACGGTTTGGCGAAGACGAGTTTGGCAACCTCTACCTGATCAACAAGCAGGACAGCACGATCCGCGTGCTGGTCAACGCGGGGCTAGCCGGGGACTTCGACGGCAACGGCATCGTGGCCCAAGGCGACCTGAATCGCGTCCTCAACAACTGGGGGTTGCCGCGCGGCGACTGGGAGAACGCCGATGACTTCGCGACCCTAGCTATTGATCAGGAAGAGCTGAACAGAGTCTTGAACAACTGGGGTTCCACGGCGGGCGTTGCCCCAAACCTGCACGGCTCGGATGTTCCTGAGCCCGGATGGGCGGCGGGACTCGTCGGGATCGCCGCCCTGAGAGCCCGACGGCGTGGGACGTAAACAAGCCGTCTCGGCTGTGCAGACGTAACGCGGCCCTATGGCGGAGACCGGCATGAGCAATGACGCCGATGCGCGGATCAACCGACGGCCTCCACAGCGACAAGCGCAAAGCCCATCGAGTCCGCGACCACAACCGCAAGGCAGGCGGTGACGATCGGAATCGATACCCAGCGATTCGCAAGACGCAACCCGGAATCCAAAACGGGCAAGGTCGCGCTG
>JBCDDH010000121.1:0-6223 GCA_039180415.1 Planctomycetota bacterium | reverse complement strand
GCGGCTCGTTTTCAGACCACGCCTAGAATGGCTCGAATCTGCGCACGGCCGAGCGGATCCCCGCGCTAAACCCCGCCCGTTATGTCCGAATCGCTTCAGACCGCCGCGCTGCCCCCGTCGTCGGAGCCACAGACGCCCCGCATCCACCACGTACCGCCGGGCACCCGTGAACTGGGTATGTGGCTGTTCCTGTTGACGCTCGCGTTGTTGTTCGGCGCATCGATGATCGCGTACGGCGTCTTCCGGTGGACCGCTACGTTCGAGCGTGAAAACCTGCCCGCCGTGACCGGGGCCGCGCAGGACCTGGGCCAGGCCCTGCCGATGGGCAGCATCGCGATCCCCTGGCCCCTGTGGCTGTCCACCGTCGTGATCGTCGCGACCGGCTTCCTGATGCAGCGGGCGTTGGACCACGTCAAGGCCGAGCGGATCGCACAGTTCCGTAACACGCTGGTCGCGACGCTCGCGATGTCGGTGGTGTTCGTGCTGATCCAGACGCCGGCGTTGACGCTGCTGCTGCTCGACCGCGAGGTCAAGACCGCCAACGGCGCGATGGTCGGGTTCCTCGTGTTCCTGATCGTGCTGCACGCGTTGCACGTGATCGGCGGGCTCGTCCCGCTATTCAAGATCACGCTCAACGCCCACGCGGGCAAGTACGACCACGAACACTACGCCCCGGTCAAAATGATCACGATGTACTGGCACTTCCTGGACGCCGTGTGGATCGTGATGTTCGGCGTCTTCTTCGCCTTGCGGTGAACACGCCGGTTCACTCCCCCGCGGGTGCCCACTCGAAGTCCCACGACAGGTCTTCCCGCCGCTGCGCCCGGAACGGAAGCTTCGGGCCGACGTACGCCGGCACCCGCAACGACATGTCCTGCAGTTCGCCGGCGAGCGGATTGACGGCCGGCAAGCGACCCAAAGCGGAATCGAAATTCGTGAACGTCTGCAGCCGGACACCCGTACCCGGCGAGACGATGCGTCGGGGGCGTTCGTCGCCGCGGTCGTCGTTGTACAGCGGCACATCGGTCAGGTCGTCACGGCGGTCGTAAAACGTCTCGGCCCGCATGTCCAGCGCGTCGTTGACGTAACGCCAGTCGCCGTCGAGCCGACTAACCGAGTGGTCGATCTCGCCGGCGAAGGACTGGGAGAACCGATCGGTGAAAGCGCCGGCGATCTCGACGCGGCGGGTGGTGGGCAGCGGCCGGGTTTCGTTGTTGAACAAGAAACCGAACAACGCGCCGGCACTCGTGGAGCCGGCCTCCCGATCGACGGCGTTCTGGAGATAGGTCAGGGCGGGGTCCTGGTTGCCGCCGGTGGCCAGACCACGGCGAACGGACACGGTCAGCTGCTCCAGGCCGAAGGGGTCGCGGGTCCGGGCGTTGCCGCCGCTGCCGGAGACGGTGACGGGGAAGAAGGCGTCGCCCAAGTCGGAGGCGTCGAACACCCCGCCCCCGGCGGCCGGGGCGTGGGGCCCGGGCGCGTAAGCGGTGGCCCGCCAGGCCTCGTACCGGTCCACCGTGCTGACGCGGTGCCACCGCAGCATCGAGACGCCGCAGTACATGATCAGCGCAAGCAGCACGAAGATGAACGGCAGCGTCAACACCGTTTCGATCATCGCGACGCCGCGACGGCGGGGACGTAGCCGGTTGGACGATCGATTCATGGCTGGCTCTGAGAGAGAATCGGCGACCGGGGTTCTTGCGGCTCGCGTAGCGCATCGAGCAGCGGCGCGACGCGATTGAGGTAGTTGAACGTCGCGCCCACATCGTCGGAAAACGAGTCGGGCAGCTCGGCCAGCCGGGCGAGGTCTTCGGTGACCACCCCGGTGGTCCGCATGGTTTCCAGCCAACCGGATAGGTCCTCGACGGGCGTGAGCTGGGCGTGCCACATCTGCGTCCATAGGTCCCACGAGTGGTTGTTGAACACCTCGGCCGACGCGGTCGCGGCGACGCGGCGCCACGGTCGTCGGACGCCGGTGGGCGTATTGCCGTCGGCGTCGGGGGCCTCGGCATCGCCGGACTCGAACAGGCCGGACCAGATCGACGCTTGGGCGGGCTGATCGGCGGCGGCGAAGAAATACAGATAGGTACGCCGCGCCTCGGCGTCGGCGTCGTGCGGAAGCCGCTCAAGGTCCAACGCGATCGGCGCAGGCAGGTCGTCGACCGATTCAAAATTGTTCGGGAACCGCCTCTCGCGTTGGCTGCTCTCCAGCGCCCCACACCAGACCGTGTAGGTGTACTGCGTCACCAAACGCGCGCGGGCGCCGGGGGGCTGGATCCGCAGCACCCGCGCGTCGCGCAGCACCTCCTCGACGTCGTCGTCGATCGTGTCCATCTCGCGGGTGTCGTCGCGCCCGCCGCCGAGGTAGAGCAGCCCCGCCGGACGCACGGGGTACAACGACCAGGACTCGAGCGTGAGCGTACCGTCGAGCGGGTCGCCGTCGAGATCGACGGCTTCGGGCTCGAACACCAGACGCACGTACATGTTGGGCAGGTCGAGGCCTCGCTCGACTTCAATGTCTCGGACTTCTTCCCAGTCCGAGTTCCAGATCAGGGGGCCGAGCACCTCCGTCGGGTCGCCGTCGGCGCCGCGGAGCTGCTCTTCGAGCTGCTGCATGTTCCCCAACGCCGTGTCGGCGGCTCGTTCGCCGAACCACGAACCCGCCCCGTCCGCGGTGAAGTCCGTATCGAACGCCTCGGCTTCCGCGCGTCGCAGCTGCTGCACAAAAAAATCGAAGATCGACTGCACCTCGTACGCGATCACCTCGCCTTCGGCCAACGGCGGCGGGCCATCGCGGAACGTATCGACCGTGTAGTCTTCCACGACCTCGTAGTCCGGCGTGATGAACTGATTCCCTTCGATCGTCGGCCGCCACAAGCCAAACACCGCGTCGAACGGCCCCCGGGCCCACTGCTCGTCATCCTGATCCGCGGGCAGCAAGCCTTCCGTGACCGGCCGGATGAAATCTTCGGGTTCGCCGTGTCGCCAAGGCACCGTCGGGACGAACGGCACGAGGAACGCCCGGCCGCCGGCGTTGCTGAGGTTCCGCTGCCCGGCGCCATGCGCCGCGATCTGTGCGGTGACGCCCATCTCGCGCATCGCCGTGAGGCTGATCTGCTCGAGCGCCGCGATCGCCTCCCACATCGAACCCCGTCCGCCGTTGGGCAGCTCGTACGTCGTCATCTCGCGGACGTCGTAACCCTGGGTCAGCGCCGTCTCCATCTCCTCCAGGATGACCTGTTGACGGACGAGATCGAGGCGCACCTCCTCCAGCGCGTCGTTGAGCCAAGGGTGCCCGGGCAGGCCGCGGGCGAGCTGCTTGTCCACGCCTTCGATCGCGGCATCGACGTCCCGCTTGGAGTTGCGGATCGCCGAGGGCAGGCCGTCGTAGACCTGCACCTGCGCGAGCAGCCGGGCCGACTCGACGTTGTTCATGGCCACCAGGTTCAGGCTCCGCGCGACCCAGCCGGCACCGGCGATCGCGGCGGCGTCGGCGGCGTGCTGGGCTTCGATCCGGCGGTGTAGGTGGGTTCCGACGTTGAACACGAAGAACACCGACGACGCCAACAACACCAACGCCAACAACGCCGCGATCAACACGACGCCGCCGCGACGCCCCGGATCGTGAGCTAGAAGCCGGACGGGCCTCATGGCTCACGCTCCACGCTCGGCTGATCGGGCAGGTCTCGCCAGACGCCTTCGTTGGTCAGCGCGAACGACGAGGTGACCAGACGGTACGGCGTGGTCATGCCATCCACGGTGTGCGTGCCGCTACTAAATAGCCGGCCGGCAAAGGGCACCGACAAGTGAAACCGGTGCCGAACCACGACCTGGATCGGCTCGCGCGAGCCGTAGGCGTAACGCGCACCGTCCGCGGCGTTAGGCGAAACCTCGTAACCGAAATCAGTCCCGCCGCGGCCGGCGAGCCCCGACCGAAAGGCGTCGGCGTTCGTATCGGTACCGATGTCGGCCGGCCCTTCGCCCAAGGCCATCAACTGCACGTCGGTGTGGTCCAGCGCGTACGCCAGCCGGCGGTCCGCCAACCCCTCACTCCATCGCGGCGTGTCGAGCGACTCCGCGGCGTAGAGCGCATCCACGGCGGTGCCCACGGGTCGGTCGGCGGTCGGCCCCCGCCGATCCCCCGGGCCGGACACGGGCATCAGCGCAAACGCCGCGGCGGCGCGGACGTTCTCAAGCTTCTGGCTGTCGCCCCCCAACACCACGTTGGGGCCTTCGCGACCCAAGTCCTGCGGCACCTCGACGATCGCGGCACGCGCGGCGACAAAAGCGGCGTAGTTGACAAAGAGCTGGCCGGTGAAGGCGAGCGTGGTCTGGATCAACGCGAGGATCATCACCAGCAGCACGGGAAACACCAGCGCGAACTCAACGGTGGCCGTGCCCTCTTCGGCTGCGACGCGCCGCCAGGCCGGGCGCGTCGGCCCAACGATCGCCGAAGCCCGCACGTTCGCCCACCACCGCCACAACAGCAGCGAGAGGGCCACGCCCAGCAGCGCCATCGTCGCCAACCAGCCGCCGGCCCCCGAGCCGACGAGCGCCCGCGACGCGAGAACGCTCGGCTTTGCCGCGATGGAGATCTGATCCACGTCCAACATCGAGGACATGGATTGTACGGGCGGGCCACGGTTTCCGATCGCATTAATCAGCCGCCCCAAGTCGCGGACGGCGGTTTGCCGGCGCATCCACGTGGCTAAGCGATCCGCTCGGGCCGCAAAAAAAGCCCCGCTTGAGCGGGGCGGGTCCGGGCAGGGATGGAAGCGAGGGTGACGGGACTCGAACCCGCAACCTTCGGATAGACAGTCCGATGCTCTAACCAATTGAGCTACACCCCCTGCCGAGGGGTCCGCCCGGTCGAGCCGGGCGAGTCGCACAAAGTAGCCGGGTGTGCGTCGGTGTCAAGTCTATCGCGGCCAGCGGCCGTTGGTAGCCCAAGGATTCTGCGGTTTCGGAGTCACTTGAGCGGGACCTTCTTCATCTTGCCTTCCTTGGCGGCTTCGATGCTGGTGACGATCACGGACAGGGCTTTGAATCCTTCTTCGCCGTTGATGCGGGGCTTGGTGCGGGTGAGGATCCCTTCGATGAACTCGTCGGCGACGCCGGAGGAGACCTGCTTCTCGTTGGTCGCGACTTCGCCCACCTCGTAACGTTCCTTCTGGCCGTCGCGGAAATCGATCATCACGCCGTACTGCGGGTCCTGGCCGATGCGCATGACGCCGTGTTCGCAGTAGAGGGTGGTGCCGTTGTCCTCGAAGTTGCCGTAGTGGGTCCAAGAGATGTTCATGGTGCCGATGGCCCCGGATTCGGTTTCCATGGTGATGAAGGCGTTGTCGTCGACCTGGATGGGCTTGCCGTTGGGGAGCTTCTTGTCGAGGGTCTTGACGAAGCCGCCGACCCGGACGATCTCGTCGCCGGTGAGGAAGCGCATCAGGTCGGCCTTGTGGACGCCCAGGTCGCCGCAAACGCCCATGAGCGCGTCCTTCTTCTTGAAGAACCACGAGTGGGCGCCGTCGACGGACCAGCCGTCGGGGCCGGGGTGTTTGAACGTGGTCTCGAAGGTGAGGATGCGGCCGAGCGTGCCGAGGTCAAGGAGTTGCTTGGCCTTGGCGTGGGGCGGCATGAGGCGTTGGTTCATGCCGATCATCAGGTGCTTGCGGGCGGCCTTGGCGGCCTTATTCATCTTGCGGGCTTCGACGAGCGTGCCGGCCATGGGCTTCTCGACCAGGACGTGACAACCCGCTTTGAGGGCGTCGATCGTCTGCGGCGCGTGGTCGTCGTTGGGGGTGGCGACGACGACGGCGTCGAGCTTGAGCGACTCGTCGGCGAGCAGGTGCTGATGGTTGCTGTAGGCGGTCGCCCCGTACTGCTCGGCGATCTGTTTCACGCGGGCCTTGTTGGGGTCGGCAATGGCGACCACCTGGGCGTTCGCGTGGGCGTGGATTTCGGGAAGGTGTCGGCGTTGCGCGATCGCGCCGGAGCCGAAGACGCCGAAACGAAGAACCTTGGACATTCGAACACTCCTGAAAAGCGTCGCCCGCAGCGACGCGAAGATCGGTTAGACGGGTTTGGAACTTACTTGATTTCGCTGAGTTTGACCGGAGCGCGGTGGCGTGCGGACTCGATCACGGCGTGCAGCACGCGCTGGGTGTCGTAGGCGTCGGCGAAGTCGGGAACGGGAGTGAGGGGCTTTTGCCCGCCCAGTACGCGG
>JBCDDH010000120.1:0-6248 GCA_039180415.1 Planctomycetota bacterium | reverse complement strand
GTCGTTCGGTCTTCATCCTCGCCCGCCCCGCCCGGGACGCCGTCGACGTAGTTCTCGATCACCCGCTCGGCACGACCCAACGCGTCGTACGCCGTACGCGTTTGGACGCCCGCGTTGTCCGTCACGCTCTGCAGACGCCCCGCCGCGTCGTAGGTGTATTCCGTAAAGAGCGCCCGTCCCGAGGCCTGATCCGTCGCGATTGCGCCGGAGGCGGTGTCGTGCGGCCGATTCCAAGCCGAGGCGGCTAATGGCCAGCAGGCCGGGCTCAACAGCGCGACGGCCCCCCACGTCGCGATCCACCGGCCAGTGCGCTTCTGCTGCGTGTTTGTTCGTGTCACGTCGGATTCCCTGTGCGAAGGCGGCGGTACGCCGCGGTTCATCGGTCTTTCCAGTTTCGTTTGAGCCAAGCCCCGCCCGCCCTTTTCTTCCTCAACGCGGGCCGTTGCTTACGGAGTGCGGTCATCCCCGTAATCCGCTACCGCCTCTACTCGGCCGGCTCGGTCGTACCAGGTCGCCGAGTGACTCGGACGCACCCCCGTTGCTTGACCTTCCAAACGGCCCGTTAGCGTCGCACCGTGCTCGAGGGCGTACGTCGAAGTGCTGATCACGCGGTCTGCGTTGTCGTATTCATAAACCGTTTCCAGCACCACCGTGTCGTTGCTCTCGTCGAGTTCGCTGCCTCCGTCGTCAGAGCACAACAGGCTCGCGGCTACCCGTCCGTGATCGTCGAACAGGGTCAGCGTGTAGCCGCCCTCCGGCCGATCCGTTCGTACCGCCCGTCCCGCGTCGTCGTAGGTAAACGACGTCTCGACGAAGTCTGCCGTGATCGCGTAAGTGTTCGGGTCGAACGTCCCCGCCGCCGCCGTGTCTACGGCGTAGACGCGGGTGCCAAGCAGTCGGCCTGTTACCACGGCGTCGGCATCATCGATCTCGCCGCCGTCTTCGTCGTCATAGAAGTTTCGCGTCAGACTCAGCAGCGGACCCGCGGCGGTACTCCCGTTCACATAGGACTCGGCGGTCGTCAACCGGCCCTGGCGGTCGTACGTTTGGCGCACCCATGGGCTCAGCCCGTCCTGCGGCTTGGTCCAAGTCACGTGGCTTTTCTTGTCCCCGTCGATCACGACGCACGCCTCTTCGTATTGAGTTTCGACCGAAGCCGACTCGAAGTCCGCAATCGAGTCCACGGCCTTAAGGCTACGAGTCGAGGCGAGTTCGCCCGAGGCCCGGTACGTTGACGACGCCACCTGCTCCATGTTGTTGCCGCTTGCGCCGCCGGAAGGATCGCCGGGCGTCGCTCCGGTCGCGTCCGTGCCGACCCAGGCCTCCGTCACCCGCCCCGCGATGTCGTAGACGGAGGCCGTGATCGTCCCCGTGGCGTCTTCGCTTTGCAGCATTTGGCCGAACGCGTCGTAGGCATCAACTGTGAGTTGGTTGTAGTGCGTGCCTTCGGTCCCGTCGTCGTTCATCCCGGTGGGCAGTGTGTGGTACTCGCGCACCGAAACCACACGGTTCCGGCTGTCGAACTCCGTGACGACGCGGCTCTGCTCGGTCAGCGATTCGGTACCCGAAGGCACTACCGCCGGCACGCCGGCTTCACCGCCCGTCCAACCGCCTACGGCCGAACCGCTCCACGACCGAACGGTGTTCCCGAACGCGTCCAGCCAAACCACCGAAACCGGCCCCGACGACGCGTCGTGCGGGTACACCCGGGTCTCCCAGTAGTAATCCCCGTTGTTGGACCCCGTCCACGCGTCGCCCGAGCCGTCGGTCTTCACTCGGCGGTACGTGAAGAACACCGTGTCGCGCTCGCCGTTGCTCACCGACGTCACCCGCCCCGCTTGGTCGTACGTGCGCGTCTCGGTTTCCAACGCGCCGCCTCCGTCGGGCGTCCGCAGCGCCGCCTCGACTCGGCCCATCTTGTCGAACCGCGTCGAAGACGAGACCGCCGCTCCCGCCGCCGTGCTGTTCGACGCCGTCGTCACCTCGTACGTCCGCCCCAGCCCGTCGGTTTCGTACAAAGTATCGACGCCCGCGCGGTCGGTCCGTGTTTTGACCCCGCAGCAGTCGTACGTCCGCGACTCGCTATAGGTCGGGTCAACCGGCTGGTCCTGGTCGTCACGAAAACTGGTTCTGAGGTCGTTCATATCGCCTCCGGAACTCACCGCCGACTCGTACGCGAAAAACGCTGCCGAGCCGTGGAACGTTGCCGTCTCCAGCGAACGGCCAAAGCTATCTCGGTGCGACTCCACCGTCGCCGACACCGCGTACGGGGCGTCCAGGTTCGTCCCCGGTTCCACTTCTTGGGTCAGCCGCGCCAACACCCGGTCGTCGGCGGTCTCGTAGCGGCTCGTGATCGTGCCCTCGACGATGTCGAAGTCGTTCTCCCAGGTCGCGCGGTCGGTGAAGAGACCATAGAAATCCACCGTCGCGGCGGGCACGCCCCGCTTGACGAACTTCTCGCCATTCTTCCGGTCGTAGATCGTGATCGTCCCGTCCGGGTAGATCGTCCCGGCCTTGTAGAAGTCGCCCAGTTCGCCCCGTTCGCTTTCGGTGTATGCGCCTTCGAACCCTCCGCGGAAGCGGAACCGACGCGTCACGCGGTGCTCGGTCTGACCGCCCGGACCGCCCTCTTGAAACGTGCCGTTGGTCTCGAAGTCGTCCGTCAGGTTCTTGAGGAAGGTTTCCGACCCGGCCTTGAAGCCGCCGCCCGCGGTCGGGTCTTCCAGCCCGCACTCGATCTCCCACACCTCCGTGAAATCGCTCGTCGGCGATCCGTCCACTTGCGAGAACGGCACGCCCCAACGCACCTCGTAACCGGTCCACAAAACCGCGCCGGCCGCGGTCACCCGTCGGCCTGTCACGTCGGCGGGGCCGTAACCCGCTCGCTCCAAGTCCAGGAAGTCTTCTCGCAGCACCTCACCCACCACATTGTTCGCCTCCAAAGCGACCAGGTCGGTGGGGCTGTAGTCGTTGTCGCCCTTCCGCGAGATTGTTATCTCCAGCTCGCCCGAAACCGGGTCGTAGATGTAGTGCTCCCAGTAGCCCGTCTCCGAGACGTAGCTCTTGGGTTGACCATAGATGGGGTACGCCGTCAGGTCCGCGCCGGCTCCCGGCGCGTATTCAGCCTGCACGTCGGCGGCGTCGTAATACGTCCACGTCCGCTTCAGCCCGCTGCCCGACTCGCCGTTTTCCCACTCCAGGATGCGTGGCTCGTCGAATTCGTCTAGATCGTCGTCGCCATCCGTGTCGAACATCGGCCGCAACAAACGCCGCTCCCACGACAGCAGCGCATCCGTCGTCGGATCGAGCGACTCTCGGATCATTTCCACGTCGCCGCTCACGTCGTTCTCGGTCACCCGCTGCTTGAACAGGGGCTGATCGGCACCGTTGGCCACGTCTCCTCGCGTCAGCGTCCAGACGCGTGCCCCCGCCGGGTTCGACCAGGCGTAATCCGCGAACGTCGTCTTGTCCACGGACCCGTCGGTCTCATCCAACGTCTCTCGCACCACCCGCACCACCCGCACGCCCGACCCCGAAGCCGGCGGCGTCACCGTAAACCGTGCGAACGGGTGGGCGGACACCACTCCGTTGTCCTTCCGCTTGAACGTCACCGTGTAGCCGTCGTTCGGCGACCCGGGGTTCTGGTCCTCAAGCACGATCTCGGCGAAGTTCGTGTCCACCTGCGTCGGGCCCGTTGGGTCCGGGTTCGCCGACAGGCCCTCCGGCAGCCAAGCCGTCAACGCCGAACGGCTCGTCAGCGACGCGTCCCACACCTCCGCCTGCAGCCGCAAGGAGCCCGCCGAACGCGTGGCGTCCCAGCGCCCCAAGTCGATGCGGTAATCGATCGAGCCGGCTCCCGCGGCCTCGCCGCTGCCCGAAGCCCCTCCCCCGCAGTCTTTGCAGTCTGAACAGCAGTCGTCGTCGGTTTCTTGCTCGTACGTATACGAGATCTCTCCGCTGCCGTAGGAATCGCCGTTCGCATTGCGTATGTCATAACTGATCGAAAAACTACTTTTGCCACACTCTTCTTCAGAGTCTGCGCTCGAGACGATGTATTGAGTGCTGCCCCCGGGACCGTGGCAAGGAGTTATTACGTCTCCTGGCTCAAAGTCTTGAAAGTATCCAGACCAGCATGCCGGCAAACCATCGGTTTCCGTTGTATGGGACACTTCGACATCGGTGCAAAGGATCCTGTATGTGCTTGTTACCGTGCCTTTAGTTAGCGTTGTGACGCCATTTTCATCAATCGTATATTCTAAATTGTAAGAATTAGAATTTCGGCATGTATCTCCAGTAGGGCCGGGATTCTCGATAATGAATTCTGATTTTGAGGTTGCGGTTATCGTGATTGAGCCCGGCACCTTCATACAGCACTCTTCACCGTCTTCGCCTTCGCTCGATTCTCCGTCGCCCCCGTCGTCTCCGCCGGGCCCGCCGTCGCCGTCGCTGCCGCCGCCGGGGCCATTTCCCCCCGGGCTGCCGCTACCGTCTAAGCCGCCGGAGGGCGTCCCGCCGCGGGCCAAGCTGTACGCCACCCCCGAGGGCGCCCTTCGGGCGATTGAACGGCCTGTTGAACCGCCCCGCGAGGGCAGGCTCATGCGTACGCCGTTTGTTCTCCACGACTGGATGAGCCGGTTGCGCACCGACCGCAACTGCTCCCGGCTGGGGCCGGCGTGTCTTCCAACGGCTGGATACAGAAAAGTGGGAAAGGAGCCATACGATCGGGAGTACTCCCTAACCATCTGGCTCTGCTCGCGGGTATTGCTGTCGTGATACTGCTTCAGAAATGCCCGCCGTTGGTAACTGGACCACTCCGACCATTGCGCATCGGCGGTTTGCAGCCCGAAGCCCGATAACAACGTGCAGACGGCGAAGCCGAATGCGCACAGCGTCACGACCCATGACGGGCCGGGGCGTCGCGGTTTGTGGTGTTGATTGCCCGTGGGCGGAGTCGGGGGGGACAAATGGTTGGCTTGCTGGGGCATCCCGGGGTCTCGGTCGTGGTTGGGGTTTGGGGATCGGATGAGAAGTCTGGCTCGATCGGTTGGATCAACGATCGGGCAGGGTGACGTGCGGGCGGGGGTGGAGCGCCGAGCCGCGGAGGTCGGGCACGACGTCCGCACGGATCACGGCGGCCCCGTCCATGGCGGCGCGGTCGGCGGCGTCGCCGGTGAGGGTGGTCACCACCCGCCAAGCGGCCCGGCGAACGCCGGGCCGGACCGTCGGCGCCGGTGCGGCCACATCGGCTCGGGGCGGGGCGTTGCGGGGCGTGATCGTCACGCGGTAATGGCGATTCTCTTCGACGGTCTCGACGTCGGTATCGAAGGCGTCGGCCTGGTTTACGGCGCCTTCAACGGGAAGCAAGGCGACCACTTGGCCGGGAAACGCCGGGTCGAAGCGGACGTCGATCTTTTGGGCTTCCAACGCGGGCGCGTCGGCGTCCGGGCCGGGCCCTAGCGGCACCCGCCACACTGCTCGCCCCTCGATCCGCAGGGGCGTTGGCAGCGCGGCGAGCCACTCGCCCCGCGCGCGAAGGGCGTCGCGTTGGTCGTCGTTGAGCCGCGACCAGCCGTGCGGTTCGACGGTGACGGTCAGCGGTACCCGGCGTTGCCGATGGTCGTAAGTTTCGACGACCGCGGAGAACTCCGTGGGCTGGAAGAGCAGCCGGCTCGGCCATTGCAGTTCGAGGTCGCGGGTTTGGCCGGCGGCGATGGGTTCTCGTTCGCGCAGGCCGGTGACCCGGAGCCGAGGCGTGCGGACGCGCACCCGCCGGAGGTAGCGATCCCCGTCGCTGGCGTTGGTGACGGTGAAAGCAGTGGTCGCGGTTACGGTCTCGTGCGGTGCGGCGGACTGTTCGACGGTTTGATGCGTTTGGGGCCAATCCAAACCGGCGCTGGCTGAGCCCGCAACGCTCAGTATGCCCAAGGCAATACCCAAGGCCGGGCGCGTCAGGAAACCAAGGGTTGGTTGCGGCCGTTGGGGGCCGGTGGTTCGACGAATCGTCGGTGTCATCGCGTGCTCCTGATCGAAACAAGGCGCCCGGAAAGCGGTCGGCTGCAGCGGCGTATCGGCTACGGGCGAAGGAAAGTTCCCGGAGTCGCCGGGGTGAACGGCTCGGGCTCGGCGGGCGTCGGCAGCACCTGCGCTTCGGCCCGCAGCACGCCCGGTAGCCCGGCGGCGCGGGTCGACGAAAACCGCAGGGATTCCGCCGAGACGGCCGCGGCCAGGCCTCCCACGGCCGGCCGGGC
>JBCDDH010000119.1:0-6443 GCA_039180415.1 Planctomycetota bacterium | reverse complement strand
GACTCAAGCCGTGGATACCCCGCCGGCTTTACGCTTCCCGAAATCGCCGCCGCTGACCCTGGACCGGCCCCGGCTCATGGGCGTGCTGAATGTCACGCCCGATAGCTTCTCGGACGGAGGCCGGTTCGCGGGCGTCGCCGACGCCGTGGAGCACGCCCGACGACTTGTTCGGGAGGGCGCGAGCGTCCTGGACGTCGGCGGCGAATCGACCCGGCCGGGGGCCGCGCGGGTGCCGGTCGAAGAACAGATCGCGCGGGTGGTCCCGGTGGTTGCGGCGGTGCGGGCGATGCTCGATGCCGAAGCGCTGCCCGGGGTGATCAGCGTGGACACCACGCGGGCGGCGGTGGCCGAGGCGGCGTTGGACGCCGGCGCCGAGCTGCTCAACGACGTATCGGGCGGGCTCGAAAGCGAACAAGAGCGGCGGGGGGGCATGGCGGCGTTGGCGGCGGCCCGGAACGTGCCCTTGGTGCTGATGCACATGCGAGGCAAGCCGGCGGACATGCAGGCCGACCCGAGGTACCTCGACGTGGTCGCGGAAGTCGCGGCGTTTCTGGACGAGCGGGCGGCGGCGGCCGAAGCGTCGGGCGTGCCGAGTGGTCAAGTCGTCGTAGACCCGGGCATCGGCTTCGGCAAAACACTCGAGCACAATCTCGCGTTGTTGGCGGGCCTGGGTGATCTCGTGGGGCGCCAAGCCCAAGCGGGACGTCACGTCTTGTTGGGCGCGAGCCGCAAGTCGATGTTCGCGAAGCTGGACCCGACGATGGCCGAGCCGGGCGATCGATTGCCCGGCACGCTCGCGACCACGGCGTGGGCGGTGGGGGCGGGCTGCCGGCTGATCCGCGTTCATGATGTGCTTGAAAACGCGCAAGTCTGCCGAGTTGTGTTGGCGATCTGTAGGGAACAGATAGAAAAGTAAAAGTTTTTCGCCAATGTTGTTTGGATTTTGATTGCACCATATTTCGTGCCTAAGTCAAGCGGAGACCGTTATTTGGACGCCTCCGACAGCATTGATGCGGGCCGCTTTATCGGACGGCGCGGCGTGTTTTTCCGCCTTTTTTCGCTTCTGAAGCCTTGTCAAGCATAGACTTGAGGCAATGTGACGCTTGCCGGGCCGGACACAGATCGGTGTTCAAGCCCCGCATCCCAGTTGGGCGATACTGCTTGAGTAGAACGACAACCGTTCTACCGCCCGGCTCGGGCCGCAGTTTTGTTTGTCCTTGGAATGTTTCCCGGACCGCTGCGGTTTAAAGCTCGGTGACCCCGCAAGGAACGCGTGGGTTTGCCGTTCGGCGTCACCGCCCGTTGGCCTCACGGACGAGGCCGCGTGCATCAAGGTGACGCCGGCGTTCGCCACCACGGCATTTCCCGCCCAAACGCCTGGAGAGCTCCGATGAGTGACATCAGCCCCATTGCCCGCACGTTTGCCCCCGAATACACCTCGACCACGACGGCCGGCAAGATCAACGGTACCCAAGCCGTCTCTCGTGGTCGTGACGAAGTGTCGCTGTCCGACTCCGCCCGCGTGTTCGCCGCGGCCAAGGAAAACCCGATCCGCGAGTCGCTCGTGGCTTCCATCAAGGCCGAGATCGCCGCCGGTACCTACGAGACCGACGACAAGCTCGATGCGGCCGTGGATGCGGCGTTCGCCGATCTGACCTGATTGCGATCGACTATTTCGATGTTCGATAAACCGCGGCTTGGACCGCGGTTTTTTATGCGCCGGTGGCGCGGCCGGATCGGTCTCTCTCGAACCCACACGGACTCACCCGCGGACTCATTGTCGATCGATCGCCGCGGGTACGTTCACGCCTTGCTGCTCCGCGTTCACATCGGGGGGCAACGCCCCTTCGGGCTCGGGGAAGACCTGTCGGGCGTCGGGCATCTGCTGCTCGATCACGCCGATCCAGCGGTGGTAGGTCCGTTGCACGAGCGGCAGGGGGGCGTTGGCATACGCGTTGGAGCGGGCGACCAGGTCCAACTGAGGGTCTTGCATGAATCGCACGTAGGCATCCTCGACCATCTGGCCGAACGGCGGGAGCGAGAGCCGGCCCTGCTCGGTGATACCGGTCTCGTAGTTGCGCTCGGACTGGTATCGGTCGTGCAGTTCCTGGGCGCGGCCGAGGATCTGTCCGAAGGCGCTGAGTCGTCCGTACGCCAGGCCCGAAACGAACGCCCGGCGGAGTTGGGTCTCGAAGAAGTAGCGGGCGGTGTTTTGCGTGTCGATATCCTCGCGGATGAACTGCCAGACCAGGTCGGCCAGCGGCTGCTCGTATCGACGGTCGCGCAGGTTGTGGGGGGCGTCGCCGTAGGCCTCGCGCAGATCGGCGTAGTACGCCTGGGCCTTGGCTTCGCTGCCGTACATGTACGAGAGCATGATCGCCTTGTGCATGTAGTTCTCATGGCCGGACTCGAAGTTCTGCATTCGGAGGTTGCCGAACCGGCCCTCTTCGTTGTTTTCGACGGCCTCTATGATGCGTTCGAGTTGGTTTCCATAGCTGTCGAGGAACGCGGGGTCGGGCATCAGGTCGACCTGCCGGCCTTCGGACATAAGCGGGTTAAAAGACACTCGGCCGTAGTCGGTCAGCGACTGCAGGGAATGGACCACCAGGCGGTAGGTGTTGACCCAGTCGATGTCGCTGTTGCGGAGCGTCTCGGCGACCTCGATGCCCCGGGCGGCCCAGTACAGCGAGTGGGCCATCGGGTGCCGCCAGTCGATCGGGCCGTGCTCTTCCATGAGCCGGAGCATGAACTCGGGGTCCATGTTGTAAACATCGGTGAGCACGCGGGCGCGGAGGAAGGGCAGCAGCGCGTTGAGGCCCTGTTGAAACTCCGGGTCGGTGCGCGCGAAGAACAACGCGCCCATCGCCCGGGCGTCGTTATCGAGGTACGGGTCGGGCAGCGCCATGACGCGCTGCGGCGGCAGCAGCCGGGAGTACATCCGCAGCTTGCCGATGGCCCGCAGGGTCCGCGCGTCGAGCGCGAAGCCGGCTTCACGGAGAGCGTCGATCGCGACGCCCGCCGTCGGGAAGTCTTCCCGGAAGACGGCCACCGGGTCGCGGTTGGCGTTGACCAGGATTTCGTCGATGCCCGCGATCACGTCGGCGAGCCGCGCCGCGGATTCGACCCGACCGTCGCCCGCGACCGTATCGCGGACGTTGACCAGCATGGCACGCGTCCGGTTCAGGCTCGCGCGGCGGAAGTCGTCGCGGATCTCGGCGACTTCGGGGATCGCTTCAGCCATGTCGTCTAGCTGGGCCCGAAGCCCCCGGCCCGGCCGGTCGAACCGCAGATACCGATCGCCCGCCACCGCGATCGTCACGTAGTAATCCAGCAGGTCCTGGCCGGCGAGGTAATCGTTGGGCCCGCCGAGTACTTCGTGCCATTCCCGCGCGACGTACCCTTTGTAGTACCAGTTCATGTCGTCGGTGAACTGGCCGACCTTGTGGAACAGCGTCCACGAAAGCTCGCGGTACAGCCGGCCGGCGTCGGGGTTGTAGCGCAGGCCTTCTTCGCGCAGCAGCCGGATCCCCTTGTCGACCCAATCCCAGCGCTCGCGGGGCGTGAAGGTGGCGACCGAGATGTTGTACGCCATGTTCCACGCGTGAAACGCCCAGACCTGCGGGAACCGCGGCTGCAGGTCGGTGATCATCTCCGCGAGCGTGTTGGCCTCGGCGTACCGGCCGGCCCGCTTTTCCATCTCGGCCCGGTACCACAGCGCGTTAACCGCGAGCCCTTTGAAGCTGCCCATGCTCGCGGCCACGACGTTGTCGGATTCGAGCGACAGCTGTAGGTCTCGCCGCTGCTGGTTGACCAGCGGCACCACCAGCGCCGAGCCGAACAACGCGACAACGGCGAGCACGAGGGCGGCGAGTTGGAAGAGGCGGTCTTTGGACATAAGCGGTTTTAATTTTGTTTGGATCGAAGGCTTAAGATTGTTACGCAGGAATCAAGGGCGGAGGTCGCCGCTGACGGCCATCAAAACCCCGCGTCACACCGTCACCCGTGCGACTTCCCGCCGTCCAAACAGCCAGGCCGCCAACAGGCCCAGCAGCCCGGTCCACAGCCCGCCCACCCATAGCAACGCCCCGCCAAAAAGCGACCACGTCACCGCTTTGCCGTCGGCGATCAGAGGGGTAGGGCTGTACTGGCTCAAATCCGGTACGAACAAGAGGAACGCCTCGCCGATCGTCCGGACGATCACCTTGAAGGCGTCCCAGAATTCACCGGCGGTGAGCTTCTCGAAGAACGCGGCGAACACGCCGATCACCGTCTGCCACCAGCCCAGGTCGTCCGCGGCGAACGCGCCGTACTGGTCCAGCGACTCCCGGAGGTAGCCCGCGCCCACGGCCGCACCAAACACCATGCCGCATAGCAGGCACGCCGTGGGGAACCCCAGGAACGTGGCCGCCGCGATCCCGAGCATGGCCAGGAACATCAGCCGGAACCACAGGACGGCCATGCCCTTGGCGAGGTTCGTTTCGAAGCCGCCGACGTGATAGAGCATCTCCATCCCGTCGGCGGCGTTGAACGCGACCGTGCCCTGCTCGGCCGCGCCGCGGCCGCCATTGAAGATCTCCAGATCCAGCGTGCCGTCGTCCGCGACGGCGTCGGCGGGGATGCGGATCAGCGCAAACTTGTCTTCCGCCACCCGGGGCATCGCCGAAGCGATCACCTCGCCGCCTTCTTCCACGATGAACGGCAACTCCCGCCCGTTCACGCGGAACCACAGCTGCAGCCGGCGGTCGGGCGGGGCGGCGCCGCGGGCCTCGGGCTTAAAGCGGAACTGGATGAATTCCCCGTAGCTCGCCGCGTCGGCCAAGCCGGAAAAGCGGTAGGTCACGCTGCCGCGCGGCGGTATGCTCAACCACTCACTGATGACCTGGGCCTGGATCGGCGACGAGAGGTGGAAGGGCAGGTCTTCCAGAGCGATCGGCCGACGCTGCCCGCTGAGCGGATCGACCGCGGTGTAGAGGTCGGGCTCCTGCAAGCGGAGCAGCTCGAGTCGTTCCTCAACGCGACGGACCAGCTGGCCTTCGGAAACCTCGTCGGGCCGGATCGAGACCCGGGCGGTAAGCACCGAGTCGCGGACCGCCGCGGCGTCGAGGCGGTCCTGGGCGGGCGTCTGGGCGATGGACATCGTGAAGGCGTAGATGCCCACGCCGGCGACGGCCAGCAGCACGGCGTTGAGCCCCGTGACGCCGACCCACTTGCCCAGCAGATACTGCCACCGGGCGATCGGCTTGGTCAGCGTGGTGAAGGCGACCTTGCTTTCGACCTCGCGCGACACCGAACGGGTGCAGAGCAGGATGGTCATCAGCGAGAGGACCAACCCGGTGATCATCATCGAGTAACGCAGGAAGTTGGCGACGCGGTACTCGAGGCGGGAGTCGGATAGCACCAGCGGCAGCAGGGGCACGAAGACGATGAGGATGACCACGAAGATCAGGCCGATGCGTTGGCGGATGGCCTCGTCGAGGATGGCGCGGGCGACGCCGAGCACGGGGTGGCCGACGTGGAAAGCCAACTTGAGCAGGGACAGCCCGAGCATGAAAGCCAGGCCCATGCCGCCGGCACCCAACGCGAGCGCACTTAGCCCGGGCAGGTTCAGGGCGGCGGCGGCGGACGCCGCGAACTGCGTCACGAGCCCGAGGATCAGCAGCCGGCTAACCCACGCGACCCAGCCGACCTCGCGCCAGACCCATAGGCCCCAGATAAGCCACGCGGAAAGCAAGGCGTTGCCCGCAACGATCACGCCCCACGCGGCGTTGGGTTGCTCGGTGCCGAACAGGAACCCGGCCAGCGCGCCGGCGACGACGATCAGGCCGACGAGGATGCCGAGATAGACCGGGAGCTTGCGGGTCATCGGGTCAATTGAGCAGGTCGTCGATCACCGAACGGTCGGCGTCTTTTTGGTCTTCGGCCTTCGCCGCCGACGGGGACGCGGGTGCCGGCGGAGCCTCCTCGCCGGGCGTCTCCGGCGCGGTGCCCGTGAGCGCCGCGAGAACGTTGTTGGCGTCGGCTGCGGCGGGCGTCGGCTCCGAGTCCGCCTGGGAATCGGCGTGCTCGCTCGCTTGCGCCGCGGCCGGCGTGTCCACGACCAGCGACTCGATCACGGCGTCGCCTTGAGAGGCGTCGTCGTCTTCACGCTCCATGCCTTCGAGCGTGTTGGCTTCGGTGAGGAACGACGCGACCCGGCCCGCGTTGCCCGCGCCCGCCGTGGCCAGGCCGGTGCGCTGCGCCTCTTCGACGATATCGAGGAACAGCGATTCGAGCCGTTGCCGGCCCCGCCGCACCGCCACGTCCGCGACACCGGCCTGTTCCATGGCGGCGATCAAGCGCTGCTCGCGTTCTTCGTCCAGGGCGGGCGCGGTGATGGTGGTTTCGTCATGCTTGGTCAGCAGCTCATCGATCGTGCCCGCTCGGCGGACCTTGCCGCCGAACAT
>JBCDDH010000118.1:0-6450 GCA_039180415.1 Planctomycetota bacterium | reverse complement strand
CGTCACCCGCTCGCGCACCGTCTCCTGCATCTCGCCGAACAGGTTCGCCCCCTCCCGCTTGAACTCGATCCGCGGGTCCTTCTCCGCGTACCCCCGCAAGCCGATCGAATCCTTGAGCTGGTCCACCGCATACAGATGGTCCTTCCAAGTCTGGTCCAGCGTCTGTAGCACCACGAACCTTTCCAAGCGGGTCAATTCCGCCCGCAGCATGTTCGTGCCCACGTCCAAGACGAAACGCTCCGTCCAGTGCTTGTCCGAAGGCTCGCCCTTCTTCTTCGCTTCTTCGAGCGTCGCGTCGCTGAGCTGCGCCCCGAACCGCTCCTTCACCCAAGCCGCGAAGCCCTCTTCGTCGTCGGCGTACTGCGCGCCGACCTCGGCGGCCTGCGCCTCGAGCTTCCCGCCGGGCTTGATCCACGCCTCGCGCAGCGCGACCAGCTTGTCCATGATCTCCTGGCCGTTCCACTTGGCGATCTCCTCGGCGTCCCAGTCCTCCTGGAACCGCGACTTGACGTAGCCCTGCAGCTGCTGCACCGCCGCGCCGGGGTTCGCCTGAGCCATCGCCATCAAAGCCTCCATCATGAACTCCGCGTCGTACCGCAGCTCACGTTGGGCATACACGTCGCGGGCCTGCTGCCGGATCTTCTCGGCCGCCTGCTCGATCTCCAGGTCTTCGAATGCTTCGAGGCTTTCCAGTTCAAAAGCGAACTTCTGCTCGCACCAGTGCGACAAGTCCCGCTGCGGGATCTGAGGTTCCATGAACTTGGTCAACCCCGCCAGGTCTTTCGTTTCGATCTGTGCCGCCGCGCCTTCCTTGAGCACGCGCGAGATCTCGCCGACGTTCATCGACTTGAGCTCGCCCGCCGGCAGCGAGACGTCGAACCGCGTCCGCGCCCAATCCACCAGGCCTTTCACGTCCCACTCCTCCGGGGGCGACTCGTTGTTGACGTATTCGCCGAGCGTCACATCGACGATGCCCTCCATCTCGTCGCGGGCCGAGCGGCGCACGATCTCGGTCAGCTCGTCCAGGTTGTCGAAGTGCAGCTTCGCCGGATCGACGCTGATGTCGTGCGTCTGCAGGCACCAATCCGCCGCCTGCTGCTTCACGTAGTCCTTGGCGAGGTACTTATCGCAGGCGTTGTCGATGCTCTCGGCGACGTAATCGAACACGACCTCCGGCACGTCGCGGTTCTCCAGCACCTGCTGCCGCAGCCCGTAGAAATCCTGCCGCTGATACTCCATCACCTCGTCGTACTCGAGCAGGTTCTTGCGGATCTCGTAGTTGCGTTCCTCGACCTTGCGCTGTGCGCGTTCGACGGACCGCGACACCATGCCGTGCTCGATCGCGTCGCCCTCCTTCATGCCCAGCCGCGAGAGGATCATCTTCGTCCGGTCGCCGGCGAACATCTTCATCAGGTCGTCTTCCAGCGAGAGGAAGAACCGCGAAGAACCCTGGTCGCCCTGCCGCCCCGAGCGGCCGCGCAGCTGGTTGTCGATCCGCCGCGACTCGTGCCGCTCCGTGCCCACGATGTGCAGCCCGCCCATCTGTTCGATGTTCTCGTACACCGACAGCTCATGCCGGCCGTAGTCGGGAAGCTCGTCTAGCGTCGCGACGCAATCCTCCAGCGACATCTTCTCCGCCTTTTTCGGCTCGACGTACGCGTCGTTCTCACACCACTTGCGGAACAGCTGGAGCTTCAGTTCCTCGTCCGAGTTGTTCTCCGCCTGCTTCGGCGACAGGCCCAGCTCCCGGACCGCCTGGTGCCGGTACGACCGCGCGATCAGCTCGTCGTCGCCCATGTCCGGCGTCGCCGCCTTGTCGATCAGGTTCCGCTGCTTCCAGTGGGTGATCAACGCCTCACGCTCCACCGGTCGCAGCTTGATGTCCGTGCCGCGCCCGGCCATGTTCGTCGCGATCATCACCGCGCCCAGCCGGCCCGCGTCCTCGACGATGTTGCCCTCCCGCTCGGCGTGCTCGGCCTTGGCGTTCAAGACCTCGTGCTTGATACCGTGACGCTTACGCAGCAGCTCCGAAAGCATCTCGGACTTCTCCACGCTCGTCGTGCCCACCAGCGTCGGCCGGCCCAGGTCGTGCACCCGCTTCACCTCGTCCACGATCGCATTCCACTTGTCCTTCTCGGAAAGGAAGATCAGGTCTTCGCGGTCGATCCGCGCGATCGGGCGGTTGGTCGGGATGCAGACCACGTCCAGCTTGTAGATCTCGCCGAACTCGGTGGACTCGGTCACGGCCGTGCCCGTCATGCCCGCCAGCCGCTCGTACAGCTTGAAGAAGTTCTGAATCGTCACGGTCGCGAGGGTCTGCGTCTCTTCCTTGACCTTCACCTTCTCCTTGGTCTCCACGGCCTGGTGCAGGCCGTCCGACCATTGCCGGCCGACCATCAGGCGCCCCGTGAACTCGTCGACGATCACCACCTCGCCGTTCTGCACGACGTAGTGCTGGTTGTTGTTGTAGACCGTGTGGGCCTTGATCGCGTTGCCGATCAGGTGCGGCAGGTCGATGTTGTCGCCGACGTAGAACGACCCGACGCCCGCGAGCTTTTGCGCCTCGCTCACGCCGTCGTGCGTGACGTGGGCCTGCTTCTTCTCCGGCTCGACCTCGTAGTACTGCGTGTACTGATCGCGGGCGGCTTCCAACGCGGGCAGCTCGCTTTCGAGCTTCTTCTGCTCGGCTTTGTACTCGGCGATCTTGGCCTTGTCCCGGCTGTTGCGGATGTCGCCTTCGAGGCCCTTGAGCCGGAGCTCGGCCTTCTGCACCTTCTGGTCCGCGGCGTTCCACTCGGTCTGTTTCTGCACCAGGTGCCGGGCGATCTTGTCGGCCAGTTCGTACTTGGGCGAGTCGGACTTCGCCGGGCCGGAGATGATCAGCGGCGTCCGCGCCTCGTCGATCAGGATCGAGTCGATCTCGTCGACGATGCAGAAGTCCCGCCGTTTCTGGACCTGCTCCTGCGGGCTGGTCTTCATGTTGTCGCGGAGGTAGTCGAAGCCGAACTCGCTGTTCGTGCCGTAGACCACGTTGCACATATACGCCTGGGCCTTGGCCTGGGGGTGCTGCTGGTGCTGCGGGTGGATCGCGCCGACGTTGAGCCCGAGCCCGAAGTAGAACGGGAAGACCCAGTCGCGGTCGCGCTGCACGAGGTAGTCGTTGACGGTGACGACGTGGCACTGCAGGCCCTCGATCGCCGCGGCGTAGCAAGCAAGCGGGCCGACGATGGTCTTGCCCTCGCCGGTGCGCATCTCGGCGATGCGGCCTTCGCTGAGCACCATGCCGCCGATGAGCTGCACGTCGAACGGCCGGGCCCGGAACGGCGGTCGGGACGTGTCGTAGATCGCCCGGACCGCGTCGTAGTACGCGTTGGGCACCTCGACCTGCAGGAACCCCGGCGCGGGCGCACCGCCGAGCACGGGCATCGGCTGCGTGGCGTCGGCCTTCTCGCAGAGCTCCTTCCAAAGCTGTTGCATATCCGCCGGGAGTTGATCGCTGGCGAACTGCTCGCGGAACTCGGGGTTGAGCGTATTGCGGATGCCGACGAAGCGGTCCATCGCCTCGCGGGCCACGGCCATGACCTCGGGCATCATGTCCACGACCTCTTCGTTTTGATCGACGTGCCGCTGGTTGAACTCGATCGTTTTCTCGCGGAGCTGGGCGTCGGTGAGCGCCCGGGCCATGCCCTCTTGAGCATTGATGAGTTCGACGCGTTTGCGGTAAGCCTTGACGACGCGTTCGTTGCGCGAGCCGAAGACCTTGGAAAACGATTTGCTGACGGCTTGGAAGACCATGAGAGAACCTTTGCGGTGAAGCCGCTTCCCGCGGCGGGGCAAGCGGTGCGGAAACGCGCGTTCGACGAACGCGGGCTTCGAAGAATGTGAATGGAACAAACGACGCGCAGATGTCGGGACGACGACCAGAACGGTCAGCGCGTCGGCGGCGGAAGATTCAGCAGCGTTTCGGACAGCTGTGTGACGTGGTTTGCGCGGCGGTCGTCAAGCACGGCCTGCCGTAAGGGCTCGACTTCCAGCGCGTCCCGTAGCGTCGGACGGTCTGCGACCGCGGCGAGCGCGCGGGTTTCACGCTTCTCGACGCCCGCCAGCGCCCGGGCCGCCTCGCTGAGCGACTCGCGGAGTTGGGCCAAGGCCTGGCGGGTGGTTTCCGATTCGTGCGACGCCCGGAGCGTCTGTCCCGTCGCCGTCACGGCCGGCATCGTCAGCAGCAGCGCCACCGACAACGCCGCCAGCGCCGCGGTCGCGGAGACCACGGCCGGTCTCCCGGGGGCGGGCTGGGGGCGGCGGGCGGGTTGACGAGACTTGGCATCCATCGCTACGACATCTTATCGGGACATTCGGTACGCCTCGGCCAGCCCGTGAGTTCTCGGGCATGAAGCCTAGCCCGACAGTGATTTCACCATGATCAAGCACGGGTTGGCTTCGCCCCAGAGCGTGGGGAGTTCCTCGAACGGCTCGAAGCCCTGCCGGAGATAGAAAAGCCGGGTTTGGGCATAGTTCGGATCGGGGCTCGACCCGGCGAGCGTCTTGACTTGCAGCCATCGCGCCCCTTCCGACACCAGCCATCGCTCCAAGGTTTCGATCAGCAACCGGCCAACCCCCGCGCCGCGGTCTTCACGGCGGACCGCGATGCACGTGATCTCGGCGGCCTCCGGGAAGTGCCGCCGAACCGTCGCAAACCCAATCAAATCCCCGCCGCGTCGCGCCGCGAACGCCGCCCCCTCGCCGGCTTGTTGGGCGTATCGCACCAGCGCCGACTCGATGCCGAACCATTCCGGCAGCGTCCGGAGCACCGCTTCGGCTTCTTCGGCAAGCACACGCTGGGGGCCTTCGATCCGTATCGACATCATCGTGGCACTCGGCTTCGACTATATTCCGGCCACCATGAAGATCCACGAATACCAGGCCCGCGAACTGCTCGAACAAGCCGGCGTCCCCGTGCCCGGCGGCATCGTCGTAGACACTCCGGAGGAAGCCGAGCAAGCCTTCGAAAAGCTCGCCGCCGACGGCGCGACGCTGGCCGTGGTCAAGGCCCAGGTCCACGCGGGCGGCCGGGGCAAGGGCGGCGGCGTCAAGCTCGTCAAGACCGCCGCCGACGCAAAAGAGGCCGCGGCGACCATCCTGTCCAAGCCCTTAGTCACGCCGCAGACCGGGCCCGAGGGCGTGCCGGTGAACAAGCTGCTCATCGCGGCCGGCGTCGATATCGAACACGAGTATTACCTGGGCATCGTCGTCGACCGCAAGCTCGGCAAGCCCGTGATCATCGCCTCCAAAGAAGGCGGCATGGCGATCGAAGAAGTCGCCGAGGAGAACCCCGACGCGATCCTCAAGGAGCCCGTCGATCCCGCCGCCGGGCTGCGTCCGTACCAAGCCACGAAGCTCGCGTTCGCGCTGGGCTTTAGCGGCGACCAGGTCAAGCAGTTCAAGAAGACGCTCGCCGCGCTGGTCAAGCTGTTCTTGAGCACCGACGCGTCGCTGGCCGAGATCAACCCGCTGATCAAGACCCCGGACGGCCAGATCCTGGCCATCGACGCGAAGATCGATTTCGACGACAACGCCAAGTTCCGCCAGAAGGACTTGGCCGCGATGGAAGACCCGGCGGAGACGCCCGAATCCGAGCAGAAGGCCGAAGAATTCGGGCTGTCGTACATCCCGCTCGATGGGAACATCGGCTGCCTGGTGAACGGCGCGGGCCTGGCGATGGCGACGATGGACATCATCAAGTTGCACGGCGGAGAGCCGGCCAACTTCCTCGACGTCGGCGGCAGCGCTTCGCAGGAGGCCGTGACCGAGGCGTTCCGGATCATCCTCGCCGACGACAACGTCAAGGGCATCCTGGTGAACATCTTCGGCGGCATCGCCAAGTGCGACACGATCGCCAACGCCATCGTCGCCGCGGCCAAGGAAGTCGGCTTCAAGGTGCCGCTGGTCGTGCGCTTGGAAGGCACGAACGTCGAGCCGGCCCGGAAGATCCTCGAAGCCGCGAAGGGCGATATCCCGACGATGATCGTCGGGGCCGACCTGACCGACGCGGCGGAGAAGATCACCGGCGCCGTCAAGGCGGCATAACTTTCTTCGCAGCCCCGCATCAACACGCGGGGCAACCGCCTTCCCGCTCCACTCGTTCAAGAACGCCGATCCGACCGGCCAACCTCGACCCGGTGTGGGACGCTTGGCCAGCACCCGGACCGACCGCATGCCGCGCTGCTCCTACCTCGGGCTCGCGCGCTTTCGTTCCGGGAGGAAGTTCGAGCTGGATCGTTGGCGCCACAGAAGCTTCAGATCGTGTTTCTGTTTTGGAAGCCGATTTTTTTGTTGCGTTCCGGAAATAACGCCGCGGCCCACCGGGTTCGTTCTCCGGCCTGAAAAAGTTTCGAACCGCCCTTCTTCCCAAAAAGGAACGCGAGATGAGCGATCAGGATTCCATCGTCG
>JBCDDH010000117.1:0-6491 GCA_039180415.1 Planctomycetota bacterium | reverse complement strand
CTCCCCAAGAAGTACATCCCCGCAGACCACGAGCCGGGAATCTCCGCCAAGTGGGACGCCGCCGGTGCCTTCCACGCCGATCCGAGCCGGGTCATCGATGGATCCGCCAAACCCTACACCATCCTTATCCCCCCGCCCAACGTCACCGCCGCCCTCCACCTCGGCCACGCCCTCAACAACACACTCCAAGACATCCTCGCACGCGCCCACCGAATGAAGGGCTACGAAACCCTCTGGATGCCCGGCACCGACCACGCCGGCATCGCCACCCAGACCGTCGTCGACAAACGCCTCAAGGCCGAGGGCAAAGACTGCCTCAAGCACTACAAGGAGCAAGAAGCCGCCTCCGGCGGCGGACGCGACGCCTTCATCGCCGAAGTCCAGAAGTGGAAGGACGAGTACGAGTCCTGCATCACCGGCCAGCTCAAGGCCATGGGCTGCAGCTGCGACTGGGACCGCCAGGCCTTCACCATGGACGAGCCGCGTAGCCAGGCCGTGCGTGAGGCTTTCTTCCGGCTCTTCAAAGACGGTCTGATCTACCGCGGCAAACGCCTGGTCAACTGGGACCCCGTCACCCAGACCGCCCTCGCCGACGACGAGGTCGAGATGGAAGACGTCGACGGCAACTTCTACTACCTGCGCTACCCCGTGTGCGACGCCGACGGCCAGGAAACCGGCGACCACGTCACCGTCGCCACCACCCGCCCCGAGACCATGCTCGGCGACACCGCCGTGGCCGTGAACCCCGACGACCCGCCGCGAGCCAAGTACGTCGGCCAGTTCGTGAAGCTGCCCATCGTCGGCCGCGTGATCCCGATCATCGCCGACGACTACGTCGTGATCCCCGACGAAGACAGCGACGACAGCAAGGCCCGCATGGCGTCCGGCTTCCTCAAGGTCACCCCCGCCCACGACCCCAACGACTACGACATCGGCCAACGCCACGACCTGCCCATCATCAACGTGATGGCCCCCGACGCGTCGATCTCCACCCAGCACGGCTGGCCCGCCGAAGAAAAGCCCGACGACAACGGTGAACTGAAGCCGCTGCTCGGGCTGTCGCGCGAAGACGCCCGCCGCGAGATCGTCAAGTGGTTCAAGGCCCACGACCTGCTGGAAAAGCTCACGCCCTATCGCCACGCTGTGGGCCACAGCTACCGCAGCCACGTCCCCGTCGAGCCGTACTACTCCGACCAGTGGTACCTGAAGGTGACCGACGACCGCATGAAGGGCAACGCCCTGCGCGCGATGGACGAAAGGCAACGCGAACCCAGCGACGACCCCGCTTTCCTGACGAACCGCGACCGTACGAGCCGCGACCGTCAGGGAGCGGGCCCCACCGCCCCCAACCACTACCTCATCACCTTCACCACCTACGGCACCTGGCTCCACGGCCGCGCCCAAGGCTCGGCCGACGACGCCCACAACCTGCCCGGCACGCCGTATCTCCCCGAGAACGCCGCGCTCGAAGCCCACGAACGCGAGCAACTCCAAGGCGACCCCCAAACGCTCGACCAAGCGCAACGCCCCGTCGTCCGCGACACGCTCCAGGAAGTTTGCCGGCACCGCGGCTGGTCGCTCCTGGCCGCCAACATCCGTTCCAACCACGTCCACGCCGTGGTCGCCGCCGACGACACGCCCGAAAAGACCATGAACGCCTTCAAGTCCTACGCGACCCGCCGGCTCACCGAAGCGGACCTGCACCGCCAGGGCGACAAGCTCTGGACCCGACACGGCAGCACCCGCTACCTCAACGACCCCGAGTCGGTCGAACGCGCAAAGCGGTACGTCTTGGAAGACCAGGGCGACGACCTGGGCAGCACCGCGACCGACAACGGATCGAGCGGCCCGCTCCCTGACGGTCGCGGCTCGTCAGACACCGACCTAACCACGGGCTTGAGATTCAACCCCCCGCGCTACGCCAAGACTTTCCAAACCTGGCACGAAAACCTGCGCGATTGGTGCATCTCCCGCCAGCTCTGGTGGGGGCATCGGATCCCGGTGTGGAGCATCACGACAGATTTTGAAGACGGATACATGTATGGCGAGGAAGCAGCTGGCCTTGCTGCGATGTGCCAACAACGAGAAGGTGCTCACGTTGTAATCACGCCTTCAGATCGATGGGAGCCTCTAGATATTGATTTGTCGAAACGAATCGAAGCTCTCGACGGCGAATTCACTGTGCACATCGCCCTCGTGCATGAAGGCAGAGAAGACCTGGAAAGCGCCGGTTTCACCCAAGACCCCGACGTCCTCGACACTTGGTTCAGCAGTGCGCTCTGGCCGATGTCCACGCTCGGCTGGCCCGAGCAGTCCGCCGACCTCGAGCTGTGGAACCCGACCTCCGTCCTCTGCACCGCCCGCGAGATCATCACGCTCTGGGTCTCGCGGATGGTCATGTTCAACCTCTACTTCCGCGGCACCTTGCCCTTTAAGGACGTGTTCATCCACGCGATGATCCAGGACGGGCACGGCCAGAAGATGTCCAAGTCCCTGGGCAACGGCGTCGACCCCAACGACATCATCCACACCCACGGCGCCGACGCGATGCGCTTCACGCTCACGTCCATGACCACCCACACCCAGGACGTCCGCATGCCCGTGGACGTCGTCGACCCGCACACCCGCGAGACCTTCACCCCCAAGTTCATCACCACCAAGGCCGGCCACAAGGTCGCCGCCCCCGTCCAGCAACACGGCGGCCAGGAGATGGTCTCGTCCTACGGCGCCGCCTCCGGCGAGGCCTGCCCCTGCGCGGACCGCCCGCTCGCCCGAAACACCTCCGAGAAGTTCGACCTGGGCCAACGCTTCGCCAACAAGATGTGGAACGCCACGCGGTTCGCGCTGACGAAACTCGTCCACGCCCAGTGCAAGCTCGACCTCGAAGAGGGTCAGGCCATCCCGCCCTCGCTGCCCGAGCGCTGGATCCTCTCCCGCCTGGCCCGCACCGTCCGGCTCTGCGACGACGCGCTGCAAACCTACGCCTTCGCCGACTACGCCAACGCGCTCTACGACTTCTTCTGGCGGGACCTGTGCGACTGGTACATCGAGGCGGTCAAGCCACGCATCGGCGCGTCGTCCAACATGCAGCGCACCCTTGCCGCCTGCCTCGACGCGTCCCTGCGCCTGCTGCACCCGATCATGCCGTTCGTCACCGAGCGGCTGTGGGAAGCGCTCAACGACGCCTGGCCCGACACCCGCAGCGTGGACGGCCTCATGCTCCAACCGTCCGAGCTGCTCGTCACCGCGTCCTGGCCGCAGGTGGCCGAGGTGCTGATCGACGGGACGTCGGAGGCCGAGTTCGAGCGCATCCAGGAGACGATCACCGCCATCCGCGACGCCCGCAACCGCGCGAAGGTGCCGCCGCGGGAAACCATCGAGCTCTCCAGCGAAGAGCCCGCCGAGATCGCCAAGAGCCTGACCGAGAACCGCTGGATCGCCGAGGGCCTGGCCAACTTCCGCGGCCGGGAGTTCGGGCCCAACGTGCCCGCGCCCGAGGGCGCCCTGGTCGTGCTGGCCGGCGGGTGCAAGATCTACCTGCACGGGCTCTGCGGCGACGCGTCGGAAGAGACCGATCGCCTGACCGGCGAGGCCGACGAACTCCGCAAAGCCATCGCGAACTTCGAGAAGCGGCTGAGCAACACGAAGTACGTCGAGAAGGCCCCGGCCCACCTCGTCCAGGAAACCCGCGACCAGCTCGCCGCCACGCAGAAGCAACTCGAAACCATCGAGTCGCAGCTCGCCGCGCTGGCGTAACGCGTTTGACTCTTGGTAGCCGCAGGCCCACGGCCTGCGCGAGGGACCGCCCGCAACGCGTCGCGCCGCCCGTTGGGCGGCGGCTACCGAAACCCAAGCGATCTCATCGCCCTTCCGTCGTCAGGTTCGTCAACACCACCGGCGGCGCCACGTGCACCCCCGACGGCGGCGGCGCTTCCGCGGGGGCGAACTCCTCGAACACCCGGATCATCGCGATCTCGTCGCACGCCTCGTTCTTCGGGCAACGCACGCAATCCGCCCACACCTTCATGGGCAAGTGTTGGCGGTCCACGATCGAAAAACCCAGCTTCTCGAAGAACCGCTGTTCGTACGTCAACGACATCACCCGCCGGATCTTGAGCGACCGCGCCTCGTCCAGCGCCGCCGCGACCAGCTTCCGCCCCAGCCCCTTCCCGCGGTGCTCGACCGACACGGCCAGCGACACAACCTCCGCCAAGTCCGCCCAGATGATCGACAGCCCACACGTGCCCACCACCCGGTCCGCGGTGTCCACCGCCACCACAAACTCCCGCACGTTCTCGTACAGCTCGGCGTGGCTCTTGGGCAGCATCAACCCGAACTCCGCCGCGTCGTTGATGATCGCGCCGACCTGCGGCACGTCGTCCACGCGGGCCCGGCGGAGCGAGATGGCGTCGGCCTCGGTCAAAGCGCGTGCAGCATAAGCCGCCGACGCACCCAGGCCACCGGGGGCCGGTCGGAGACAACTCGCTCCGAGAAGATGCTTCTCCGGCCGCCCCCTGACGACGCAATCCGCCTTTCGGAAGCCCACCGAAGAACCGTAGCTCCAAGTCCAGAAGATGCATACCCACTTGGAACCCCACACCACCGCGGGCTCGGCTTCGGGTCCGCCATCCAAGCGAGATTGTTGGCATGCGGTGAGTTCATGGTGCGTGTCTATGCGCGCAAAAAACAACCGGCCCCCGCGTTTGCGGGGGCCGGTGAAAAGTCATTCGGTTTTAAGATTCGCGTCGATTTAGATGCCGAAACGCACTTCGCCGCCGGTGGTTTCGTCTTGATCGAACAGGATGCCTTCATCGGTGGAGATCTGCCCATCGACCAGCGTCTGTTCTTCGGTACGGTTAGCGAAGATGTTCGTGGTCGCGTCGTTGTCCGGTTCGAAGGTCAGGTTGCCGAACTTCAGGCCGTTGGGACGCTCAAAAGTCGTGCCGGTTTCGGTGGACGAGTCGTTGCGGGTGATGGCGCCGCGCCAATCGCCAGACTCTTCGTCGGTCCAGACGCTGCTGGCGTCGCCGCCGCCGGCGTCGTCGAACGTATTCCCGTCACCCACCGCGCGGTCGGCGATCACGATGGCCTGGGTGTTGATGGTTTCCTTCCACTCGTTGTCGTAGTTGTCGACCGAGACGTCAAGGATGGTGTAAGAAACCTTGGACATGTCGAACTCACCAGGATCGTTGTCTTCGCCGGCGATGAAGGCTTGCTTGGTCGTGTCGGCGGGGTTCAGGAAGTACTCCGACGAGCCGGCCGGGATGAAGTCGCCCGTGAGCAGCTCGGCGAACGCGTACTGGATGAAGCCGGTGCCGTCGTTCTGGTCGTTCATCACGCTAGGATCGATGTTGGTTTGGCCAGCAGCGGCGTAGCCTTCGATGGTGTTGTTGTTGCCGAACGTGGCGGCGGCACCGGCACCGCCTTCGATCGAGTTCGGGCCGCCGGCGTCGTCTTCGAGGACCTGGCCGCGGGAGCTGAGGCCGGGGAAGAAGCCGTCGCCGCCGCCGGACTTGTTGCCTTGAGCGAACACGACCATGCCCTGGTGGATGCCGCGGGTCTGGGTGTTGTTCTGCATCTGGCGGGCGGTGCGGCGGGCGGCGCCCAGCGCGGGCAGGAGGATGCCGATCAGCAGCGCGATGATCGAGATGACGACGAGCAGCTCGATCAGGGTGAAGCCGAGCATTTCACGATTCTTACGGACAGTCATGGAGGGTCTCCGAAGTGAGATGGTGCTGTACTGCAGCCGGTGCGCGGCGCAGACAGGGGGCAAAGGTGGCGGTCGGGCCGGCAGCGGTGGACGAACCACCCGACGCTCGGGGTGCGGGCGTCGTGCCGGGACTTGAGCTCGACCTGAGCGACCGTTCGTGTCGGTCGAAGGTGGGCCGGTGGGGCATATGCGAATCGGGCGAGCGGCGGCCGGGTTCCCTGAGGGTTTCCGAGAGGCGTGCTGGCTCGAAAGGTTCCGAGGCTGCGCACGGGTCGGCGGCCGATTGGGGGTGGGGCCGGGAATGGACAGGCGATGGTTCGGAGTCGTCGGGACGCCGGCTCGGTGTCGCCCGGAAAGGGTGGGCCGGCGTGGATCGGCCTGAGAATCAAGCCGGGTATGGACGGATGGAATAGGACATTGAAGTTTGGCAGCAGATAAAAAAAGCTGCGAAACGGTCCGAGTCGGCTCCGTGGGTGCCTGTGGTTCCGGGAGTGGGGTCGGGCGGCGGCTCAAGGCTTCGCGGGGAAGGGCTTGGGCGTCGTCCTGGCTCACGCCGGTTGGCGAGTTGCCCTTACGTGGGCGTTGACCTCCGTATACGACGCGGGGTGGTGGCCGGTCGGGTTGCGTCGGCCGTGAACTTCACGGCGTCGACCGCCATGCCAACGGGAACGCCCCGTCAGCGAGAGGGAACAGGCTAAAGCCGGTTAAGCAGGCCGGCGGCCGAGCGTTTCTCTAAACGACACCACGATTGATGTAGCACAGGGAAATCGCTTAGCTATCT
>JBCDDH010000116.1:0-6629 GCA_039180415.1 Planctomycetota bacterium | reverse complement strand
GTCGGGGGCGTGGCGGTGTTTTGGGCGATCGCGCTGCCGATGGCGTTAACGACGGCGACGGTGTGGTTCCTGCCGTCGGATTTCTGGTTGGTCGGAGCGGGGGAACAGGGCGACTGGGCGGACCTGCGGGTGACGATCGGCATGCACATGGAAGGCCTGCGCGAATCCACAGCGATCGGCGGCACGGTGCTGGGGGCGTTGGCGGTGATACACGTCATGGGGCTGTTCGACGACCGCCGACCGCTGGGGCCGTGGAGCAAGCTGGTGATTCAGGTCGGCGTGGCGACGGCAATCGCGACGTCGGGCGACAGCCGGGTGCTGGACTTCGACGTGCCGCTGCCGCTGCCGCCGGCGGATTGGTGGAAGGCGTACCTGCCGATTGTGTCGGTTTTCGTGACCGTGCTCTGGATCGTGGCGATCACGAACGCGTTCAACTTCCTGGACAACATGGATGGGCTGAGCGCAGGGGTGGCGGCGGTGATCGCGGGCGTGTTTCTTGCGGCGACGTTGCAGAACGGACAGTGGTTCGTCGCATCGCTCGCGGCGGTGCTGCTCGGGGCGTTGGCGGGGTTTCTATGGTTCAACCTGCCGCCGGCACGGCTCTATCTCGGCGACGGCGGGTCGCTGGTGGTGGGGCTCCTGTTAGCGGTGATCTCGGTGCGGACGACGTACGTGGAACTCGGGGCCGGCTCTTCGGCCAGCTCGGTGGCTACCGGGGGAATGGGCACGGGCTGGCACGGGCTGCTGACGCCGTTGGTGATCTTCGCCGTCCCACTGTACGACTTGGTCAGCGTGTCGATCATCCGGTTGCGTGACGGCCGGAGCCCGATGAGTGGAGACCGCAACCACTTCTCACACCGGTTGGTCAAGCTGGGCCTATCGCGCCCAGCGGCGGTGTTCGTGGTTGTGCTGGCGACGGTGGCGACCGGTGCGGGCGGCGTGATGATGGCCCGGATGCCGGCGTGGCAGGCGGGCCTGGTTGCGGCACAGGCTGCAGCGGTGCTGGCAACGCTGGCGGTGCTGGAGCGGGCGGGGCTGCGCGGGGTTCCGCGGCGGCGCTAAATTCGCTGCGGCGACGGGCGGTTCAGTTCGCGCCGACGGTGAGCGGCACGGGTTGGGGGCGTGGCTGGTAGGTCGGCTGGATGGTGATGCCCAACGGTTGCCGCAGCCCGTCGGGGCCCTTGGGTGGGATGCCGTCCTCGTCGATGATGCGTTGGATGGCCATGACGCCCTCGATCAGCGTTTCGGGGCGTGGCGGGCAGCCCGGGACATAGACGTCGACGGGGATGTACTGGTCGATGCCTTGGACGACGGCGTAGGTGTCGAAGACGCCGCCGGTCGAGGCACACGCCCCCATGGAGACGACCCACTTGGGCTCCGCCATCTGCTGGTAGATGCGTTGGAGGACGGGCATCATCTTCACGGAGACACGGCCGGCGACGAGCATCAGGTCGGCTTGGCGGGGCGAGAACCGCATTACCTCGGCGCCGAAGCGAGCGAGGTCGTACCGCGACGACGCGGTGGCCATCAGCTCGATGCCGCAGCAAGCGGTGGCGAACGGCATGGGCCAGACACTGGAGCGGCGGGCCCAGTTGACGACCTTCTGGAGGCGAAGCGTGGCGAAGCCTTCGGCGGGCAGGGCGGTTTCGAGTCCCATGGGTTGATCTTTCGGAGCCGAGGGCGTCGGGTCGGCGAAACCACAGACGCCCGATTTTGTAACGGATTGTAGCGACGTCGGCTCGGAACAGGGGTCGACTTGAGTTCTGGCCAAAGCGTCTCGGTTAACTCGCGGACACCGCCGGATCGGCGTTGGCGTGGTTGGTTTCGCTGTCGTCGTCGACCGCGTCGAACTCGCCGTTCAGCGATTCGTCCGGCAAGTAGTACGTCACCGGCAAGATCAAGGCGAACGTCGCGCCCCGGCCCGGTTCGGATTCCAACTCGATCCGACCACGGAGCAGCTCGGCCAACTCCTGCGAGATGGTCAGGCCCAGCCCCGTTCCGCCGTGGGCTTTGGTCACCGACGGGTCGAGTTGGACAAACTTCTCGAACACCTTGGGCTGGTCGTCTAACGGGATGCCCGGTCCGGTGTCGGTCACGGCGATGCGGACACGAGCGCGGCGGTGGCCGGTCGCGTCGGGCTGTTCCGGCGGCGGCAACGATTCGGCGGCGACGGTGATCCGGCCGGCGTCGGGCGTGAACTTCACCGCGTTGGACAAGAAGTTGAACAGCACCTGTTGCAGCTTGCCCGCGTCGGTCTCGACCATCGGCAGGTCCGGCGGGACATTGAGTTTGATGTCGACGTTCTTCTTGCTTGCCTGTGGGTTGATCAGCGCGGCCAGGCCTTCGCACGTGTCGCGGAGGCTGACGGTCGAAACGCGGACATCCATGCGCCCGGCCTCGATCTTCGCGAGATCCAACAAGTCGTTGATCAGTTCGAGCAGGCGCCGCGAGCTGAGGATGATGTTGGCCGCGTAGCGTTTGCGTTTCTCGTCCACGGGCCCGGTGCGGTCGGCGAGCGTTTCCTGGAGCACCTCCGCGAACCCGATGATGGAGTTCAGCGGCGTACGCAGCTCATGCGACACGTTCGCGAGGAACTCGCCTTTCATCTTGTTCGCTTCGTACAACGCGATGTTCGACTCGGCCATTTCGATAAGCTTGAGGTCGAGTGTTTTGTTCACACCGGAGAGCTGGTCCTGTTTGCTCTTCAGGTTCTCGAGCATGGTGTTGAACACGTCGGAGAGCTGTTCGAACTCGTCGCCGGTGTTGATGTCGCTGCGGATCGACAGGTCGCCCTCGCTGACCCGCAGGGCGTAACCCCGCAGCACGCGGACCGGCGAAAGGATCAGGCGGGTCAGGATCAACCAGAACACAACGATGGCCAAGCCGCCGGCGACGAGCCAGGCGGCGATCGTGTAGATGCGGTTGAGCGCCTGTTGGAGCACAACGTCGCGGTCGCGGATTTCGATGAGAAGGACGCCACGCAGATCGTCGGCGGCGAGCATCAGTTCGGCCAAGGCCTTGCCGTCGGCGGTGGGGCGGTCGAACTCTGCGTCTTTCTGGTCGGCGACGCTGAGCCCCTCTTCGTCGCCGGCGTCTTGGGCGAGCACATCCGGCGGCGGCAGACGCAACGCCCGGGCGTAGCGGTAGAACGTTCGCCCGTCACGATCCCGAGCGGGCTCGAAATGCTCGATGCGGTCGGGGCTGGCTTGGAAACGCTCGATCGCGGTGGCGAGGAACGTGTTGGTGTTGGCGACGGAGGCAAACTCCTCCGCGTCGATGCGGGTCAGGATCACCCCGGTGGCGTCCAGTTGGGGGTCGGCGGCTGAACCGCTGGGCTCAGAAGGGATCGCGGCGAGCCGCGCGGTCGCTTGCTCCCGCGTTCGAAAGTCGAGCTGGCCGGAGAGATACAGCTCGGCAAGGTCCTGGGCTCGACGCTCGGGCCCCTGCTCGACCAGGGCCTGCATCCGCAGCCCGACCACGGTTAAGGCCGCCCCGAGGATGATGACCACCGCCAGCCCAAACAGCAGTTGGCACTTGTTGGCCAGGGACACGTGGAGGCCGCGGAGCATCCGCCAAGTGTACCGGGCACGCCGCACGGGCCCGCCGCGGTCGATCTAAGATCGCGTCGATGTCCGCCTCCCCGCCGACCGATGCGCAGCGCGAAAGGGCCGCCAAACTCCGTCGGGAGCTGCACGAGCACAACCGCCGATACCACGTCGACGCGTCGCCGACCATCACCGACCAGCAGTACGATGAGCTATTGGAGGAGCTCGCGCGGCTCGAAGCTGAGCACCCCGATCTTGCCGCCGAAGACTCCCCCACGCGACGGGTGGGCGGCGAACCGATCGAAGGCTTCGAGACCGTGCCGCACGCGGTGCCCATGCTTTCGATCGACAACACGTACGACCGGGACGAACTACGGGCGTGGTACGAACGAACACTCAAGGCGTTGGCGAAAGAGCAGACGCCCGAAGATTCCTCGGGGTCACCGTTGTTTGTCGAAGGCGGCCCGGAGCAGGCGGCCGAAATCCGTTTGGCTTGCGAGCCGAAAGTCGACGGGGTCGCGCTTTCGCTTCGGTACGAAAACGGATCGCTCGTCCGGGCGGTCACCCGCGGCGACGGGACCCGGGGCGACGACGTGACGCACAACGTACGCACGATCCGGGCGATCCCGCTGGCCTTGCGGGCGTCGACCGAGGCCGAACGCCCCGCGGTGCTCGAGGCCCGCGGCGAGGTATTCATGCCGGATGACGTCTTCACGGAAGTCAACCGGCAACGCGAGGCGGAGGGGCTCGACCTGTTCATGAACCCGAGGAATTCGACGGCGGGTTCCCTGAAGCAGAAGGACCCGGCTAAGGTCGTGCGAGGTTTGCGGTTCTTTGCCCACGGCCTCGGTGAGGTCGAGCCCGCCGAGGCGTTCGCGTCGCACGGAGGTTTCCTTGCCGCGCTAAGAGAATTCGGTCTGCCGACCAATCCCGCGATCGACACGGCGAGCGGCTTCGACGAGGCGTGGCGTTACATCGAAAACTTCGACCAACGCCGCGGCGAACTGGGCTACGCCACGGACGGCGTGGTCTTGAAAGTTGATCGTCTGGCCGACCAAGCCGTGCTGGGGGCCACCAGCAAATCGCCGCGTTGGTGCGTCGCTTTCAAGTTCCCGGCCGAACGGGTGCGGACCGTGCTCCGAGGGGTCGAGGTTCAGGTCGGCAAGACCGGCAAGCTGACCCCGCGGGCCGTGATGGACCCGGTGCTGGTCGCGGGCACGACCGTGCGGCATGCGACGCTGCACAACTTCGGCGAAGTCGCTCGGAAAGACTTGCGGGTCGGCGACACGGTCGTGATCGAGAAGGCCGGCGAGATCATCCCGCAGGTGATCGAAGCGGTGGTGGATGAACGGCCCGAAGACGCAAAACCGATCGCGCCGCCGGACGCCTGCCCCGTGTGTGCCACGGGCGTCCAGATCGAGACCGTCGAGGATCAAGAGACCGCGCGCTACTGCCCGAATCCGGATTGTCCCGCCCAGCTTCGGGAACGGCTGATCCACTTCGCGGGACGGAAGCAGATGGACATCGACGCGCTCGGCGACAAAACGGTGCATCAGCTGGTCGATGCGGGCCTGCTGACGAGCATCGGCGACGTCTTTCGGCTGCACGAAAAGCGGGACGCGATCGTTGCGTTGGATCGCATGGCCGAGAAGAAGGCCGACAATTTGTTGGCGGGCATCGAAGCGAGCAAGGCCCGGGGTCTGGCGCGGGTGCTCGGGTCGCTGACGATCCGGCACGTCGGCGGCTCCGGGGGCAAGGCGATCGCCCGTGGCTTCGGCAGCCTTGATGCGTTGCGTGCGGCGGACGTCGAAGCGATCGCCGCGGTCGACGATATTGGCCCGATCACCGCGGCGTCGCTGCACGATTTTTTGCACAGCGACGCGGGCCGGACGGTGTTCGACGATCTGAGCGCCGCGGGGGTCGATCTCACGGAACCGATGGCCGCGGCATCGCGGGAGTCAACCGAATCACCCTTTGCCGGCAGGAAGATCGTGCTCACCGGGACACTCGAAAGCTTCACCCGTCCGGACCTGGCCGAAAAGCTCGAATCGCTCGGAGCCAAGGTCACCGGTTCGGTCAGCAAGAACACCGACCTGCTGATCGCCGGCGAAGCCGCGGGCTCGAAGCTGGACAAGGCGGCCAGGCTGGGCGTCGAGGTTTGGGACGAGGCGAAGCTGTTGGAAGCGCTGGCCGAAACCGCGGGCTGACCTTGGCGTTCGTCCCGGATCCGCTGCGCCGGGCGTCGCGTTTCCCGGCCTTGCGCGTCGGCGTGTCTTCGTAGCGCGATACGCTGTGGCCGTGAGCACGGGCAAGCCAACTCGGCCGGAAGTCACGCTGCGGTCCGAACGGATCGTCATGACGCTAGACCTGCTCATCGAGCGGATCGAGCTCCGGCTGCCGGGGCGTGGGCTGGGCGACGTGGCGGCGGAGCTCCGTAAAGCCACGGCCCACGCGATCGGCGAGACGCAAGACCTGGCTCGGCCGAACGTGTTGCTGCGGATCGCGGTGTGGGTGGTGCTGGCGACGATGTGCGTCGTGCTGGTGAAGATCGGCGTGACTTATCTGCGTTTCGACGACGTGGCCGACGCGTTTAGCATGCTCGAAGGCATCGACGCGGCGATCAGTACGGTGGTGTACCTCGGGCTGATGGTGCTTTTCCTGCTGACGGTCGAGGGCCGTCTGAAACGGCGTCGGGCGCTGCGAGCGATCCAAGAGTTGCGGGTTTTGGCCCACGTGATCGACATGCACCAACTCAGCAAGGACCCGGAGCGGTTGCTGGATAAGGACGTTTTGACCTTCGAAGACGGCACGCCCGCGGTGGATCGGCTGACGCCGTATCAGATGGCTCGGTACCTGGATTTCTGTTCGGAGATGCTGTCGCTGTTGAGCAAGGTGTCGGTGCTGTACCTGCAAGACCTGCAGGATGAAGTGGTGCTGCGGGCCGTCGACGAGATCGAACGCTTGACGACCGGCCTGTCGCGGAAGATCTGGCAGAAGATCATGATCCTGGATCAGATCATCGCTAGTGGTTCGACGCAGACGATGGGGCTGGAGACACCGGGCCGGATCGTGTTGCCCGGGGAT
>JBCDDH010000115.1:0-6783 GCA_039180415.1 Planctomycetota bacterium | reverse complement strand
GTGCCCCCGGGATTGGGGGGGGGGGCGGCGGCCCCGTGGGGGCCCAACCCGCGCCCCGCCGCGGTCCCCGCGGGGGGCCGACGGATTCAGGGCTACGAAGTGCAATCAACGCGCTGCATCTCGCTCACGCGGCTGTGGAATCGGGACGCGGCGGGGTCAGCGGCGGCGCAGCAGCGCCAAAGCGCCCAGCGCGATCAAACCAGCGCTGGCCGGTTCCGGCGTCGGGTACTCGATCACTTCGATGAGCGATTCGTCGATGGTAAAGCCGTCGTTGTCCACGAAGTCCCCCCAGACCCGGTTGTCGGGCGTGCCGACCCAGAGCAGCGCTTTATGGATATCGAAGACGTGCCCCGGGTCGATCGGCGGGAACTCGATCCACAACATCGTCGGGTCCGGGCCGCCGGGGTGCGGCTGCGGATCCCACGGCCACGGCTGCCCGTTTCGGGTCACCAAGGACTGGCCCGGCGGGAACAGGCTCGGGAACCGCGCGTCCCCGGGCAGCACCCATTCCCAGCCCGGCGTGAGGATCTCTTCGTGCCAGTCCGACACCGGGTAGCCGGGCGGGGTGCCGGGCGGCCCCGGGATGACGTAGAAGTCTTCCCAGATCGGTTGCGGGAACGGCTGCTGAGCGTCGAGCAGGATGGGGTCGGTCGTGACCGGATTCGTCGGCGTCTCGAACCACTTGAGCATGGGCCCGGCGCCCGGATCGAAAATCAGATCCACGTCCAGGTCCCAAAGCCCCTGCGGCGTGTATTCGACCGTGATCGGCGGGCCGGTCGGAAGCGACAGGTTAAAGCCCGATCTCACCGTGGTCCCGGCCGCGCCGGACATCGCGGGAACGGCGATCCCGCCGACCAACCACGCCGAGGCCCAGGCGCGCAACCACCGACTCGTGAACGTGCGCTTTTGCATGGAGACTCTCCTCGTACCGTACGGCGACCGGAGGCATGCCGGGCACACAAGGCTTGCATCCACCTGACGCAACGGCCCTCCCTCCGAGCGGACTCGCCCCACGCAGCCACACGATGACCGGTGGTCCTGCGAATCGGCGTCGCCCGGCAAGCGGTCGCTGCGTCGATTGTCCAACGGGCGGAACCCGGCACAACGCGTATGTTCCCTTGCGGACTTTCCCTCCACGCCCCTCGGAGCCAACGGGCCGATGCTGCTGATCGACTGCTACAACGTCCTGCATTGCGCGATGCCACCGATGCTCGCGGGGTTGGACGTGGAACGGCTGTGTCGTGCGCTCGCGAAAACGCATTGGGTGAAAACCGGTGGTGTCACGGTCGTCGCGGACGGCCGGCCGAACCCGTTGGGCACGCCGACAAGCCCCGTTCCGGAAGTGGGGCTGGTCTACTCCGGAGGTTCTTCCGGGGGCGGACGCAGCGCCGACGACGTGATCATCGCCCGCATCGCCGCGTCGTCGCACCCCCGTCGGCTGACGGTGGTCAGCAGCGACCGAGAGATCCGGGCCGCGGCGCATCACCGCCGGTGCGCGTCTTGGTCCAGCGAGGATTTTTTGTCGCGCCTGTGCGGGCAGCTGCGCCGGCAAGCCCGCCACCAAACCAAGACCAAGCCGCGCCCCAAGCAGCCCAAGCCGCTCGGCGTCGGCCGCACCGCGCTCGACGGCGTCCCCGCCGAGCAGGCGCTGCGCTGGCTCCGCGAGATGGGCGTGCCCGACGTGCCCGATCCCACGTTCCGTGATCTCGCCCAGACGCCGTCGATCCGGCCCGAGCAGCTCGGCATCGACTTGCACCTCCAAGACGCCCTCGACCACCTCGCCGACCTCGACATGGACGACGTGATGCGCCGCTTCGGCAAGTCCTGACCTGTCCGATCCGCTAATCTCCCGAACGATCGAAAGCCCGCCGTTGCGACGCGGGACTATGACCGGACGCCCGATCCCGAGGACTCACGATGCCCGCCCCGTCCAACGCCACCGTCGAAGACCGGGACGACGCGTCGCCGGATGTCCCGGAGGCCCCCGCCGATCGGCCGGCCCCCGCGTACGGCCGGGTCCTGCTCAAGCTCTCCGGCGAATCGCTCTGTAAAGAAGGCCAGTTCGGCATCGACGGCGGCGAGCTCCAGCTCATCGCCGCCGAAATCGCTCAGGCCGCGGCCTTGGGGGCGCAGGTCGCCGTGGTGGTCGGCGGCGGAAACATCATCCGCGGCGCCGCGCTCGCCCAGGCCGGCCACATCAACCAGGCGGTCGCCGACCAGATGGGCATGCTCGGCACGGTGATGAACGGCCTCGCGCTCAAGGAAGCCCTCGACCAGATGGGCCAGCCCGCCCGGGTCATGTCGGCGATCAACCTCAGCTCCGTCGCCGAACCGTTCATCCGAGGTCGGGCGCTACGGCACCTCGAGAAGAAGCGGGTCGTGATCTTCGTCGCCGGCACGGGCAACCCGTTCTGCACCACCGACAGCGCCGCCAGCCTCCGCGCGGCGGAAATCCGGGCCGACGTCCTGCTCAAGGCCACCAAGGTCGACGGCGTGTACGACAAGGACCCCAACCAGTTCGCCGACGCCCAGCGTTTCGACCGCGTCGGCTTCGACGAGGCGATCGAAAAGAACCTGAAGGTGATGGACGTCGCCGCCTTCGCCCAGTGCCGCGACCAGGACATCCCGATCGTCGTGTTCGACATGAAGCGCCCGGGGAACATCGCCGCGGTCGTCGCCGGCGAGAACATCGGCACCCGCGTGGGTTGAACTCACTTCAATTTGTACCACCACGGAGAAACCCATGGACCTCGACACGATCCAAATGGAAGCCGAAGAGGCGATGGAAAAGGGCGTCGACTACCTCAAGAAGGAACTCGGCGGCATCCGCACCGGCCGCGCGACCACCGGTCTGGTCGAGTACGTGAAGGTCGAGGCCTACGGCGCCGAGTCCGACCTCCGCTCGGTCGCCATGGTTACCGTTCCCGAACCGACGCAACTGTTGATCAAGCCCTTCGACCCCGGCACGCTCAACGACATCGTCAAAGGCATCGAGAAGGCCGGCCTGGGACTCAACCCCATGAAGGACGGCAAGACCATCCGCCTCAACATCCCGCCCCTCTCAGGTGACCGCCGCAAGCAGCTCACCGCCTCGGTCAAGTCCATGGGCGAGGACGCCAAGATCACGATCCGCAACGCCCGCCGCGACGCGAACAAGCACATCGACGCCGCCGAGAAAGACAAGTCGCTGCACCTGTCCGAAGACGACGTCAAAGGGGCGAAGGACGAAGTCCAAGACCTCGTCAAACAGTACGAATCTCAGGTCGAAACGCTCGTCAGCGAGAAGACCGCCCAGATCGAAGAGGTCTGAGGCATCGTCGTGATACGCGACGGTTCGCGCTTCGGCCTGGTCGCTTAAGCGACCAGGCCGCGCAGCCTAGGATTGACTCCTATGCCCACCGCCGCGATCGAGCCCTCCAACCTCCACCGCGATCTCCAGATCGACGACGTGATCGCCGGCCGCCACCGGCTGCAGCTCTCCGACATCGTCCGGCTATTTCGGGAAGCGTCGCTGCACGACCTGGGCACTTGGTCCTCTGCTGTTTGCGATCGCATCCATGGCAGCGCGCCCGCTCCGCGTACTTACGTCGTCGATCGAAATATCAATTACACCAACGTCTGCTCCGCCAACTGCACCTTCTGCGCGTTCAAACGCGACCTCGGCGACGAAGATTCGTACGTGCTCGCTACCGACACGCTCCACCAGAAAATCCGGGAGCTCGTCGACATCGGTGGCACCCAGATTTTGCTCCAAGGCGGCATGCACCCCGAGCTCGACCTGGCGTGGTACGTCGACATGCTCCGCGCGATGAAGCGGGCTTTTCCGCAGGTCCACATCCACGGCTTCAGCCCGCCGGAGATCGTCGAGTTCGTCGCGGTACTCGAGATCGACGGCTTCCCGACGCCCGGCGTCCGGCGGTCTGGCACGCTGCCACACGACGTTTGGCTCGCCAAGTGTGAAGCGATCCTGGCGGAATTGCGTGACGCGGGTTTGGACTCGCTGCCGGGCGGCGGCGGCGAGATCTTTGCGGAGCACGTCCGCTCGCGCATCGGCTTGGGCAAGGCCACCGCGCAGCAGTGGCTCGACGTCATGACCGTCGGCCACCGGCTCGGGCTCAACACCTCCGCGACGATGATGTTCGGCCACCTCGAAGGCTTCGCCGACCGCGCCCACCACCTGCTGGCCGTGCGCGAACGCCAAGACCTCGCCCTTGAGCGCGGCTACGCCGGGCAGACCAAGGCCTTCATCAGTTGGCCGTACCAACGCGAGAACACGCCGCTGGGCAAGCTGCCCGACTGGGACCCGGAAGTCGGCGCGGACTTCCCCGGAGACCGCGCCGCCGACGCGGTGCACCTGCAAGGAGTCGATCCGGCCGACAAACGCGCGGTCGCCGCGGCGTCTCCACGTTTCGCCAAGTCGCTCCGCATGGCCGGGGCACACATGTACCTCCGGACGCAGGCCATCTCCCGCCTCGTCCTCGACAACGTCCACTCCATCGGCAGCTCGTGGGTCACCATGGGCCCGCACATCGGCCAGCTCGCGCTCAAGTTCGGTGCCAATGACATGGGCAGCGTCATGATGGAGGAGAACGTCGTCAGCGCCGCGGGCACGACGTATCGGCTCAACGAGGCCGTGCTGTGCCGCTTGATCCGCGACGCCGGCCACGTCCCCGCCCAGCGCAACAACCGCTACGAGCTGCTCAGGGTTCACGACGATCCCGCGGCCAGCCCCGACGGCCGAGTTCAAGATTGGTCGACTCAGCGGGCCGGCGCAGGCCAGGGTGGCCCGGAAGAAGCCCGGCCCGGCGACGAGGGCCGCAACGGCGCGGTGCCGCTGACCGTGCACGCATCGGACAATTAACCGACCCCGCGTAGCGCATCCGGACACGGCGAAGCCAAGACGAGCGGTACGCTCGTGGCATGAACCTTTCGCTTCGCATCACCTCTCCGACATTGGCTTGTTTCTTCGCTGTGGCCGCACTCGGTTGCGCCGCGACATCCGGCGCGGAGCCGGCCGAGCCGCGGTTCCCGACCGTCGCGATCCACGACGTCTTCGAGCCGGCGGGCGAGTCCAACGTCCGCTCGTCCTTCAAGCTCGCCGAAGGCGTCGTCCTCGTCGGCACCGAAGAGACCGGCGACATCTACCGCGGCGTCGTCGCGCCGGACGGCGTCCGCTGGAATCAAGTCGTCGACGGCGGAGACACGTGGGGCATCCAGGACGTGCGAAACTTTTTGCGGGCCGACGACGGCCGACTGTTCGCGACGACGTCCGAGCCGGCGCTGGTCTTGCGTTCGGCCGACGACGGCGCGACGTGGCACAAAGCCGCCGAAGCCGCGGCGTCGCGTACGGTCGCGCTGGAGCAGCTGGACACGGGTGAGATCCTCGTGGGCCTGCGTCGATCCGAGAACGACCGCATCAGCTTGATCCGCAGCCACGACGGCTTCGACACGTTCGAGACCGTCGTGGTGGACGACGACCTCCCGCGGCAGAACACGACCTGCTTGCTCGACCTGGGCGGCGGCGTCGTGCTCACCGGCGTGGGCTTCGAAGCCTCCGGCAAGGTTTTCCGATCAACGGATGCGGGTTCGACGTGGACCCGGGTGGCGGAGTTTCCGGATGCGCGGGACCTGATGAATTTCTTCCGGATCGGCGACCGCGTGTTCGTCCTTGCGTCGGGGATCGCCACGATCTACGCCAGCGACGACGCCGGTCGGACCTGGGCCGAGCACGTTCGGGTGTGGGAGAAGGGTTTCCTCGGCCAACACGCGACGCTCGAGCACGACGGGCGGACGTTCCACCTGCTTGCCGGCACGGACCAGCGCACTGACGTCAAGCGTCACGTCTTGTTGATCTCCGACGACGCCGGCGAATCGTGGCACGAATGGATTCAACTCGCGACCGATACCTCCGGGGGCGCGAGCAATCTCGCCGTGATCGCGGACGACACGATCGTCGTGGGCACGGGCAACCACAGCGTGCAGGGGCGGGCGTATGTGTTACGGGTCGACTGAAAGCCAGTCGAGTCAATCTGCCGATCGGCGACGCCGCAAGGCGCATCCCGCGAGTCCGAGCAGGGCGGCGGCCACGGCGGGCTCGGGGACGGCGGTGATGTCGTCGAGCGCGATCTCGTTGGTCGAGCGATCTACGCGGATGAAGCCGCCTCGGCTGGTGTACGAGAACGCGCCGGGGCCGGCGATGACCGAGATCTCGGTGACGTCGGCCAAGGTGTCGGCCGGGTTGCCGGTGCCGCCGCTGGCGGCGACGTGGGTCAGGCCGCCGGGGGTGATGTCGAAGGTGAGCGGCACGAAGCCGTCGCCGGTGCTGATGACTTGGCCGGCGGTATGGAACCAGCCGCCGGGGCCGTCGAAGGCGAAGTAGAGCGGCACGTCCGGGCCGGAAACCGCCGCGACTTGGAGGTTGATGGCGGTCACGCCGGCCGCGGTGTAGTCGCCGAGCCAGTCGGCCTCGGAGGACCGCATGATCCACCGACCGTTGGAGCCGCCGCCGTCGGAGAAGTGGGTCAGGATGCCGGGCTGGCCGTCCGGGCCGTCGTCCGAATCACGGGTGGGCTGAACGCCGTTGTTGCCGATCATCCAGCCTTCGCTGGTGACGGCAAAATCGTCGATGGAGCTTAGGCTGATGGCGGCCGACGCGGCGGCGGGCAGGGCGGCGGTCAGAACGATCGCGGAAACCAGGCGGGGCATCTTTCGGTCCTTCCGTAAGAGAATCTCTCGGCATGAGATTAGTCCGAAATTTCCGCGCTGCCCACCCCTTAAGTCAAG
>JBCDDH010000114.1:0-7015 GCA_039180415.1 Planctomycetota bacterium | reverse complement strand
GGAGTCTTCGGTCGCTTTGGGGCCCCAGGGGGTATCCGAGACTGCCGAATCTTTTGGAGAGGCGCAAAGTACGCGGTCGGTGAGATTCCGCTGGTAGATTACGGTTGTTTCGACCGGACATGGGCCGACGGTCGAAAGTGGATCGACTTGTTTCCGGAGCTACGTTTGCATTGGACTCCACGCCGATTGCGTCGCCTGTTTTGGGTCGCAGCCGCCCTGACCGCCGTCACTGCGCCTGCGTGGTGGGTCGTCGGTCTGTCCGTTCAAACCATCCACGGCTCGGCAGTCTCCCGAAACGTACAAGCGAGTACGTCGGCATCATCCAGAACGTCCGCCATGGCAAACGCAGGACACGTCGAAACCGAAGTCAATGACGATCAGGTCCAGGCCTTGCGGGTTGCTGCGACGCGACCGTTGCGGCGACCGCTCTACGACCCGCCACCGGCGGTGATCGTCCCGCCCCCGCCCCCGCCCTTGAGGCTGCGGTTGGTGGGCACGATCCTCGAGCCGGGCAACTCGCAGGCCCTCCTGCGCAGCGCCGACGGTCGGATCGCGATGCACCCGCTGGGAGCGACGGTCGATGAGGCCACCATCGACCGGATCGAACCGGGTCGCATCGTCGTGACGTACCACGGTGAATCCCGCACCCTTACTCCAGAAACGCCTTAGCCCGTCTGCGGCTAGTTCGCGACGCACGACGCGTCCGCCTGTTGGTTGGCTTGAGTTCAGCTTTAAGGACTTACGAACAAATCGAGGACTCCAACTTGCCCCCCGTTGTCATCCTAATTCCACCCGAGCCCGACGAAGCCGCTCACGCTTCGGATCACGCGTCCATGCTGTGGACGGCGATCGACGTCGAAGGCTGTCCGCGACAAGTCAAACTGGAATCCGATGATGCGGACCTTGCTTTATCGAGCGTCGGCGGCACCCGTGGGGCAGATCTTAAAGACGCATCTGGAGATCAATCCCGGGACGCTCTTGGAGACTGGCACCCCGATGGCGTGGTGTTGGCATTGCACAGCCGCGTGTGCCTGACCGGGCGCGTTCCGACCGACGGCTTGTTACGTCGCGGTCGCCGGACAGCGCTGCTGTACCGGCTTGAAGACCAGTGGCCCTTGGACGCCGAGACGCTGACCGCCGACTGGGCCGAGCATGATGGCGAGGTCTTCGCGGTCGCCGCGGAAACCCAACGGCTGCGTCCGTGGCTCGATTGCCTCGAAGAACACGGCGTTCCCGTCCAAGCCATCATTCCCCTTTCCTTCCTCCCCCCGCCACCGATCGCCCCGGGGCAATCGCAAGCTGCCGCGGAGGAACCGGACGCGCCGAACCGCCCGGACGAAACGCATATCGTTGCACGGTGGCCGGGGGGCTGTGATCGAGTCGTCTATCGCGACGGACGGGTCGCCGATTGGTCGTTTTTCCCAGAAGGCTTTGATCCGCTCGAATCCAGCGGGCCGGCCGAACGATCATTCAGCGCATCACAGCGTGTCGGCGATTTCGAATCCCCTTGGCTCGCCGCGGCGCGGGGCGCGGAACAGGTATTGGGCGGACAACGTTCGGCCCCGCTCAACCTGCGGCGCGACGCGTTGGCCCCGCGTTCTCACTGGCTTCGCTACGCCCGGCCCCTGACCGCGTGGTGTATCGCGGCGGCGGCATCGCTATTGTCGGTGGCCGGAGTACTGCTGCTCGACGCTTGGCACGCTCGCGAAGCCACACATACGGCCACCTCACAACAAGCCGCCCGGTTCCGCGAGGCGTTCCCGGGGCGGGCGGTCCCTGCGGCCCCGTTGTCACGGCTGCGCAGCGAGGCGTCCTTGGCACGCGGGCGCGCAGGCGAACGGGGCCTGGCTCAGACGCAGCACGACACGCTCGCTCAGCTACAAGCCCTGTTGGTCGCGCTTCCCACGCCGGAAGGCCGTACGGCTACTGCCGGAGCCATCAATCCTCTACCTTCTAGCGACTCTTCCGTGACCTCTACCGCTTTGCAGAGAGGCATGCGATACCGGATCTTGGAACTGCGGCTGGACCCGCGGCGGCTATATCTGGACGGCCAAGCCCGTTCCCACGGTGACGCCGAGCGGATCGCGGCGGCGTTACGTCGTTTGCCGGCGTTTGTGCTGGACAGCCCACGCACCCAGAACCTGCGCGAACGCGGGGTGTCATTTACGCTGCACGGTCAGCGTGCGGAAAGCAGTATCGGGGAGGTGAATCCGTGAGAGGCCGCACCCCACGAGAAGGATCGATCGATAAGCGCGCCACCGACGCGTGGCCCATGCGTATGCGGATCGCCGTCGTGACGCTGGCGATCTCGGCCGCCACGGCCGCGGCCGCGGGTTACGTCCGGGGGCAAGCCCGAGCCGAGGCAACGCAGGCGGCCGCAGAGCTGGATGAAGCGAGCCGATTGATTGAGGAAATCTGGCGGCTCACTGACGCCGGGGATACGGTGCCGGTCACCCAAGATGGAGGTTCGAGCGCGCTCGACCCTGCGACGCTCGCGCGGCTCTTGGAAGGGGCCGCCCAAAGCAGCGGCCTCGACGCCCAGCAGATCGAGCGGGTCTGGCCGCAGCCCCCCGAGCGGCTTGACGACTCCGACTACGTGCGGCACGCGACGCAGCTCGTGGTTCGCGGCGTCACGCTAGTCGAAGCCTTGCGGTTTTTAAGCACGCTGCGCTCAGGCGTGGCCCTCGGCGACGAGCGAGACACGCCAGCCGCCGTGGTTTCGCGGAGTCGCCTCAACGTCGACGCGGTTCGGCTGGTCACGCCACGATCGGCGGCTACCGAGTCCAGCTCAGGCGTGGTTGAGCGTTGGACGCTTGAAGCCACGGTCAGCCACATCGCCTTCCGGCCGAGCGCGGAAAGCGAGTCGCGACGATGACGAAGTACCGATTCTCGTTCAAGGATTGACCATGAACTTCTTTAGTGCTCAGCCGATCAAGTCGTTAGCGGCCGCCTTTACGTCCGCTGTCGTGCTGGCTTTCTTCACCGCTTGCCAATCCGCGGATCCTTCTTCCGTCGGCTACGAGACCCCCGGGGCCGATCGGGCCGGCAATAGCAAGGCCGCCCGCGAGAAGACCGAGGCCGCGATGGTCGCGTTCGACGGAGGTGATCTCGAAATCGCCGAGCGCCTCCTCAAAGAAGCCCTTACCGACGACGTCGCCTTTGGCCCCGCCCACAACAACCTCGGCCAGGTTTATTTCGAGCAGGGCCGGTACTACCTCGCCGCTTGGGAGTTCGAGTACGCCAGCAAGCTCATGCCCTACCGGCCCGAACCCCGCAACAACCTCGGCCTCGTGCTTGAAGCCGTCCGCAGGTACGACGAGGCCGTCACTCAGTTCCAAGCCGCCAAGGACCTCGCGCCCGACCATCCCGAGTTGATCGGCAACCTCGCCCGAGCCAAGTACCGCCGCGGCGACCGCGGGGATCAGCTACGCGACTTGCTCGGCGAGATCTTGCTCAAAGACACGCGACCTTCCTGGCGAGACTGGGCCGAAAACCGTCTCGTACACCTCGATGATCCGGATGATCGTTAGTTCGCTTACACCTGCCTGCACCAGATTGCCAGCGAACGTCCCGTTGACGTGTGAATCAAACCGGTCTGCGTCGCGGATCGTGCGCGTCGGCACCCCCACTCGCGAGGGTTAGAGTCGACCGCTTCTCAGTCGTTGATGATTTGGCTCGTTTCTCTGACGCGTTTGTCCGGAGGCCAGCGAATAACGGAAGGTGGTGTTCTATCCGGCGACGGCGGTTTCGTTTTCCTTCAACCGTATCGCGTCCCCGCTGAACCGTGAGCTCCAGGCCAAAGCCCCGATGAGCCCCACGTTCCGCACCGCCGCCCATCCGGCGCTCAGCTCCCACCAGTTGCCGAAACACCCGCAGGTGATGTCCAGCCCGCGCCACCACGCCGAACCCAACGCCCCGGTCATCACGACCAGCATTCCGGCGATCAGCCACGCCGCCGCCCCCCGCGTCCTCGTCCAAACCAACGCCAGCCCCGCGACGATCTCCAGCCACGGCAGATAAAACGCCACCCAGGGCACCCAACCCCCGGGCAACAACGCGTACCGCTCGATCGCCTCGGCGAAGCCCGCCGGGTCGATCGCCTTGCCCGAGCCCGCGACGACAAACACCACCGCCACGACGCCCGCCGCCGCGTGCGGCACCACCCGCCACAAACTCACGACGCGCCCCCTTCCACCTCTTCCCGCCACGCGACCCACGCCTCCCACCCGCCGTGCAGCACGTACACGTCGTCGAGCCCCGCTTCGTTGCGTAGCCGCTCCGCCACCGCCGCGCTGTCGTCGCAGCTCGCCGACCCGCAATACACGACCACCCGCTGCCCCGGCTCCCACGCCCCCAACACGCCCATCAACTGCTCCTCCCAGTCGCCCGGCGTCAGCGGCCACGCCCCCGGCACCCGCCCCCGCGCAAACCGCTCGGCCGACCGCGCGTCGATCCACAACACGCCATCCCACCCCCCCGCCTCCGACACCGCCACGTGCCCCGCCGGGAGTTCTTCCGGGTCCACCGCGATCAGCGCTTTCGCTTCCGCGATCGGCCCGTGCCACCAATACGACCCCGCCGCCGGCAACGCCGCTAACGCCAACAAACCCAAGGCCCGGAGCGCCGTCCCACGCACGCCGCGGCTCATTCCCCGGCTCCGGCCGCCCCGTCGGCTTCGGCCGTTTCCGGAGCGGTCCCCATCGTCCGCACCATCAACGCCGGCGCCCGGTAGTGGCTCGGCAACGCCTCCGCGAACCGCAAAGCCACCATCGCCCGTGCGTCGCCCGCGTCCGCCTTGGGCGATACCGTCACCCGATACCGCGTCGGCGTCGCGTCCGCCGCCGCCGCTTCGTTCGGGCCGCTCTTGCCCAGGTCTGCGTTGGCCTCCGCCGCTTCGTCCATCGGCTCGAGCGACACCGAAAACAGATCCGAAACCGCTTCGCCCGCGCTCAGCTCCGCGGCCGTCAACGCCAACCGCTCCGGCTCGTGCACCGCCACCTCGACCGTCTTAGGCGTCCGCGCCTCGCCGTCTCGCCAGAACACCAGCCGCGGTGTTGCCCGCACTGCCTCGGCGATCTGCACCGTCAGCCGCAGCGTCACCACGGGCCGGTCCGGGTCGTCCGTCCGCACCACGATCGTCTTGCTTTGCTTGCCCCGCCGGTCCCCGATCGTGAACGAACCCGCGATCGCCGAGCTTTCGCCCGCTTCGATGGTCGGCTCGTCCAGCTGTGCCGCCGTGCACCCGCACGACGGCCGGATCGACGTCACCGTCACCGCCGCCTCCCCCGTGTTCTCAAACGGGAAGGCGAAGTCGACCGACGCGTCCAACGCCGACGCCTCCAGCGTCACGCTCCGCGACTCCCACGACAACTCCGCGCTTGCTACTCTCGGAAAAATCAGAGGCACGGTCGCCGCAAATGCCGAAGCGATCCCCGTTCGTACACCAACGCTGCGTCCCGATCGAAACCACATGGAATTGAACTCCCAAAAGCTAAAATTAATGTTCTTAGTAACTGCCTGAGCAAGATACTCCAATTTTCAAGATTCTCGAAGCCCAAAGCCGTGCAAATTCTTGATCCACATTCGCAACCGCCGGTGGCCGATTTATCTAGCAGCGATCAGTAATTGTTGCCAGCGTTATGGAGCCCTTTCGAGATCACAACGCCACGATGTTCCTGCTGTACTTGCCAAAGGATACGGATAGGTCAGGCCAAGCGAAGTTTGGAGGGAGATATCGCACCCCCCTTTTATACCACCTCCAGTGGTCGCTTCTACATTTCGGTCTAGGGACCACTCACGGGGCGCGAACCCTAGGCTCAGATCAGTGGATTGTGGCGTCTGGCAAGCTACAGGTCGTAGAGAGATAAATAGAGTCGATGCCATGTGAGCAAAAACTCCAACTCCTCTTGATTGAGTTCGGCCAAAAGCTTTGGTAGATATTGTTTTTGCGAAAGGCTTTTGGGGTCATCGGTGTTGCAGTCACGGAAAAAATATGTGTGTGATTCTGTGTAATAAAAAAAGCCCTCATTCAAGAGGTCTGGCCCATGCGGGTCAAGTGGTAGCAGGCCTTCTGCAAGCGACCTTGCAATGCATGGGAAGTAGTGTTTGAAAGCCGGTGGCTTTAAGAGCAAAATATTTTCGTAATGCCTCAGCCAGAATTTATATTTTAAATTTATGGGCTGTTCGCGCGTTAGGGCTTCTAAAAACGCCTCTTCCTTGGGGCCTGAGGCGTAGGCGACAAGCTTTCCGTTAAAAGGTTTGTGTGGTATGGCGAAACGCTTGGAAGCTCTGTACATTAAGTCTGGGTTCGGTCTAATCACAGCATAGCCTTTTAATCAATTTTTCGCATTGGCGAAGCGCGTTCCGCTTGCCTTGCAGTTGCTCGCGGTGTCCAAGATCACCGCCGTAATAACATTCGTCGTTAATCATGGACCTCAATTTTGTAATTATTGAGAGGAGGTTTCGTTTTGTTATTAAATCTGGACACTCATCGCTACCTTTACACGCCCCTAGCATTTCGAACTGCCTTTCATAATCATGTTTAGAACTTTCGAGGTTAGTTAGCCTCTGCTTTGAGCACCCAAGGCCATTTTCTTCGAGCTTCTGCTCTGATTGTGTGGCAGCTTCTTGCATGGCTTTAGTGGCTCGATAAGCCGCCATAGCCCGCCTTGCCTGTTGCAGTGTCCATCCAGTGTTGCTGGCAATTTGCTGGGCTGACATTCCGGAATCAATGTAGACCTTAATTGCACCTGGATGGACATTTGATTGAAGTCCAAATGGATCGGAAAAGGATGTTGGTTTGGACAAAACATACTCATACACACTCATCCCATCGACGTACCCCAGCGGGTCGCGTTGGAGGAACCGGCCGAGCCGGGGGTGGAGGGTGCGGTTGCGGTTTTCGACGAGGCCGAGGCCTCCGGAGCCGCTGAGGCCCAGGGCTTCGCCGTCGTGGGTCAGGCCCTGGTGGCCCACGGCGTTGCGCGTCAGCGCCAGGTCGCCGCCGTAGGCGTGC
>JBCDDH010000113.1:0-7332 GCA_039180415.1 Planctomycetota bacterium | reverse complement strand
GCCGGCGAGCTGCCCGGCGCCTCCTCGGGCAAGCTACGCAGCGCCGCCCGATCCGATTTCAAATCGGCGACCAGCGACGCCAGCGACGCGTCCTGCCCCAGGCGTTGCTCGAACCGACGAGCGTCGGCTTCGGGCAGCTCGCCTTCGACATAAGCCAGGATCAGGTTGGGGTCGTCGCGGGTTTCCATGGCGGAATCAACGGGGCGGCGGGCGATCGGTCAAGCCGTGTGCGGGGTGGCGGCGGGGGCGGCGGCGATATGCAGGCGCAACGCCTCGCGGAGCATCAGGCGGGCTCGGAACAAGCGGCTTTTCACCGTACCCATTGGCAGCTCGAGCGTCTCGGCGATGTCGGCGTAATCCATGCCGTCCAAGTCCCGCAGCACCAGGACGTCGCGAAACGGCCCATCCAACGCGGCGACCGCTTCGCGGAGGCGTTGGTGCTGCTCTTGGTTTTCGACGTGCGTGCCGGGCGGAAGTTCCCGGGACTGCGCAAAACGCGTTCCGGCTGCGCTCGAACCGTCGTCGTCTTGACTTAGGACCGAGAACGGCGTGGCGGGCCGGCGTTGACGCTTGCGGAGCAGGTCCTTGCTGGCGTTGAGCACGATACGCGTCACCCAAGTGCCGAACGTCGCGTCGCCGCGGAACTGATCCAGGCGACGCACCACCGAAACAAACGCGTCCTGAGTCGCGTCCTGCGCGTCCGCTCGGTTGCCCAGCACACCCAACGCCACGTTGAACAGTCGGCGTTCGTGCCGCCTCAGCAGCGCGCCCAACGCGCCGTGGTCCCCGGCGCGGGCCCGATGCAGCAGCGTCGCGTCGTCCGGTACGGAAGCGTCCGCCCCGCGAACAGAATCATCAGGTTGGCCGGGCGCATGCATGGTCGCCGATCCGTGGCGGAACTACTGGACATACCGGCACGGCGGCGGCGCAAGCGCCCCCCGCGCAGCCCGGTACTATGCCCGGCGCCCGAAAAAGAATCAACCTGCGGTTTTCCAGAAACCGCGCTCACGGTCCGCCGAACCCAGGATGCCCGCGTTGCCGACGCCCGCCCCGCACGACACCTACGTCTCTCCCCTCGCCAGCCGCAACGCGTCGCCCGAAATGCAGGCGGTCTGGTCGCCCCAGCGCAAGTTTTCGACTTGGCGTCGTCTCTGGCTCGCGTTGGCGGAAGCAGAACAGGAACTCGGCCTCGACATCACCGACGAGCAACTCGCCGAACTGCGGGACCACCTCGACGACATCGATTTCGACGCCGCGGCGGCCTACGAAAAGAAGCTTCGCCACGACGTGATGGCCCACGTGCATACGCTCGGCGACGCCGCGCCGACCGCCCGCCCGATCATCCACCTGGGCGCGACCAGCCAGTTCGTGGTGTGTAACGCCGAGCTCATCCTGCTCCGCGACGCCCTCGATCTTTTGGCCGGCAAACTCGCCGCGGCGATCGACCGGCTCGGCGCGTTCGCCGCGCAGTGGCGCGACCTGCCCACCCTCGGGTTCACCCACTACCAGCCGGCACAACCCACCACCGTCGGCAAGCGGGCCACGCTCTGGGCGTACGACCTCGCGCTCGCCCTCGAAGAGATCGAACACCGCCGCGACGGCCTCCGCTTCCGCGGCGTCAAGGGCACCACCGGCACCCAGGCGTCGTTCCTCGCGCTGTTCGACGGCGACCACGCCCGGGTCGAACGGCTCGACGAACGCGTCACCCAAGCGATGGGCTGGCCCGCCGAGAAGCGTTTCGCCGTCACGGGTCAGACCTACCCACGGCTCGTCGACGCGATGGTCGGCGCTTCGCTGGGCGTCGCGGCGGCCGCGGCGCAGAAGTGTGCGACCGACCTCCGCCTGCTCGCGAACCGCAAAGAGATCGAGGAGCCGTTCGAAAAGAACCAGATCGGCAGCTCGGCCATGGCGTACAAACGCAACCCGATGCGCAGCGAACGCATCTGCGGGCTCTCACGTTTCGTCATGGGCCTGGCGACCACGCCGATGACGACCGCCGCCGAACAGTGGATGGAACGCACGCTGGACGATTCGAGTTGCCGCCGGCTCACGCTGCCCGAGCCGTTCCTCGCGCTCGACGGCGTGCTCGATCTGCTGGTGAACGTCACCGGCGGGCTGGTCGTGTACCCCGAGACGATCCGCGCGAACCTCGCGGCGGAGCTGCCGTTCATGGCGAGCGAAAACCTGCTCATGGCCGCGGTAAAGGCCGGCGGCGACCGCCAAGAACTGCACGAGGTGATCCGCACCCACAGCCAGGCCGCCGCGCAACGCGTGAAAGAGCACGGCGAAGCGAACGACCTGCTCCAAAGACTCGAGCAAGAACCCGCCTTCCGCGGTCTGGATTTGGGCGCGGTGCTCGAGCCTTCGAATTTCGTCGGCCGGGCTCCCGAGCAGGTCGACGCGTTCCTGGCCGAGGTGATCGAACCGATCCGCACGCGTTACGCCGACCGGCTTAACGTCGCGACCGAGTTGAAGGTTTGATGCCCCGGGAAGCAGATCTCGTGGTCCGCGACCTGGGCCGGCTCCCCTACGCCGCCGCGTTGGACGTGCAGCGCGACCTCAACCTCGCCGTCTCCCGCGATCAGGCCGACGAGACCCTGCTACTCGTGGAGCACGAGCCGGTCATCACCGTCAGCCACCGTCGGGGCGCGGACACGCACGTGCTCGCCTCGCCGCTGCAACGCAAACGCCTGGGCGTCGAACTCGCCGAAACCGACCGTGGGGGTGACGTCACGTATCACGGCCCGGGCCAGCTCGTCGCATACCCGATCCTCCGCCTCGATCGCCACGGGCTCAACCTCGCCCGCTATATGCGGCTGCTCGAACAAGTCGTGATCACAACCGTCGCGGGGTTCGGGGTCGAAGCCCACCGCGACCCCGGGGCAACCGGCGTGTGGGTGAACCGCGCGCAACCGCCGGCCGGGCAACCCCCGCTCGCCAAGCTCGCCGCCCTGGGCGTCCGCGTCCGCAAGCACACCACGATGCACGGCCTCGCGCTCAACGTCACGGCCGACCTCACCCGCTTCCTGCTCATCGACCCCTGCGGCCTCGGCCACCGCCCGGTTACCTCGCTACGCGAACTGCTCGGCCCCGCCGGCCCCAGCCCGGACGACGTGAAACCGCGGCTCACCGCGGCGCTACGCGACGCGCTCGCGAACCCCACCCCGCCCACGCCGCCAGCAGCATAAAACCGCCCCACTCCACGCTCAGTAGCCACGCCGGCACCCCGACCGGGTCGCGGTCGTACGCCAAGTACGAAAAACCCGCCCAGAACGAAAACCACGTCCACGCCGCGATCCAACGCAGCCCCAACGCCGGCACCAGCGGGAGCACCCACGCCAGCGACCAAGGGTGTACGTTCGCGTTCGCGACGACGTACCCGCCGAAGATCGCCGCCAGCACGCCGGCCAGCTTGCGGTCGCCTTGCTCGTCTCCGCTCAGCGACCGGCTCCGCCACCACTGCCAGCCCACCCAAAGCAGGAACGCCCCCAGCATGATCCGCGTCGTGTCCCGATACGCCGAGCCGTACCGATCCGGCCCGATCGCGTCCAAGCCCGACCACAACAGCACGAACGGCCCGTGGTTGAACGAAAACACCCCCGCGTAAAGCCCCAACGAATCCAACACGTTTCGCGCGGCATCCGGCCGAAGCATCGGCCAGCCGATCACCACCCCGACCACGAAGCACGCCACCGCCGCCCGCCACCAACGAGATCTGCCCGCCCGACACGCCAACGGCCCGACCGCCAAGATCGGGAACAGCTTCACCCAAACCGCGACCGCCAACAGCCCGCCCGCCACCACGTCCCGCCGGGCCCGCAGCGCGAGCAAACACCCGATCATCGGTGCCGCCAGCAGCGCCTCGCTGTGCCCCGCGCCCACAAGCTCGACCACCGCCAACGGGCTCCACGCGTACCACACCGCGTAGCGCGGATCGATCCGCAGCGACCGTAGCCAGACCACGATCAGCACACACGCCGCCGCATCGACCGCCGCAAACATCGCCCGCATCGCGACGAACGCCCGGCCGAGGTCTCCGCCGCCGACCCACCAGGACAGCGCGAACACCGCCTGACTGACCGGCGGATACACCGTGAAATACTCGGGGCTGTTCATGCCCGCGACCATCGCTTCGTCGTGGATCGACGCCAGCGACGGGTCGGTCGGCACCACCGCGTACGGGTCGAAGCCGTTCACAAGGAGTCGGCCGTCCCACAGGTAGCGCACCCAATCGTTCGACAGCGTGCCGGACATCACCACCACACACACCCGTGACGCCACCGCCACCGCCAGCAACCACAGCAACGCGTTGGGCACCGCCACCCGGCGCATCGCCCACGCCCCCACCGCCATGCATCCGAACCACGCCGCCCACATCGGCAGGTACGAAGGCAGATACGAAGGCAGGTCCCCGATCGCGTCGGGCAACGCGGCGATGCGGTTCGCCAACACCACGACGCCCACCCCCGCCAGCACCATCACCGCGGTCGGCCAAGACGCGGTCTTGATCGAGGCGACGTTCGGAGAAGCGTCAGCGCGATGGGCGCCGGGCGCGGGTGCCTCGCTCACGGGATCCGCACCAAAAAGGAGGGGGCGGTGCCGATGTCCCGGCCGTTGGAATCTTTCTGACGCAGCGTCATGCCGTTACCGATGTTGTGGGGATACTTTTCGAGCAGCGCCTGGATCTCGGGGCCCGGCTTATCGACAAAACCGGTCTGAATGGTTCCCTGCTTCACGAAGTCGCGCCGCGTGAAGAGCCCCAGGGTGACCATCGAGCGATGCGGGCCGTGGTAGTAAAACGCCAATTCGTCGTGCTCGTCGCGGAGTTGCTGCACCCACGCCTCGGCCGCCGCACGGCGATCGCCCTCGAACTGAACGTCGAAAAAACCGATCTGCACGCTATACCCATATTGGCCTGAATAAGTCCGAAGATCGTTGGGGTGATTGGTCGCGAAAACCTCCACGCCGGTGAGTTGCACGACCCGCGCGTCTTGGAACGGGGCGTCGTCTTCGGCCCGTTCCATCGCGCGGACCTGCTCGACCAACCGGCCCGCCGACGGATCGTCGCTTCGGGAATAACGACCGGCGTACACGCTGATCAAACCCTCGGCCTCCACGGACCACACCTGCGGGATGCCTTGGATCTTGGCCCACACCGTGTCTCTTGAAGCACGCGCGCCGCGGTCGGCCCCTTCGTACGTCCCCAGGCGAACCGCAAACCCGGCGTTCCGCCGGTCGTGCAACGCGGCCGACAGGGCGTCGCCCGGCTCCGCCCGGCCGCCCACCGCGATATCCGCTCCGCCCGCCCGCATCGCCTGCGTCCAGGTCGCCCAGTCGTCGCGCACCACCCGCTGGGTCGGCTCGCAGCCCGCGAGCAACAGGCATCCGCACAGGGCCGAAGCACCCGCCGGTTTCAAGAAAGGACGACCACGCACCATGAACATCGACAAGATTGTAAAGCACACCCTCGACCGCGCGATGCCGAGCCGCCATGAATCTCACGGCTTCAGGGAACCGCCCTCTTTGATCGCCGACCAAGCTTCCTTCGCCGCGGCGAGTTCGTCCCGCCACGCGTCACGTTCGGCGTCGTCCCAGCCATTCGGCTCGAACTTCACTTCGACCGCCCCCGCGTTCCGCCAGACCGTGAGCACCGTCCCTTGCTCGTCGAGCATCGCCGCGCCGTCGATCACGCCGACCGCCGTCGTCCCCGCGATCTCAAAAGGGCCGGCGGCCGTGACCTCGCCGGGCACCGTCACCGACTCCTCGATCCGCAACCCTTCCAGCATCGCCGCGAAGGCAGCCCGCTCCAACGGGTCGGACGCGGAGACGTCCGTGAGTTCCAACGCGACCTGTTCGAGCAAGCAGCGTGAAATGGTCAACGTGCCTCCGTCCGAGTCGAACGCGAAGGTGGTGGGGCCAGGCGGTTCTTCGCCCGCGTTCGTATCTTCGTCGCCTTCGATGACCACGCGGTTCACGTCCTCGAAATACCCTCGGATCCGCTGGTACGTGAAACCGTGCTCCGACCAGGTCTCCGGAGCGCTGAAGGCCACGAATCCACGGTCTTCCTGAGCAATCAACGCATCGAGACGGTTGAAAGAAAACGCGTCTTCGCCTTGGTGGGCGAGCATCGCGTCGCTAAAGCCGAAGGTAAGCTCAATCCTGCCCGAGCCATCGGGCTTGACCGACAAGGCGTGTTTGAACTTCACACAGCCCGGCACGGCCAACGTGAGCAGCAGCAGGAAAACCAACGGGAAGACGGCGTGGCGGCTGGGCATGTCGGGATTGTCGTCGAGACGGGGGCTTTCCCGCAAATGGGGATCGGCTCGCGAGTTTTTCGGTGTTGCGACATGGTTTGGCGGTAAATTCTCTGCAACTGATGTTCAGGCTGGTGGATCTCGCCGCGAGCGTTCGCCCGGGTCAAAACCAGCCCCACCGCACGAGAGAGGAACGCCGGCTCGATGCTCCACCGCACCCTTCAGCAGCTCGTCGATCGTAAGCTCACCACGGCCAAGGAGATGGGCGAACTGGCGGGCGTCTCGACCTCGACCGTCTACCGATGGATCGCCGGACAGAGCCAGCCGGATTTCGACGCGGTTCGGCTTTTGGTCCGGTTACTGCCCAATCCGGCGGCCCAAGAAGCGCTGCTGCGGGTGGTCACGGCCGGCACCGAATGGAAGCTGGACCGCATGGACCTCGAACTCGACCTCAACGGCGACGGACGCATCGACGCGGCGGACGCGCTGGACGCCTCGATCGCGGCGGTGCGGCACGCCGCGGATTCGCTCGCCTCGGTGCGCGCCAAGTGCTGCGACGAATCCAACCCCGCCAGCGCCGAAGAATTCTTGGAGCTCATCACCGAGCTTGGCCACGTCATGACCAACTGCACCATCGCCCAACGCGTGCTGCTCGATATGGCCGAACAAAGGCGTAAACGCAAGCTGAAGCTGGCGAACTAACAACACCTCACCCGACCCCGACCTCTTCTCCTCCGAAGTCGGCGGCCCACGCCGCCGGCTTTTGGGGTTTATGTGTTGCGTTAGGACCGGTGGAGAGCAACAAAAAAAGCCCGCCGATAAGGCGGGCTTTAAGTATTCGTTCAATGGCAAATGAACAGTTGGGTATGCCTTCACGCTGCGTCGCCGCAGCGAATTCCGGTCGGGCCGGACGAGGGTGTGTTGACGTTCTTCTCGTAGATCGCTCTGCGAAGAAGTCTACGTATATCCCGTAGAAAGGAGGTGATCCAGCCGCAGGTTCCCCTACGGCTACCTTGTTACGACTTCGTCCCAGTCACCGAGCTCACCGTAGGGACCACTGAGTTGTGGCCACTTCGGG
>JBCDDH010000112.1:0-7343 GCA_039180415.1 Planctomycetota bacterium | reverse complement strand
CCCCCCGTGCCCGCCGCGTCGCCCGTTTCTGACCCGCTCGCCGCCTACGCCGACCGTCACGTCTGGCTCAACGGCGAGATGCTGCCCGCCAAGCACGCGACCGTCTCCGTTTTCGACCACGGCGTGCTCTACGGCGACGGCGTCTTCGAGGGCATCCGGTTTTACAACCACCGCGTCCTCAAGCTCCGTACTCACCTCGAACGCCTGTTCGCCTCGGCCCGCGCGATCCGCATGGACCTGCCGTACACCGTGGACGAGCTGTACGACGCGACGAAGCAAACCGTCGAGGCCAACGGCCTGGCCGACGGGTACATCCGCCTGGTTGCGACCCGCGGCGCCGGCACGATGGGCCTCAACCCGTTCCTCTGCCCGCAACCGTGCGTCTACATCATCGCCGCGTCGATCCAGCTCTACCCGCAGGAGTTCTATGACCACGGCCTAAAGGTCATCAGCTCGTCGTTCCTCCGCAACCACCCCCAGGCCCTCAGCCCGCGCATCAAGAGCTTGAACTACCTCAATAACATCCTGGCAAAAATCGAAGCGATCGATTCGGGCGTGCTCGAGGCCGTGATGTTCAATCACCTCGGCAACGTCAGCGAATGCACCGGCGACAACATTTTTCTCGTGCGGGAGCGCGACGGCAAGCCCGCACTGTTCACCCCACCGCTGTCCGCCGGCGTGCTCGAAGGCATCACGATGAACCTCGTGATCGACCTCGCGCTCCAGGCCGGCATCGAGGTGATCCGCGAAGACCTCACCCGCCACGACCTCTACACGGCCCACGAGATGTTCCTCACCGGCACCGCCGCCGAGGTGATCCCGGTCAATGACGTCGACGGCCGGCCCATCGGCACCGGCGAGCCCGGACCGATCACGCGACAGCTCATCAAGGCCTTTCGCGACATGATCGCGCAGGGCGTGCCGGAAGATTGACGCCGACCGCGAAAGCGGTCACGAACCCAAGAACTTGTCCCGGCCCGCCGTCAAAGCCGCGAGCTTGCGGTCGGCGATCGACCGCTTGAGCATCCAGAAGCCGCAGTCCGGATGCACGAACCGGATGCGTTCGGCGCCCAGCCGCTTGGCCGCCTTGTCGATCCGGACTGCGACCTCGTCGGCGGTCTCGACGTGATTCACCTTGATGTCGATCACGCCCAGGCCCAGCCCGATCTTCGCATCGACCTCCGCCAACGCTTCGAGGTCTTCGTCCGGGCGGTGCGCCAACTCCAGGACCAGATGGTCGCAACGCAGCGCGTTGAGAAAATCGACCAGCGGCTTCCAGCCCCCGCCCTGGATCGTCTGCCCGCCGTAGTTTCCGAAACAAAAGTGCACGGCTTTTTGCGTGCCGGCGTCGACGGCGTCGAGCACGCGGTTGATCGCGGCGGCGGCGATCGGTCCGTGTTCGGGGTTGCCGGGGATGTTTGCTTCGTCGACCTGCACGCAAGCGCAAGGCAGCCCCTTAACCTGATCCGCGAGCACGTCCGCGACCGCCATCAGCAGCGCTTCGAAGTCCTCGTAGTGCCGATCAAGCAAAGTCCGGGCGAGCATGTACGGGCTGGTCAGGGTGAACTTGAAGTCACCCCCCGCGACCGAGGCGGCCCGTTCGCAGTCGGAACGGAGGTCCAACGCGCCCTCGCCCAAAGCAGACTCCACCACCGCCGCGGGTTTCGCGCGAAAGCCCATGGGCCGCAGCGCACGAAACGCGTCCACTTCACTCCGGCCCAGATCGCTGCGCGTCCCCGCCATCGGCCGAACGAAGTACTCGATCATGCCGTTGGTGTCGGGGTGGTTCACGTCGAACCGGTACAGCTCCCCATCGGTCGGCAGGTCGATGCCCGCCTGTCGCTGCAGGCCGAATACCACGCGGGTGGCGTCGACGACGGCGCTCTCGCTGGGCAGCGCCGCAAGCCAGTCCGGAACGGGATAAGAGCCGACGGTGGTAGTCTGTATGGGGCGCGTGGTAGACATGGCGGACTCGATGAAGAAAGGAATCCCCGCATCGATCGGCACGAAGCACCGCGGGAGTTTTCAGCGTAGCGTAAGGAGTTGCTTGACGCGCCTCGGTCCGATTCCTTCCCCTCGCCGCTTATGACCGCGACCGATCCGACGTCCGGCCTCGCCTACCTCACCGCCGGCTTGCCCGGCATCGGGGGCACGCTCAAACAGACGCCAGAAGATTTTTTGGTGGAGGAGCAGCCGCTCTACGAGCCGAAGGGCGAGGGCGAACATGTCTACCTGTTCCTCGAGAAGCGTGAGTTGACCACGCATGACCTGATCAAGCGAGTGGCGCGGGATTTCCGCGTGAGCAAGCGTGAGATCGGGCACGCCGGGCTCAAGGACAAGCACGCCGTCACCCGGCAGCATCTGTCGATTCATCTGCCCGAGGCGAACCCGGAAGAAGAAGCCAAAGCGGTCGAACGGATCGAATGTCACCCGAAGATCAAGGTGCTCTGGGCCGAACGCCACGGCAACAAGCTGCGGCGCGGACACCACGGCGGCAACCGGTTCGTGATCAAGGCGCGCGGCGTGGAACCCACGGCCGTGGTCCGCGCGAAGCCGATCTTCGACGTGATCGAGAAACGCGGCGTGCCGAACTACATCGGTGAGCAGCGGTTCGGCTACCGCGGCAACTCCGCGGAGCTCGGGGCGCTGCTACTGCGAAGCGAATACGAAGCGTTCCTGGACGAGCTGCTCGGCACGCCCGGCGCGAACGACCGCCCGGAACTCGCCGAAGGCCGAGCGCGTTTCCGGCGAGGCGATTACCTGGGGGCGTTAGAGCTCTGGCCCAAACCGCTGCCCTACGACCGCCAAGCCTTGGACGCCTTACGTCAGGGCAAGCCCCCGGAAGCGGTGGTGAAGAGCATCGCGGGCTCGCAGCGTGATTTCCTCGTCTCCGCGTTGCAGAGCGCCGTGTTCAACACGATCCTCGACGGCCGCGTGAAGGCGGGGACGTGGGACCGGCTTCTGCCGGGGGATGTGGCGTGGAAGCACGACAACCGTGCGAAGTTCACCGTCGACGCCCAAACCGCAGAAACGGAGAACGCCCCCGACGGCCGCGTCGAACGTTTTGAAATCTCGCCGTCCGCGCCGCTGTGGGGCACCGACGTCGTGCCCGCCTCCGGCGACGTATTAAAAACCGATCGCCAAGCCCTCGCCGCTCACGGCCTGGCCGCGGACTTGCTCGAGACTCCGCACCCGCTCGCCTCGGTGAAGGGCGATCGGCGGTCGACCCGCGTCGCCGTGGCGGACCTCGACTACTCCGGCGGCGTCGATGAGCACGGGCCGTACCTCCGCTGCGCGTTCGAGCTCCCGCGCGGGGCGTACGCGACGATGGCGCTGCGGGAAGTGATGAAGCCGTCAACTCACGCAGACGAAAGCCCGCCATGCTGATCGCGGAACAAACGGCATGAACAGAGAACCGGAGCCAGCGATCGAGTGCTATTTTTCGATGTATATCTTCGCGCCGAATGGTTTGCGAGGCATCGAACCGCCTTTGGCACAATCTGACCTGCCGTTGGAACCATGGCGTTCAAGCTTCAACGGCAAAGTCGTACTCCGCGGGAGGACCAGGGAGCTTGTGGATTGGAACATGGATCCTTCTAACGACAAGGAACTGTTTGCGTCGGGGTCGATATACGCAGATAGCGCTCGGGCGACTCGGTTTCTGCAATCTCTTTCGGAGGTTTTGATTGCGGCTGGCTTTCCTCATTCAATCTTCTTGGACGACGCGGACGGAGAACTACACACGACGATCGAGCATCGCTGGCCCGTTGCGGAGTCCGAAACACGCTCCTGCGCTTTTTCATGCATTAGGCGACTTTTTGGCTTTTGATCCTGCCGAAATGAGACGTTGAATCTTGTGACGCGTTCGGGCAAAATGCTTAGCCCGCCCAAGGAGAACCCCATGAAAGCCAACGACCTCAAGCCCGGCCAGGTGCTGCAACTCGACGGCCAGCTCCTGCTGGTCACCAAGACCGAACACGTCAAGCCCGGCAAGGGCGGCGCTTTCGTGCAGGCCAAGCTCAAGTCCATCAAACACGGCAACGTCACCGAGAAGCGTTTCCGCAGCGTGGACGAGGTCGAGTCCACCAACCTCGACCGCCGCGACATCGAGTTCCTCTACGCCGAGGGCAAGGACGGCGTGTTCATGGACTGCGAAACCTACGACCAGTTCACGATCATGTCCGACGTGCTCGGCGACTCGCTGCTGTTCTGCAAGGCCAACGAGGTCATCAAGGGTTTGTTTTACGAGGGACAGCCGTTGACGCTGGAACTGCCGCTGTCGGTGGAGCACGAGATCGCGGAGACCGAGCCGGGCATCAAGAACGCGACGGCCACGAACGTGATGAAAGAGGCGGTGACCGAGACGGGGTTGAAGGTGCGGATCCCGCCGTTCATCAACGCCGGCGAAAAGGTGAAAATCAACACCGAGACGCGGGAGTACCTGGGCCGGGTGAACGACTGACCTCGATGGCGTTCCGTTTAGACTGGCCGGATGGCTAACGCAATCTCGAACCACGGGACGGGCCGCGACCGGGGCCACATGCTGGTCGTCGGCGGAGGTTTGTCGGGCCTGACCGCGGCGATCGAATGGTCGCAAAAGGCCCGGCGCGTCACGGTGCTGGATAAGGGGAATCGGCCGGGCGGGCGCATGAGTACCAGGCGGTCGCGGAGCGGGGTCGCGTTCGACCACGGAGCGGCGTACCTGTGGGCCGAGTCGTTGGCGTTCGCGCAACAGTTGGAGAAGTGGGAAGCGAAAGGCGTCGTCGGTCGGTGGGACGTGGACGAACACGAGGCTTGTCGCGGAGAATTTTCGCTTAAACGCGAGGCGAGCGATCGGAGCAAATTCGTCGGCGTGCCCGGGATGGGCTCGGTGGTCGCGCACATGGTCGGAGTGTTGCCCGAGGGCAGCGTGCACTTCGGCGTGCGGGTGCTGCGGGTAGAGCGGAAGCCGGACCCGGCGTCGTCGGCGTCGGGTTTCGGGGAGTCGTGGTTTGCGTTGGACGATCAAGGGCGGAGCCACGGGCCGTACGACGCGGTGGTGGTCGCGCTGCCCGCGCCGCAGGCGGCGGAGGTGTTGGCGGACGTAAATCCGGGCTTTGCGCGGAAAGCGGACGAGGCCGAGGCGGTGGGTTGTTGGGCGGCGATGCTCGCGTTCGACGCGCCGATCGTCGAGCCGGTTGCGCTGCACGTGCGCGACAACCCGTTGGCGTGGATCGCGTGTGACACCAGCAAACCCGGTCGCGATACCGCAGAAACGTCGTGTTGGGTGTTGCACGGCAACGCCGCGTTTTCCTCGCATCGGATCGATGACGCCCCGGAAGACGTCTTACCGGAGATGCTGGACGCGCTCGACGAGGCGCTCGGGATCGAAGCACCCGAGCCGAGCTACGCGGCGGCGCACCGTTGGCGGTTCGGGCTGTGCCCCTCGCCGCTGGCCGAGCGGGTGTTGATAGACGACGCGGCCCAACTCGCGGTGTGCGGAGACTGGCTGGGTGGCGGCGACGCGACCAACGCCGAAGCGGCGTGGTTGAGTGGCAAGGCGGCGGGGGCGGCGTTGACGTGATGGTTGCGTGACCGCCAGGTGTGATGTGTCTTTGGGGGGATCCGGCCCAAGGGCGTTGTTTGGGCTTGACACACTACTACGTTTTACGATATACCGTATAGCGAGGCAGCAATGGTCCGTGAATCTTCCGAGCAGCGTCCGTGGTCCACGCAGCTCCGCAAGGGGCTGGTGGAACTCGCCGTGCTCGCGGCGTTGCGCGGCGTGAAGGAGGCCTACGGGTACGAGCTGTTGCAGCAGATCAACGCCTTGCCGGGTTTCGACCTGACGGAGTCGACGGTTTATCCGATGCTCGCCCGGCTTACCAAGGACGGCCTGCTGAAGGTCCGCGTCGGCCCCAGCCCGCACGGCCCGCCGCGCCGGTACTACGCCCTGACTGCGCCCGGAAAAAAGCACCTCCAGAAAATGGCGGAGGAGTGGTCGCAACTCAACGCCAGCATCCAATCTTTGTTCGACGGAGACGCACGATGAATGATTCGCTTCAGTCCCCGGAACCCGCGGTTTCGGCCGAACTTCCCGAAGAGGTCCAAGCGACGTTCGATGCGCACCTGGACGCCGTCGACGCGGTGTTGGTGCGTTACGGGCAGAGCCGGTCGCAGCGTTCGGCGGTGACGGACGAGTTGGACGGTCAACTGCGGGACATGCTTGCGGCGCGGTGCGAAGGCCGGGCGCCGAGCGTCGAAGACGCGGAAGCGGTGCTTTCCGAAGTCGAGCCGGCCGAAGCATTCGCGCGGAAGTCGATCGACCTGGATGCGTCGCCGTCGACGGGTTTCACCGGTTTCGCCGAGGACGACGGGCCGCCGCCGAAGACGAGCGGGTGGGCGATCGCGGGGTTGGTGTTCAATGCCCTCACGATTCTTGCGATCCCCATGCCCGCCTTGCTCACCTTGATCTACGTCTTAAGCCTATCCCAAACGGATTACACGGGGCAGCCTCAGGCGCGGCAAGGTGCCGTGATGATGATTTTCTCGACGCTGGGCCCGATCCTGATCGGCTTGATGCTGGGCGCGCTGGCGGTGGCTTGTGGCATCGTGGCGATGGGGAAGATCAAAGCGGCGCCGCGGCACGTGGGCGGGTGGGGGCTAGCGGTGTTCGACGTGGTGTTCGTTCCGTTTTGGGTGGCGTCGGGCCTGCTGTGCGTGCTCGTGTGGAGCGGGATGTATCTAGGGCTGCAGGTGGTCAAGCTGGTGTCGGGAAAAACAAACGTCTTCGAGGACGGCATGCGGCCTTCGACGTCTTCGGAGTTGAGCCTGGTGTTCTTGCTGTCGCTGCCGCTGGGAGGGCTGCTCGCGGCATGGGTAACGCGGGCGGTGGTGCGGCGACTGAACGCGTGGCGGCGCGGCGAGCCCGGCGGTCGTCTGTAGGCGTCGGCCAGACTACGACTAGAAATCCCGGAAGAACCGGACGCGAAGCGGTCGTTCTGGCTCGCAGTGCTGAGCTGGGTCTTCCTGATGTTCGGCGGGTTGGCATTCGCGGTGCTGCGGCCGTCGGAGATTCCGGACGAACAGAAGATCATCGTGGTTACGACCCCGCTGACGCTAGGGTTATTGCTTGGTTTTTTACATGGTGCGCTGCATCGGGATCGATACGCAGGCTTGATCGCCGCGGTGATCTGCCTAGCGGCCGGGGTGTGTTTTTTGGCGCTGCTGTTTTCCTGAGGCGTGGCCGTCGGCCGGCCCAGGTGATAATCCCCCAGGCCACTGAAACAGGAACGTGGCGGAGGCCCCCCGGCAACGATTGTTTAGTTTTTTGCGATGGATATTCCGCGGTTGTATTCAGAAAT
>JBCDDH010000111.1:0-7454 GCA_039180415.1 Planctomycetota bacterium | reverse complement strand
GTTACGTGCTGGGCCTCAGCCATTCGAAGAGTTCGTTGACCGTGCCGCTGAATCTGTTCGGCGAAGTCATCGGGGTCTACAACATCGAGTCCGAAGACATCGGCGCGTTCACCGAAGACGACCGGCAGTTCGCCGAGATTTTCGGCCGGTACGTGGCCCTGGCGCTCAACATCCTCGACCTGCTGGTCGTCGAGCGTCACAGCACCAGCACGCTGATTACCGACAGCGTCGTTAACGAGATGGCCGCGCCGCTCAACGACATCCTCACCGAGGCCGAGACGCTGAAGGAGGAGTACATCGGCGACGACGCGATGCGCGGTCGGCTAGATCGGATCGCGGGGCACGTCGAACAGCTCCGCCGGGTGATCGACGACGTCAAGGCCGGGCCCAACAAGGTGATCGGCAGCGACAACATGGACGAGGACTGCTTCGACGACGGCCTGTGCGGCAAGCGGGTGCTGGTCGCCGACGACGAGCCGAACATCCGCAAAGTCGTCCGGGACGTGTTGACCAAATACGGTTGTGAAGTCACCACCGCGAAAGACGGCTACGAAGCCTGCTCGTTGCTGGAGCAGAAGCCCGTCGCGTTCGACCTGGTGATTTCCGACATCAAGATGCCCTACCGCAACGGATACGAGGTGTTCGCCTCGGCCCAGCGTTGCGACGAGGCCATGCCGGTGCTGCTGATGACGGGCTTCGGCTACGACCCGCACCACTCGATCGTTCGGGCGTCCCAAGACGGGCTTAGCGGCGTGTTGTTCAAGCCGTTCAAGGTCGACGCGTTCATGGACGAGGTCCGCAAGGCGCTCGACCCGGACTATCAGGCCGCGGCGACGGAGTGACGCCCGTCCGGGTCTCCGCCGCGCTGCGGAAGCCAGCGAATCCCCTTAGCCTGCGTGGTTCATGTTCGATGCGCCTCCCCGAGACGCCCGCGACGCCGCGCTCCGCGGTGTCATCGACGCGATTCTCGCGTTCCCCGATGTGCCGCCCGACACCCTCGGGCCGTACCTCGACGCGCTGCCCGCCGAAGCCAAACCCAAGGCGGTCGCCCTGCACCGCGGCGTGATGCAGCGCTGGTTGACGCTCACCTATTTATTGAACCTCGGGGTGAAACGCGGGACCAACCCGGTTGAGAAATTCGAGGCGCCGGTGCTCGCGTGCCTGCTCGTGGGCGGCGTCGAGTTGCTGCTGTTCGACGAACCGAGCTACGCGGTGATCGACGAGATGGTCGCGCGCTGTCGAGCGATGAACCGGCTCAAGGCCACGGGCTTGGTAAACGCGCTCCTGCGGCGGTTCGCCGAGTTGGTCACAGAACGGCGGGCCGACGAAGCGTGGACGCCCCAGCAAGACCGGCTGCCTGACGGACGGGGCGGAACGATCGTATTGGCCGACCCGGTGCTGCCCAAACCCGACAACGCGGTGCGGCACCTCGCGGTGGCGGGGGGGCTGCCGCGGCCTTTGATGCGGCGGTTTGTGGAAGAACACGGCAAGTCGGACGCGGCGGCCGTCGCGGCGTCGGGGGTGCGAACGCCGGGCGTGTTCGTTGCCGACGGGGCGGTGCCCCCCACGCTCTGGTGCGGCGACAACCTGTCTGGTTGGTTGGCCGCGGATTGGCGACGGCGCGTGCAGGACCCCGCGGCGGCATTGGCGGTCGCCGCCTTGGAAACCGCGGAAGGGAGCCCGGGGGCGAGCTTCACCGCCCTGGACCTCTGCGCCGGCCGTGGCACCAAGACCCGCCAACTGCTCGGGACCTTTCCTCAAGCCAAAGCGGTGGCGTGGGACCCCGAGCCCCGTCGCAGGGCGGACCTCCGAGAGCTCCGGGACGCCATTGGAGGCGATCGGTTGGCCGTCCGCGAACCCAAGCCCGCGGAAACCTTCGATCTGGTCGTCTTAGACGTGCCTTGTTCGAATACCGGCGTGCTTGGTCGACGCCCCGAAGCGCGGTTCCGCTGGTCCGCCGAGGGATTGGCCGGCCTCATCCAGCTCCAACGAGACATCGAGGAACGCGGCCTACGGCACGTCTCGGCCGCGGGTCTGGTGCTGTACACGACCTGTTCGATCGACTCGGCCGAGAACCAGGGGCAGGTCGCCCGCATTTGCGAACACGTCCGCGAGGGTGGGCGGACCGCATCGGCGGTCTTCGAACACCTCCAGCTTCCTCAAGGCCACGGCTCGGCCGCCGCGGACGGCAGTTATCATGCGTTGATTCGAGTCGTGCCCGCTGCGACGTGATCGCGGGCCGAGTCGGGGGGTTCCGAGCCCACGCCACGGTTGGGCAACACGAGAGTCAACGATGGGTCAGTTTTCCTCGAATCACGGGCCCGATGACACCTACGGCAGCGCCGCGGTCCGCATGGAATTGGCTCGCGTGATCATCCGAGAAACGGAGGACGCCCACCAGGTCGAACTCCGGGAGATCGACCCGCCCGCCGGCCAGTCGCCCCGGACCTTCCCAATTGTGATCGGCCTGCACGAGGCCGCCGCCATCGAACGCCGGCTGATGGGCGATATCCCGATGCGGCCGCAAACCCACGAGCTGCTCGCCGACGTGGTCGACCGGCTCGATTTCTCGCTGGACGCCGTCGTGATCCACGAACTCCGCGACCACACCTTCTTCGCCAAGCTGGTCTTGCGGAACCGCCAGACCGATCGCACCGTCGAGGTTGATTCCCGGCCTAGTGACGCCCTGGCCCTGGGCGCGGCCGATGACGTCCCCGTGTTCGTCGCCGAGGATGTCCTCGCCGACGCCGCGCAGGCAGAATGAGACCCGACTACGACCCACCGGTTTTTCCACATTTTCGGTGGAGACGCTGGATCGCCCGTCCGCCACGGTTTGACACGCCGTGGAAGATTTGTACATTGCTCGGCTCGCCTCAGCGAATCCCAGGATGGTGGGACCGCCGAAAACGAGGCTTCGAACCGATTTCCCGCAGGCCCGAGACGTACCCGATGACCGGTGGCAAGATCCGAATCCGCATGGAAGCCTACGACCACCAAGCGTTGGACGCTTCGGCCCGCGAAATCGTGGACCACGCCAAGCGGACCAACGCTCGCGTCGCCGGCCCCGTGCCGCTGCCCACCCGCATCGAGCGTTACACCGTGCTGCGTGGTCCGCACATCGACAAGAAGTCTCGTGAGCAGTTCGAGATCCGCACGCACAAGCGGATCATCGACATCAAAGAACCCAACGCCCGCACCGTCGAGGCGCTGAACCGCTTGGTCGTCCCGGCCGGCGTGTTCGTCAAGATCAAGGCCTGACCCCCGAAAGGGTCGCGTCTTCCCGCCCAGCGGTCCGCCGCTGGGCAACCCGATTGGGGAATCGTTCCCCTCGGCACAACCCGGTTTCAACGCAAGGCCCGGTCCTCTGCCTGAGACTGCTTCGGAACCACCGAGCAAGTCAGCGCAAGACCCGGCAGGTTTCGTATCCGCAACGCCGCGAATACGGGCCCGCCGCCTCCCGAGAAACGAGAGTCCCATGGCTGATCCACTGCTCGACATCCCCAACCGCGGCATCCTCGGCAAGAAGGTCGGGATGACCCGTCTATTCAACGAAGACGGCACGGACCAGCCCGTCACCGTGATCCAGGCGGGCCCCTGTGCTATCACCCAGGTCAAGACCGCCGAGACCGACGGCTACGACGCGATCCAGCTCGGCTTCGAAGAAGTCAAGGGCCGTAGCTCGACCTTCCAGCTCATCGGCCACGACGCCAAGGCCGGTGCCGCCCCGATGCGGTTCCACCGCGAACTGCGGCTGGACGACGGCCAGGCCGCCGAGTTCGAACTTGGTGCCTCCGTCACGGCGACCGATTTCGCCGACGTGCCTTATGTGGACGTGGTTGCCACCAGCAAGGGCAAGGGCACGGCCGGCGTCATGAAGCGTCACAACTTCAAGGGCAAAGAAGCCAGCCACGGCGTCGAACGCAAGCACCGCTCGCCCGGTTCCGTCGGCGGCCGTTCGTCCAACCTCGGTACCGGCAAGCCCAAGAAGGGCATCCGCATGGCCGGCCGGATGGGCAACGAACGCGTCACGATCCGCAACCTGCCGATCGTCAAGATCGACGAAGAACGCGGGCTGATCCTGGTGAAGGGCCCTGTGCCCGGCCCCAAGGACGGCGTCGTCTTCCTCCGCACCTCCGTCCGCGTGTGGAAGCGCAAGCGGGCTTTGATCAACGCCGGCTAAAGCACGGAGCAATCCACGATGATTGAGATCCCCGTTTACAACCTCAAGGGCGAGCAGACCGGCTCGGTCTCCGTCGACGAAGCCAAACTCGGCGGCGAAGTCCGCCCGCAGTTGCTCAAGCAGGCCTTCGTCCGGACCCACGCGAACAAGCGTCCGCTTAACTCGCCGACCAAGTCCCGCTCGGACGTCCGCGGCTCGGGCCGCAAGCTCTACAAGCAAAAGGGCACCGGCAATGCCCGCCGCGGCGATAAGAAGGCCAACATCCTGCGTGGCGGCGGCCGGGCGTTCGCCAAGGCCCGGCATTCCTGGAACCAGGACATGCCCAAGAAGATGCGACGCCTCGCTAATCGCAACGCGCTGCTCGCCAAACTCGTGGACGGCGAAGTCAAGCTGCTCGACGGTGCCGTTGCCGGGGACACGCCTTCGACCAAAGCGTTCGCGGCGGTGCTGGACGCGTTGAAGATCGACCGCTCCGTGCTGGTCGCCCTCGCCGACGTCCGGGGTGCGGACGCCAAGTCTGCTCGCAACCTCGAGTCCGTGTCGGTGACGCAGATCGACCGCCTGTGCGTCTTCGACGTCCTGAACCATCGCTACCTGCTCGCAGGCAAGGCCGACTTCGAGGCCTACCTCGAGAAGTTTGTGAATAACGCTCCCGCTCACACCGCCAAGGAGGCCGCGTGAAGCTCCACAGCACCTACGTCATCAAGCGGCCCCTCATCACCGAGAAGTCGTCCTGGGAATCCGAAGTACGCAACCGCGTGAGCTTCGAGGTTCACAAGGAAGCCAGCAAGCCGCAGATCAAGAAAGCGATCGAAGAGCTCTACGGCGTCCGCGTCGCGTCCGTCGCGACCATGACGCGCAAGGGCAAGTACAAGCGGACCCGTTGGGGCACCACCCGCACGCCCGATTGGAAGAAGGCCACCGTCCAACTCCACGAAGACGACCGCATCGACTTGTTCTAAACCGACTCACCGCCACGCCGACGCCGAGTGAAACGAAGCGTCTGGTCGAAAGCGAGACCCACCATGGCCATCCGCATCTACAAACGCACCAGCCCCGGCCGCCGCAACGCGTCGGTGAACCTCTATTCCGAGGTCACCAAAACCAAGCCGGAAAAGACGCTGCTGCTCAAGAACAACAAGAAGTCGGGCCGTAACAACCAAGGCAAGCTCACCGTGCTCGGCCGCGGCGGCGGCAACAAACAGCGATACCGCCGCATCGACTGGTCCCGCAAGAAGCTGGACGTCGAGGCCACCGTCGTCGGCATCGAGTACGACCCCAACCGCTCGTCCAACATCGCGCTGCTCAAGCACGACGACGACGAGCTGCGTTACATCATCGCCCCGGCCGGCCTGACCGACGGCGACCGCGTCGTCTCGGCTTCGGAGCGTTGCGAGCCCACCGTCGGCAACTGAATGCTGCTCAAGTTCATCCCCACGGGCCTGAACGTGCACTGCATCGAGCTCACGCCCGGCGGCGGGGCCAAGCTCTGCCGCTCGGCCGGCACGTCCGCCCGCTTGACCAACCGCGAAGGCCAATGGGCGACCCTTGTGTTCCCCTCGGGTGAAACCCGCCAGGTCTCGATCAACTGCCGCGCGACCATCGGCGTCGTCGGCAACTCCGACCACAACAAGGCCGTCCTCGGCAAGGCCGGCAAGTCCCGTCACCTCGGCAAGCGTCCGCACACCCGCGGCATGGCCAAGAACCACCACGAGCACCCGATGGGCGGCGGCGACAACAAGAGCTCCGGCAACCGTCCGCCCGCTCAACGCTCCGGCACCCTCGCCAAGGGCGGCCGCACCCGTAAGCCCGGCAAGGCCTCCAACAAACGCATCATCCGCCGCCGCGTCAGCAAGCGCTACGGCCAGCTCAAGCTCAAGTAAGCACGTAAGGAACCGTCATGGCACGCTCCCTGAAAAAAGGCCCCTATGTCGATCTGAAGCTCTACCGCAAGGTCGAGCAGCTCAACCAGATGGACAAGCGCCAAGCCCTCAAGACCTGGGCCCGGGCCTGCACGATCGTCCCCGAGTTCGTCGGCCACACCTTCCTCGTCCACAACGGCAAGGTGTTCAACAACGTCTTCGTCACCGAGGACATGGTCGGCCACAAGCTCGGCGAATTCAGCCCGACCCGCACCTTCCGCAGCCACACCACCGGCACCAAGGCCCAACGCGCCGCCGGCCGCGCTTGATCCCGCTAAAGCCCGGAGATAGCCATCTCCGGGCGTTAGGAACCCGACGATGCCCTACACCAACGTCCATCGCACCGCCCGGATCAGCCCGCTGAAGGTCCGCCAGGTCTGCAACCTGATCCGCAACAAGCCGTACGCCGAAGCGGTCACGCTGCTGGAGATGTCCAAGCTCCGCGCCGCCGTCTTCGTCAAGAACGCGCTCAACGCCGCCTACGCCAACGCCGACCAGGCCGAGGCCGACACCCGCCGGCTGATCGTCTCCGACGCCCGCGTCGACTCCGGCCCGACCATCAAGCGCTTCCAACCCAAAGACCGCGGCCGCGCCCACCCGATCCTCAAGCGCACCAGCCACATCACCGTCTCCGTCGACGTGCCCGCTTCCGCTTGACCGACTCCACCGAACCCCGAAAGACCTGACCCATGGGACAGAAAGTTCACCCCTTCGGCTTCCGCGTCGGCATCACCGAGGCTCACAAGTCGCGCTGGTACGCCCCCAAGGCGCTCTACGGCGAGCTGCTCGTCGAGGACTTCCGCATCCGTCGGTACCTCGATCATGAACTGAACCGCAAGCCGCCGTTCGCCGCCGTTTCCGACATCCACATCGAGCGGACCCGCGAAGAGCTGAAGATCATCATCAAGACCGCTCGCCCCGGGTTGGTCATCGGCCCCAAGGGCGCGGAGGTCGACCGCCTCACCGGCGAGCTCCAGCACCTCACCGGCCGGAACGTGTCGATCAACTGCGTCGAGGTGCCAAACCCCGACGCCGACGCCCAGCTGATCTGTGAATCGATCGCCGAGCAGCTCGCCAAGCGGGCCAGCTTCCGCCGCGTCATGAAGATGAAGGCCGAGGCCGCGATGACCGCCGGCGCCAAGGGCGTGAAGGTCATGCTCTCCGGCCGGCTGGGCGGCCACGAGATGTCCCGCACCGAGGACGTCCGCATGGGCGCCGTGCCCCTGCAGACCCTGCAGGCCAACGTGGATTACGGCTTTGCGATCTCCCGGACCACGTACGGCACCATCGGCGTGAAGGTCTGGATCTACAACGGCCTGTACGAAGAGATCAAGGAAGGCGAGATCGAATCC
>JBCDDH010000110.1:0-7716 GCA_039180415.1 Planctomycetota bacterium | reverse complement strand
GTATGATTCACGCGTGACGCCGCCTTCTCCGTCTCCTTCATCCGAAACGCCATCCCAAGCCAAGCCGGATTCGGTGGATGAGCCGTGGTACGCGCCGGGGCTGAATTTCCAATGCACGCAATGCGGCGACTGCTGTACGGGGCCGCCGGGGTACGTCTGGTTCACGCCGGAAGAAGGGGCGGCGATGGCGGCGTTCCTTGGGATCGACGAGAACACGTTTTACTTCCACTACGCCGTCAAGAAGTCGGGGCGTTGGACGCTGGACGAGGTCAAGCGCGAGGGCAAGTACGACTGCGTGTTCCTGAAGACCGATCCGGAAACCGGCAAAGCGGGCTGCTCGATCTACAAGGTCCGGCCGACGCAGTGCCGGACTTGGCCGTTCTGGGACAGCAACCTGAGCAGCCCCCGGGCGTGGGCGCGGGCGGCGAAGAGCTGCCCGGGGATGAAGGAGCCGGGCAGTAAGTCTGGCGCGTTCGTGCCGATCGAGCAGATCCGCATTCAACTCGCCGAGAACCCCGAAGGGCTGTGAGCGGTTCCGCCGACGAGCCCGCGTGGGGCGAAGCCGAAGCCGCGACCGCCGAGCAAGCCCGAGCCTGGTCGGCGTGGCGCTCGGCGGCGGCGCAATCCGAGATCGACACGGCGATTCGGGAGTTGTATCGATCGCTCGACGCCGACATCGCGGCCCGCGGGCCGACGTGCTGGCAATCGGGCAACTGCTGCAACTTCGGCGTGTACGGGCACCGGTTGTACGTGACCGCGCTAGAGGTCGCCTGGTTTCTCGGGCGAGCGCCGGAGCGCCAAGCGGAAACAGGTGACACGTCCGGACCGCAAGATCGGAGCATCGCGTTGCCACTGGCCGATTCGAAGGCCGACGAGGTTTGTCCGTTTCAGATCGATCGTGCCTGCTCGATGCACGCCATCCGGCCGCTGGGGTGTCGGGTCTTTTTCTGTCAAGCGGGCACCGAGGCCTGGCAGCACGCGGTGTACGAGCAATATCTCGAAGCCTTACGCGCGCTTCACGATCGCTACGGGATCGCTTATCGCTACGCGGATTGGTTGGCCTTACTGGACGAAGCGGCCCGGGCGGACCGGGAGAAGAGTTGAGCTAACAAGCTAAGTCGCACGGAGCAGCGCTGCCTTGAGCGCGTCCATGCTGTCGACGATTTCTCGGGCGCCGTGGGCCAGCAGTTCGTCGCGGTCGCGGAAACCCCAAGTGACACCAAGGGTGTGGAAGCCCGCGGCCTGGCCGGTGAGCATGTCCGCGGCGGTGTCGCCGACATAGGCGATGCGGTCGGCGGGTAGGCCGAGCTCCTCCCGGATCTCGTGGGCGGAGGTCGGATCGGGCTTGGGCGGGTAGCCTTCGCGGTGGCCGATGACGTGCTCGAAGTCGAACCCGGCGAAGAAGCTTTCGATGTCTTTCAGGGTCGCGAAATGGGGCTTATTGGAGAGCACATTAAGTCGGAGGCCGGCTCGGCTGGCCGCGCCCAGCACCGCGTCGACGCCATCGAACGGCCGGCTCAATTCACCGCAGTGCTCGGCGTAATACGCGCGGTGGGCGGCGATCGCGGGCTCAAACAGGTCTTGGTGTTCGGGGCCCAGGGCGTGCTCGACGAAAAACGGCAGGCCTTGCCCAGCGAGGCGTTTGCCGGCCTCCCGAGGGTGCTCGGGCCGGCCGACGGTCCGCATGGCGTGGTTGCCCGCGGCCATAATGTCGTCGAGGGAGTCGATGAGGGTCCCGTCCAAATCAAAAATCACGGCGTCAAACAGCATAGGCGGGATGCTAACCGCATTCCTTGTCGGTGGGGGGAGGCATTGCAGGACGTTCGCCGGGCGGTTAGCTTTCGGTCAAGGAAGGGCACCGTCCGCCGGTGCCCGCGGGATTTGTTCCAATTCTTGAGCACGCCATGGCCGACCGAAACGATCTGAGCGTGAGCGCCGAACAGAAAGCCGTCATCGGAGAATCGCTCGCGAACCTGCCGTGCGGCATGTGGGTGCTGACGGCCGACCAGGAAGACCGGCGGATGGGGATGCTGGTGAGCTGGGTCCAGCAGGTGTGCTTCGAGCCCGCGATGGTGACGGTGGCGATCGAGAAGGGCCGAGCGATCATGCCGCTGATCAGCGAGTCTCGGCGGTTCGCGCTGTGCCAACTCGGCGCCGAAGACACGATCCAGCACCGCAAGTTTCAGCGTGAGCCCGAGCCGCACGAAGACCCGTTTCTCGGCTTGGAGTTGCTCAAAGCGCGGCAGGCGGGCTTGCCGATCCTCAAAACGTCAGTGGGCTTCTTGGAATGTGAGTTGTCGTGTCACATGGACGTCGAGGGCGACCACGACCTTTTTGTCGGCCGGGTGATCGCCGCGGCGCGTGCCGAAGGCGAACCGTTGATCCGCTTGCGCGAGAACGGCTTTACGTACTGATCGATCCGTCGGCCCGCGAACCATGGCCACCAAGCAATTTCTCACCAAGCCTGACTTGTTGGACGACCTCAGCCTCGAGGTGGAACGTGACGCGCCGATCGGAGAGCGCACGTGGTATCGGTGCGGCGGCCGCGCGGCGCTGCTCGCCAAGCCCGCGACGACCGCGCAGCTTTCCGCGTTGATCCAACGCTGCAACGAGCAGACGGTGCCCGTATACATCATGGGCGGGGGCGCGAACCTCCTGGTGCGGGACGAAGGCGTGGACGGCGTCGTGGTTCGGCTGGACCACGACGCGTTCCGCCAGATCAAGACCGAGGGCACGACGCTTTGCGCCGGGCCGGGCGTGGACCTGTTCACACTGGTCAACGCGACGTGCAAGGCGGGCTTGGCCGGGCTGGTCCACATCGCGGGCATTCCCGGAACGGTCGGCGGCGCGGTCCGCATGAACGCCGGCGGCGCGTACGGCGACATCGGCGAGTCGGTCGCGCGGGTGCAGCTCATGTCGTCCGAAGGCCAGGTCTACTACCGCAACCGCGACGACTTGAGCTTCGAGTACCGGCGGACCAACATCGTGGCACCTTTGATCCTGGAGGTGGAATTCGAGTTGGCTCGGGAAGACCCAGAAGAACTGAACCGCCGGATGCGTGAGATCTTCATGTTCAAGAAGACCAGCCAACCGATGGGCGACAAGAGCGCGGGCTGCACATTTAAAAACCCGCCCCGTGACGTGGCCCCGCCCGCGGGGAAGCTCATCGACGACGCCGGCCTGAAAGGCAAGTCGGTGGGCAAGGCGAGCGTGAGCGACGTGCACGCGAACTTTATCGTCGTCGAACCGGGTGGCTGCGCCGACGACGTGGTCCGGCTGATGGATCAAGTCGCGGCCGAGGTCCACGCCCAGTTCGGCGTGTCCCTCGAACGTGAGGTGGTGGTGTGGCCGTAAAGCCGCTTCACCGCCGCTGAAGACGTTCTGCAAGGAACGTTCGATCAGCTGCCGGGTCTCACTTACCAGCCCTTTCGCCATAGCGGCAGCTTGAACTGCCCGCCGGTCGGGGCCCAAACTTCGGAAAACGTCTTGGGGATGATCGCGTCGAGCAAGATCGAGGCGTCGTCGGCGGTGTCATCCGCCCGGGTCCCAACGGTCCAGGCCTTGGGACGCTTCGAAGGTGTTGGATAGGGAGGACACGGCGGCGTGGCCATCAGCAAACACCGCGTTGAATCGGCCCGCGTGCCGAAGGGCCAGGCCGTCGCCCGGGCGGGCCAATCCGGACTTCCAAAAGTGAGCCATGATGTGGTTGCTCTGGCCGTCGACTTCACCGTGCAGAACCGTTTGGGAAGGGCGGGGTACCCAGGCCTCGTCCCAATAAACCGGCCCGCCGGTCTCGGCGGCGCTCAGCGAGAACCAGGCATTCTGACCGTAGCTGAAGTCGTACGTCCGCTCGGCGTCTTCGCGCTCCGGGCAACGCAACACCTCGCGGTAGTACGCGACGGCGGTGGGGTTATTTTCCAGGTAATGAAACGGCGCGGTGTCCCGCCACGCTCGGAGCACGCCGGGGAACCCGAGGTAGCCCGCGAGTTGGACGTCCCACTGCGGCGTGGAGGAGCCGCTGCCGCCGTGGTCGGTTGGCGCGAAGCGCTGCTCGTGGTCGTCGAGATACATCCGCACCGCTTGGCCGATCGAACGCGTAATCGTCAGGCACTGCAGGCTGCGGGCCTGTCGGCGGGCGGCACCCAGCGCAGGCAGCACCAAGCCCACGAGCAGCGCGATGATGCTCACGACCACAAGCAGTTCGATGAGGGTGAAGCCGTAGATCTGTTGAACGCTGCGTTTCATCGAATACGCCTCCGGGTGACGACGGCTACGCCGATCAGCATGAGGCTTGATGCCGTTGGTTCGGGGACGACGGCGAGGTTCGTTGACGGCGACGCTTGAGCGCCCCAGTTGTTGAGCACGGCGTTCAGTTCGTTCTGATCGATAAGCCCGTCGGGAAGATGCGCAACCCAGCCGTCCGGCACGTTTGACGTCGTGACGGCGCCCCAGTGGTTGAGCACGAGATTTAGATCGCCCTGCTCCACCGAACCGGAACCGTCGAAGTCCCCGACTACGAAAGCCAACGGGTTCTCCCAGCGCAAGGTCACGGTGCCCGGTTCGTAGAGGTTGGAAAGGCCGCCCGTGGCATCGTCGCGGACATACAGAGAGTACGTGGCGAAGTGTGGCCCGGGCGTCTGCGTGGCCACCCAATGGTGGGTCATCGTTAGGCCCGAGTCGTACGTGCCCCAACCCCAACGGGTGGGGCTGCCGTCGGTGCCGAAGATCGGAGCCAGGCTGTGAGGGGATCCCTCGATCACGCCCGTCCCCCCGCGGTCGGCGCCGAGCCCGCCCTCGTAGATTTCCAAACCCGGCGAAGCATCGACCTGCTCGATCACCATGGTCATCCCGGGAAGTAGGCCCCACCGGCCGCTCCGAAGCCAGCCGTACTGCGCGTTGTAAGCCTTGCCGTTGAGTACGTCGTAGGGAGCGTCGAACGGTCCTTCCGGAATCACCAACGTCTCCCCTAACGGCTTAAAATCATCGACACCGGCGACAAACCGGAATGTCGGTTGGCCCGAGCTGGGGTTGCTCACCGGCTCGATCCCGATGTTGACGTGATTCATCAATCCACCGAGCGTCGGAACGGCCGCGCCCGCAGCGGCGGCCGTCAGCATCCAGCCGACGACCGCCACGCGGATCACGACGCCCCGCGACGCTTGTTGAGCGGGACAAGCGTTTTTCATGCCCTTGCCTCCCTGCGACGCAACATCGCCAGGGAGATACCCGCGCCGCTCAGCAGAGCGGCGGGTTCCGGGACAACCGTGAAATCCAGCGAGATCGTGTCCGAGCCGTACGCCAAGTCGCGCACACCGGATCGGTCGCTGACGAAAACCTCGTAGGTCACGCGGTAGTCGCCGGGCCGCGTCGCGGCGTACCAGTTGTGTTGCATCACGAAGTCTTCCCACAGCCACACGTCGCCGATCTGGGTGAACAGCGGCTGCATGGTGTGCAGGGTCGGCAACAGGTCGCCGTTCGCGTCGGTCGGCCGGAGCTGCATTCCGTTGCCACCGTCGTAAGTCTCCAGAGTCCCGGAAGCGTCCGTGTCGATACCGATCAATTCGACCCCGATGACCAGCTCGATAGGCAGGCTTTGCAGTTCGTTACCCGGTTGACTGCTGGGTAGCCAACCGTATTGCCCGTTGAAAAACTTGTCGTTCAACACGTCGAACGGCGCGGCGAATCCCGCGCCCTGTCGCATCACGACGCCGGCCATGGGGTCGTCGGTTTCGGAAAACCCCGGGCCGCCGACCAATTCGACTTCGAGCGTGTCGCCGCTCAAAAACACTTCGGTGTGGATCATGCCCGGAGCACCACCGGGGCCCTGGGTCATGCCGGGCATCGGCGGGCGGCCGTCGTCCATCGGCATCGATGTGTGCATGCCCGCCGCGCCCGTCGCGGAGGCTAAAACAATGATCCCTGCCGCCGCTTGGCGCGGCGTTTGATTTAAAAAACGCATTAAGAAATTCCTATTAAACCTACGGCCATCGCTCAGGCGAGACCGGCTACGCGTCGCCGCCTAGGAGGCGGAACGATCGCGCAAAATCGTTCCGAAACGCTTTTCTCCGGATGTGTTTGGAACACGTCCGTGGAAATTGATCTTTGAAGTTGACGAGATTGGGTTCAGGCTTCGCGGATCGGCGGGCCCCGCTGCGAAATTGCGCCGGCGTTCAAATGAGAAACCGGTCGTGTCGCCGGGGCCTGCGCTAGCGGAAGGTCGAGACGCTCCGGGCGCAGGTCCGGAAGCTCGAACGGCGGCGGGTCCAGCAAGGTCCCGTTGAAATGGCAGATCGCGCAGTCGCCCGCCGGATTGGTCGGCGGTACCGAGTCGTCCGCCGGCTCGCTGTTTCCGAAGCCCGCAACGAACGCGCAGAGCGCACAATTCGGCGCGGATACGGCGATCGAGCCTTCGTCGGAGCCCGGTGTCTTAAGAACGCCGCGCTGATGGCCCGGCGCGATCACCGCAAAGAACGGCACGAGCCAGACCAACAAGCAGATCGAAATGGACCGAGTCCACCGGGTCATCGGACCAGCAACCTACACCAAAACCGGTTTAAGAGGTGGCCGAACCGGCCCAGTGTTCTTCGGGGGCACCGGTCGGTTCGCCGCTTTCACGTTCGGCGAGCCACCGTTCGGCGTCGATCGCGGCTTTGCAGCCCATGCCCGCGGCGGTGACGGCCTGGCGATACGTCGAGTCCACCACGTCGCCGGCGAGGAACACGCCTTCGATGTCGCAGGTGCTTCGGTACGGGTCCTTGAGCTTGAGGTAGCCGTTTTCGTCGGTGGGTAACTGATCGCCCAGGAAGCCGGTGATGGGCGTGTGACCGATCGCCATGAACAGGCCGCCGATGGGGAAGTCGCGGGTTTCCTGGGTCTGGTTGTTGATGAGCCTGACGGCATTGATCATGTCGTCGCCGAGCACGTCGATCACTTCCGTGTGCCAGTGGATCTCGATTTTGGGGTGGTCCATGGCGCGCTGAGCCATGACCTTGCTCGCGCGGAGTTCGTCGCGGCGGACGAACATGTGGACCTTGCTGGCGAACTTGGCGAGGTAGGTGGCTTCCTCCACGGCGGTATCGCCGCCGCCCACGACGCCGAGCTCTTGATCGCGGAACACGGGCAGGGCGCCGTCGCACACGGCGCAGGCGGACACACCGCCGCCCGACTGTGCGAGGCGTTGCTCATTCTCCAGGCCGAGCCAGTTGGCCTTGGCGCCGGTGGCGATGACCACGGCGTCGGCGAGCACCTCGTAGCCGCCGTCGCCCTTGACATGGAAGGGGCGGCAGCAGAGGTCCACCTGTTCTACGTTTTGAAAGAGCTGGTAGAGCGTCTCGTTGGAGAGCTCGTCGATGTTCTTGACGCCGTCATCGGTCACCACGCGGGTGCCGAACTTCATGGCCTGGTGGTAAAAGTCGTGCATCATCTCCGGCCCCGTCCGGCCGTTGGGATAGCCCGGGTAGTTCTCCACGTCGGTGGTAAGCATCAACTGGCCGCCGGGGACCAGGTCTTTGCCCGCGGCGCGGCCGGCGAAGACGAGGGGTTTGAGGTCGGCGCGGGCGGCGTAGATCGCGGCGGTCCAGCCGGCGGGGCCGGAGCCGATGATGACGACGTCTTCGGTGGGCAGGCCGTTGTTGGTGGTGGTTGAGTCAGGCATGGGCGGGATGGTAGCAGTTGCCGGGGTGGTGGACGCCGGCCGGGCCTTCGCGTGGTTCGGCC
>JBCDDH010000109.1:0-7743 GCA_039180415.1 Planctomycetota bacterium | reverse complement strand
GTGCCGCGACCTGTTCTCGCAGTTCGACACGATCCTGATCGACTGCCCGCCGTCGCTCGGCCTGCTCACGATCAACGCGCTCACCGCCGCGACCGAGATCGTCGTCCCGATGCAGGCCGAGCGACGGCGGGCAGTCGATCAGGATCGTGTCGAACTGCGAGAACAGGTCGCGGCACTTGTTGCGGAGGATGCTCTGCGCGAGCCCGGTGCGGACCAGGTCGGCCAGCTCGGACTCGACGCCCGCGAGGTTGGTTTCCGCGGGGAGCACGGCGAGGTTGCCGTAGCCTTCGACCTGGCGGACGACTTCCATCGCGGCGACGTTCTCGTCGGCGAGCAGGTGGTAGACGGTCTTGTCGCCGGCGGCGGTCATCTCCGCGGGGTCGAAGCCGAGGCTGAGCGTGAGGTGGGCTTGCGGATCGAGGTCAACGAGCAGGACCGCGTGTCCGCCTTCGGCGAGCGCGGCACCGACCGAGACGGTGGTGGTGGTCTTACCGACGCCGCCTTTCTGATTCATGAGCGCGACGACACGCGGCGTTTCCGGTTTGGGCAGGGGGGCGGCGGCGGCGAGGCTGGGAGTACCGGTCGCTTCGCTTCGTTCGGGCGGTGGCGTGAAGTCGATATCGGCGTTGGGGGCGGTTTCCGGATCGGGCGGGGCCGCGGGTGGGGCTTGCAGGTCGATCTCGACCGGGCGGGGGATCGGCGGCAGCGCGTGCGTCGACGCGTCGGGGCTTGGGGAAGAGGTGGGGGGCGTGGGGCGGTCGCTCACGCGGGACGCCTCCTTGCGGCGTGAGGTGTCGGGCTTTCTCCAACGATTTCCAAGAAATGAGTATAGAGAGTCACGGGCCGGCGTCGTCGCGGTCGGGCGGAGCGGCGGGCGCTGCGGGCGGGTTGGCCATGGGCGGTTCGAGCCGCCAAGCCAGCGCATAGGTCCAGGGCTCCTGCTTGATCGGGTCGGCGGCGGCGTCGCGGAACACCTCCAGGGCGTACCGCCCGGCGGGCAGTTCGGGCACGAACAGGTGTTCGACGTTATCGATCCGGCTCGCGCTGAGCAGGTATTCGCTGATCGTGGCCCCGCGCTCGTCGATCCTCAGCAGGCGGAGGTCCAGGTCGGCCAAGCGAGGTTCGTGGTGCCAGAGCGCTCGGCGCTGCCCGGTGGACTGGTTTTCGAGCAAGAGCGGCCGGCCGGCGATGCGGCGGTGCCAGGTGAGAACTGCGGAGAATTCACCCAAGGTCCTGGGGATCTCGAGGGTGTAGCGGTGCGTGCCGCGCGGCTTGAGCTTGGCGTAGGCCCAGGCCTTGCCGCGGGTGATGCGCTCGCCGACCTCGATCGGCCCGCCCTGCATGATCCGCAGCGACGCGTCGAGGTTGACCCGGCCCGCGCCCAGACGCTCGTCGAGCGAACGGCCGGGGGGCGGCGCCCAGCGGTGATGCTTTTGCGCCCCGGCCATGATCACCGCCTTGACCACTTCGGGGCGGACGGCGCGTTCGGACAGGGCGGCGTCGTCGGCGTGAAGCCCTTCGGCGTAATCGATGAGCAGCGCGGCGACCCCCGCGACGGCGGGCGTGGCGAAGCTGGTCATCCCGCCGGGCGCGACGACGTCGGGCTTGGACCGTCCGTCGACTTCGATCCGGGTGAAGCCGCCGGACGAGTCGCCGTCGTCCGCGCCCACCGAGATGACGTTGTAACCCGACCCGAGCATGGGGGGGATGGCGGATTGTTTGCCGTTGTTGACGCCGACGCACATGACCAGGCCGTCGGTGTCGATGGCGAAGTCGATCCGGCGGAGCACGGGCACGGCGCGTTCGGCGTCGGGGCTGATCCACGAGTGCGACCAGACGCGCGGCGTGTCGGGCCCCAGGTCGGGCGCGAGGCGCGGCGGGCGGGGCGAGCCGAGTTGGAGGTAGCCGGTGCTCATCCAGTGCTGTACGGACCAGGCGCCGACGGCCTTGGGTTTGCCGACCAGGCCGCGTCGGCCGGCGAGGGTTTGCAGGACGTTGATAGCGTGGGACGACGGGTCGGACGGGCCGGAATGCAGGGTCAGGGGCAGGCCGCGGAGCGCGGGGTGATCGGGGTCCGGGCCGTAGGAGCCGGGGTCGCCTTCGACGATGCCGATCGCGACGCCCGCGCCGTCGGGCATGTCGTCGCCGAGCCGATCGAAGGCGCGGCCGTAGTCGAGGAGTTCCGCGGTGCTGGGTGGGTTCGGAGGCGTGGCCGGTTGAGCGGGCGGCGGCACGGGTTGGCCGGGCGTGTTCGGTTGGCGGCGCTCGTTGCCGGGGGGGATCGGGTCGGTGGGAACCCACTCTTCGCCGGGTAGGCCTTCCGGCGGCACGACGTTCTGGGCCTCAGCGAGTCCGCCGCGGAGCGCGACACAGGGCAGCAGGAAACAAGCCAGGGCCAGCCATCGCGGGAGAAGCATTCGCATGCCTGGATGCTATGGGCTGCGCTCGCGTGGCGGCGGTTTCGTGTCGTACGCCGATCTGTCAAACACCTAAGATGTCTGATAGCCCCTTTCCGATCCGCCCGACCTCGGAGTCTCCGCGATGCTCCCGATGCCCGTTCCCGTCTGCCGCACCCGCTTTGCCTCTGTTCGTTTGAGCGTGGCATTGCCGATTTTTGCCGCGATGATCGCGACGCTGCTGGCGTGGCCCGCGAACGCACAACCCGAGTTGCCCTACACCGGTGTGATCGCGGTCGATCGCGTCGAAGCCCGCGGCAGCGCCGGCCGGGTGTTCTATCCGGTGGCGGTGCTGGAAAAGGGCGACCGCGTCATCGTGGAGAACGACGACTACTTCACGTGGTTCCGGATCCAGGCGCCCTCGTCGGTGCGGGCCGTGATCAATCAGGCCGACGTCGAAGCCGGCGGCGACGGCAGCCGTGGCGTGGTCACGTCGGACATCGCGGCGGTGCGGGTGAAGGGCGTGGACCGAACGGCCGGCGACAGCTTCAAGACGCTGATCTCGCTGAGCAAGGGCGATCCGGTCACCATCCTCGACCGCGAGGGCAGCGTGTTCATCATCGAGGCCCCGAGGTCCTCGACCGTGTTCCTCCCGCCCGGCAGCGTCGTGCCCTTGGAGAACCAGCCGGAGTTCGACGCCGAGGAAACGCCCCCGACACCCCAACCCACGCCCGCCCCGGCCCCGGCCGAGACGCCGCCGCCCACCGCCCAGACGCCGCCAACCTCGGAGCCCGTCGACGATGCGCCCGAGGCGGTGACCGTTGGCACCGCGGGCGACATGGTTCCGCTCGAGGCCGAGGTTGCACCGCCCAGCACGGAAGCCACCGACACCGCGGCCGCGAGCGACACCGACGCCGAGACCGAGCTGCCGCCCTTGGTCGTCCCGCCGCCGCTGCCCGAGCCGACGGCCGATGCGGACATGCCCATGGTTGGCGACTCGCCCGCCACGTCTGCCGCCGCCGAGTCCGAAGCCGTCACCGAGCCCGAAGCGCCTCTGGCCGCGCCGGTCGAAACCCTTGCCGTCAACGATGCCCTCCGGGCGGTGGAACTCGAGGTGCTCCCGCTGTTCAACCTGCCGGTCGAAGAGCAGCCGCTGGACCAGATCGAGGCCGCGTACAGCCAGGTGTCCGACGAACACGAGCTCACCGGCGTGGACGCCCGCATCGTCGAAAACCGGCTCGCGGCCGTCAGCCGCAACCGGCAGTTCGCCGCCGCGCTCGCCCAGATCGCCCAGCGACAGTCCGCCGTCCCCACGCTCGAGCCGCTGGCCGTCGAACCCGAGCCCGACGAGCCGTTTGCCGCGGTGGGCGTGATGAGCGTCTCCACCGTGCTGTCCGGCGATGGGACGCGGGTCTTCCGCGTCGTCGACCCCGCCTCCCGCCGCACCATCGCGTACGTCCAGCCCGCCGTCGGCGTCGACCCCGCTTTGAGCCTCGGTCAGATCGTGGGCGTCCGCGGCCAACGCCAGTACGACCCGTCGCTCAACGCGCAGCTCATCATCGCTCAGCAGGTGCGGGTCCTCGACGCGAACTGACCCATTTCAAGAGCGCAACGCGGCCGGCAGGTTTTGAAGAGCCGGTTGGCGGCCCGGTTGCGCCACCACAGCCCGATCGTGTTGATAGACGTGACACGTCGGCCGCTCCCGTCTATCCATGACCGATTCCGTCTGTACGGCTTAGGGCAACCCCGCCGGTTTCGATGCCGTGCGGCCGCGCGGTCTGCTTTCCAAATCGCTTCGACGTCTCATCTTCCGCATCGCTCCCGCCGATCTCCGGGGTAACACCGGTACGACGTTCCGCCGGTCCCGCCTCCCCCGCAGCGCCGACCCGTTTCGGCTCTTCCGCGAGATCCAGATTTGTCTACGTCCGCTCCCCAACCGCTGCAAATCGGCCAGATCTTGATTCAGCAAGGCGTGCTCACCGAGCAGCAAGCCTTCGAAGTCGCCCGGGCCCAGAAGCAACGCAAGAAGCCGTTCGGTGTCCTGGCGGAAGAGATGTTCGACGTCACCGTAGAAGCCATCGAAGAAGCCTGGGTCGAGCAATACCACCGCTTCACCGGCACCGTCGATCTCGACGAGCAGAAAGTCGACGAACGGGCCCTCCGCACCATCCACCGTCGGCAGGCCTGGCAGTTTCAGATGGCCCCTGTGCGCTTCGACAAGGGCGGCGAACTGCTCATCGCCGCCGACCGTTCTCGGCTGGCCCGGGCCGTGACGTTCGCGACGCGGACGCTGGAAGTCCCGACGTATTTCCGCATCGCCGAGAGCGAGCAGCTCCGCGGCTTCCTGCGTCGCCACTTTCCGATGCCCGAGGTCAGCGACGAACTGATCGCCTTGGCCCAGCGCATGACCCGCGACGCGGCGTGATCCGGACGCCCCGCTCCTCCAGAAAAGAAGCCCACGCTTTCGCGGCGTGGGCTTCTTGCTCATGGGGTTTGGATGCCTTCGCGGCGTTTAGTCCTTGAACATCGCCCGCATCGCTTCGAACTCCCGCAGGAAGCCGACGAACTCGCGGCGGTGTTCTTCCTCGTCGGCCTTGAGCGTGATCGCCAGGTCCTCGGTCACCGGGTCCACGCCGCCCGCCGCGTCGATGATCTTCTGGTACGTCGCGATCGCGCCGTCTTCCGCGTCGATCACCCCCAGGATCACCGACTTGACGTCCACCGTGCTGCTCGGCGGCTGCAGCGTCGCCTGCGACATCTTCAGGGCCTGCGACCCCGGGATGCTTCCGCCCAGCAGCTTAATTCGTTTGGCGAGCTGCTCCGCGTGGCCGAGCTCTTCCGCGGCGTCGGCGCTCAACGAATCTTTGACGCCCTTGGCCAGCATGCCGTCTAAGTGCACCGAGTTGGCGACGTAGTTCGCGACCGTTTCGATCTCGGCGTTGTACGCCGTGATCAGCAACGCAACCAGTTGTTTTCGCTTCGCTTCGGGCATCGTGGATTCCGAACTCGGCTTGGATGATTTCGATTTGGGCTTTTTCGCCATGACGGTTCTCTCGGGACAAGCTTGATTCCAAGGATTTCTTAAACACCGCTGTGCCAGCGTAGGCACGCCCCTACGCTCCGGTGTTGCATTGATCGAGTCAAACCTCCACCCACCCGGAACCTCACATGGCCGCCGCCGACAAACTCACCCCGCCGATCGCCGAAGCCGACGCCCAAGGCTCCACCGCCGAGCTGTACGACCACGTCCGTGAGCGCCGAGACGGCCGGGTCTACGGCGAGTACCGGATGATGGCCCGCGCGCCCCAACTCGTCCGCGACGCCTTGGACCTCCAGGACGCCCACCTACACGCCGACGACGATGTGCTCGACGCCAAGACCCGTGAAGGGATCGCGCTGGCGGCCTCGGTCGCGAACGGCTGCGACGACTGCTCTAAGTCGCACGTGCTCAAGGCCAAGCGGCTGGGGTGGTCGGAAAACGACGTGACCGTGATCCTCGGCCTGGTCGCCGAGTGCACCATGCTCAACGCCTACCACCGGCACCGCGAGCTCGACCCGTCGCTGGCTCTGACCGCGGACTCGGGCCTCCCGCACACGCTGATCGAGAACCCGCCCATCGATTCGCTGACCGCGGAACTCATCTTGATGGTGGTCTCCGGCCTCAACGCCTGCCCGGCCTGCTCCCAGTTCCACGCGAACGCCTGCCGCAAGCTCGGCGCGACCGAGGAGCAGCTCCGCGAGGCCGTCCGCGTGGGGGCCGCCATGTCGGCGTTCAACGTGTACTTCCGGATTCAGGGGTGACGCAGCGTTCATGACTCGGCTGTTAACCTGCCGCCATGCGATACGCCATGATCATGGCCGGCGGCTCGGGCACCCGCTTGTGGCCGATGTCCGTCAAGACCCTGCCCAAACAGCTCATCCCCTTCATCACCTGCGGCGGCGGGCAGACCAAGTCGCTGTTGCAGATCGCGATGGATCGTCTCGACGGGTTCCTGCCCGACGAGCAATTGTTCGTTTGTGCCGGCGAGTCGACGCGCGGCGTGATGCTCGACAAGCTGCCCAAGCTGACGCCCGACCGTTTCATCGGCGAGCCCACCGGCCGGGACACCCTCAACGCCGTGGGGCTCACCGCCGCGGTGTTGCACCGGCTCGACCCCGACGCCGTGTTCGCGGTGTTCACCGCCGACCACATCATCGAGCCCGTCGCCCAGTTCCAGCAGATCGTGCAGCGGGGCTTCGAGTTGGCCGAACGCGGCGAGCCGACGCTCGTGACCTTCGGCGTCGCGCCGACCCACGCCGCGTGCGGCTACGGCTACCTGCAACTCGGTGACGCGTTGAACGACAACGCGTCGGTCGTGAGCGAGTTCAAAGAGAAGCCCGAACAGGCGGTGGCCGAGCAGTATTTCCACGCGGGTCCGAGCAAGTACCTCTGGAACTCCGGCATGTTCGTCTGGAAAGCGTCGTCCGTACTCGCCGCGATCGAGAAGTTCGCGCCGAAAAACCACGCCAAGCTGGTCGAACTCGGCCAAGCCTGGGGCACGCCGGGCTACGACGCGAAGATCGCCGAGGTGTATCCGACGTTGGACAAGATCAGCGTCGACTTCGCGATCATGGAGCCGGCCAGCACCGACGCCGACTTCACGGTCGCCGCCGTGCCGATGCCGCTCAAGTGGTTGGACGTGGGCAGCTGGCCCAGCTTCGCCGAGACGCTCGACCCGGACGGTTCGGGCAATTGCTGCTCGGGGACGAAGTCGGTGCACGTGGACTCGAAGAACGTGCTGGTCGTGGGCGACGACGCGTCTCACGTGGTCGCGACGCTGGGCTGCGAAGACCTGATCGTGATCCATACGAAAAACGCCACGCTGGTCTGCCCCCACGACCAGGCCGAACGGATCAAGGAACTGCACCGGGCCGTGGGCGAACAGGCCGGGCCGGACTACCTCTAAACCGATGCGTTTCGTGGCCCTCGATCTCGGAGCCAAGCGCACCGGCGTCGCGGTCGGCGACGACGAGACCCGCATCGTCACGCCGCTGCTCACGATCGACACCGCCTCCGAGTCCGAGCGGTGGCGGCAACTCGCCAAGCTGCTTGATAACGAACGCCCGGACGCCATCGTCGTCGGCGTGCCGTTCAACATGGACGGCACCGCCGGCCCCGCCGCCAAAGCCGCGCTCCAATTCATCGAGCAGGCAGACGCCCGATTCAGGCTCCCTATCCACCCGCAGGACGAGCGCCTCACGTCCTCCACGGCCGACGAACAGATGGCCCGCACCGGCCTGACTCACGGCCAGAAAAAGCAGCGCCGCGACGCCCTCGCCGCCGCGGCGATCCTCCGGGCATGGTTCG
>JBCDDH010000108.1:0-7907 GCA_039180415.1 Planctomycetota bacterium | reverse complement strand
TTGGCTGCGTTCGGGGCACCCCGGCGACGACGCGCCGCCCAGGATCCTGAGTGAAGGGTTCGCCGAAAAACTGGGCGATCTGTGCGACGCGCTTCGTCTCGCTGCGCCCGAGTCGGCGGAAGCGGGGAACGCGGGCTTGGGTTGGTTGGCGGCCACGGCGTGGGCGGCTTACGCGTCGGCAAGCGACGTACCGGCCGGGACGCATTTACATCCGGGCGTGGAGGCCGCCGCCAAATGGCTTAGCGAGCACGCGCACAAGCCCGACGCCAACGACCTCGACGGCCTGGCTCGACGCGTCCACCTTTCCCGGCCGCATCTCTCACGGCTGTTCGCCGAGCAGACGGGCCAGTCCCTCTCGGGCTTCCGACGCGCGAAACGCGTCCAGCGGTTCTTGGCGCTGGTGGGGCGGGGCGGTCGCCGGAACCTGACCGAGGCGGCCTACGCCGCGGGGTTCGCGAGCTATTCGCAGTGTTTCCGAGCCGTGCGTGAAGTCACGGGCAAGAGCCCACGCGACTGTCGGGCTTCGGCCCGGCGCACGTCGGGCTGATCGGGTCAGGCGTCGAGCGCGTCGATCACCATTTGCGCGATCGCGTCGGTGCCGTATCCGCTGCGATCCAGTGATTTGCCGGTGAAGTTCGGGGTGACTTTTTTCACGGCGTCGCCGATCGCGTCGCCGGTCGCGATCGCGGCTTGATCGTTTTTGATGCGGCCGGTTTCGCGGAGGAGCAGGCCCAGCGAGTCGATGGTGGCGATGGGGTTGGCCTTGTTCTGCCCGGCGATGTCGGGGGCGCTGCCGTGGACCGGTTCGAACATCGAGGGGGCGGTGCCGTCGGGCTGGAGGTTGCCCGAGGAGGCGATGCCCATGCCGCCGGCGATCGCGGCGCCCAGGTCGGTGATGATGTCGCCGAACATGTTGGGCACGACGACGGTGTCGTAGACCTCGGGCTGGGTGACCATGACCATGCAGCAGGCGTCGACGTGGTGGTAGTTGGTTTCGACGTCGGGGTACTGCTGGGCGAGTTCGGTGAAGGCGCGGTGCCAGGTCTGGCCGACGTGGGTGAGCACGTTGGTTTTGTGGACCAAGGTGAGGTGCTTGCGCGGCCGGGTCCGGGCGAGTTCAAAGGCGTATTGGATGCATCGCCGGACGCCCAGATCGGTGGCGAGCATGGTCTGGGTCGACACCTCGTGCGGGGTTCCTTGGCGGGCGACGCCGCCGAGGCCGCAGTAGAGGTCTTCGGTATTTTCGCGGACGACGACGAAGTCGATGTGCTCCGCCGTTTTGTTCTTGATCGGCGTCTCGATGCCGGGGTAAAGCTGGACGGGGCGGAGGTTGATGTACTGGTCGAAGGCGAAGCGGAGCTTGAGCAGGATGCCTTTTTCGATCACGCCGCCGGCCAGCCGCGGGTCGTTGGGGATGCCGCCGACGGCGCCGAGCAGGATCGTGTCGAAGGCGCGGAGGTTTTCGAGGTCGGCGTCGTCGAGGACGTGGCCGGTGTCGAGGAAGTGTTGGGCGGAGAAGGGGAAGCGTTCCGCGTCGTACGCGAAATCGGTTTTGGTTTTGGCGTGGTCGAGGACGCTCAGGGCGGCGTCGACGACTTCGGGGCCGATGCCGTCGCCGGGGATGACTGCGATACGGAGGGTCATGGCGTTTTGGGAAGGGGAGGGTTGAGGCGTTCGGCGTCGCGCGACGCGGGAGGCAGATGCTACCCAGCCGGGCGGAGACGACACAACGCTCGGGCCGCCGGCGAGCGCGTCCCGAGCGTTGGATTGGTGCTGGAAATGGTTTACGCCGAGCGGGGGCGGTGCATGACGCGGGCCCCGCAGACGCCGCCCAGCAGCGCCAGCCCGCCCAACGCGGCGGAAGGCAGGGGCACCGGCGTCGGGCTGTCCGTGGGGGTTGGGTCGGGGGCGCGGTCCTTGTGTCTCCGTGCGGGGAGGCTCGCTTCCCACTTGCGGTACCGATCCAATGCGCCGGACCAGTACCGCCGGTGTAAGCCCTTCCAAGGATCGTCGGGGTTGATCACGCGGCCGCGTAGCGTGGGCGGGTTCAAGGCGCTCAGGTCGCCGGACGTGTGGGCCTCACCGATCACGTTTTCGCCCGAGGCGTTGGGGCTCAGCGCAACCAACGCCACGTAGGCTATCCCCAAGAGTTTCGCTCGCATGTTCCTCTCCTACTCTCGCACGTCTCGGGCAGGCCGGGACGATCTTTCTCTCAGTTCATCCCTACGAACCCAGCAGGCAGGGCCGAGTCCGGTGTTTCACCGGGCGGCATCTGGGTTGGTGTGGATGGCTATTCCTCCCACAACCACTATTCGTGGCTGAATTGTGAGCATAGCTCGTCGAGATGCGGTGTCTAGAGGTAAAAGCCCGATCTTCTGGGGTTTTCACAGAATTTTGAAAACCTTAGGAGAAGTAGCGAAAACGGGTAAACCGCGACGCGTCTGTTTGTTAACACATGCCTCCACCGGGGGGTGTATCACGACAGAAGTTGTGCGGATGCATTTCGCGCGGACAGCCCATCGCACGGCCCGACGCCGACGGCCGTAAACGGGGGGAAAAATCAGCGGAAGCCCGGCGGTGGACCATCGCCGTCTTCCTCGTCTCCGAAGGCGTCGTCGTCGTGGTTCTCGTCGTCACCGTCTTGTCCGTCGAGCGGGTCGCGGCCGCCAAAAAGATTGTAAGGGTCGTCGGGTTCGTCTTCTTCTTCGTCCTCGTCGTCCGACGCCTCGTCTGGCGGATTGCGGGGGGCTAACCCGGGGATGCGGGTGGCGGAGGCGGCCCACGCGTCGCCGATGGCGCTGAGGCTGCTGCGGACCTCACGGATCTCGGCCTCGAGTCGTTTTTCGCGCCGAAGGCTGCGCCGCCAGACGGCCAAGAGGACCATGATCAAGAGCAGGCCCAGCGCGGCGATCGCCGCGAGCAGCGCGATCGCCATCCAGCCCTGGAACAACAGCTGGAGCTGAGCGTTGGACCGGGGGCCGTTTGACGTTTCGGCCGGCACGGCGATCCGGATGCCGTGCGTGACGACCATGAGTGGGTCGGCGGTCATAGGTAGATCGTACCCCGCTCAACCAGCGGAGCCGGTGACAGCTCGCGGTGTTCCGGGTGTTCAGGCATTTCGAGCGGTCGGCGAGGGCGACGGGCCGCGGTAGGTGCACGAGGTCTTTCCCGTTTCCCAAACGGTGACCTCCCGCAGCGTCGACCGCCCGGGGGTGCGGCCGGCAAGAAAGCCCCAGATCACCTGGGCGATGTTTTCGACCGACGGGTTGACGTCGGCGAATTCGGCCACGTCGTGGTTGAGGTGTTTGTGGTCGAGCCGATCGACGGCGTGCTCATCGACGGCGGCGTCGAGCTCCCCCACGCCGAGGGTTCGGCCGTCGGCGTCGATGGGGCACTCGACCGCGACTTCGAACGTGTAGTTGTGCCCGTGGCCGGCGGGGTTGTTGCACTTGCCGAAGATGTCGCGGTTGCGTTGGTCGGAGTACTCCGGCACGTGCAGGCGGTGGGCGGCGGAAAACTCGTACCGCTGGCGGAGCAGGACGACGTTGGGCTGGTCGGCGTGGGCGGTCATGGTGGTGACGGGGGTGAGTTGGAGTTCAACGGAGGCGACGGCTTGGTGCAACGCGGGCTGGACGTCCCCGAGCAAGCCGTGCACCAGCATTCCCAAAGCCACGGGCCGGCCGGCGCTCTCGTCGCGGACCGCCCGGAAGAGCCGCGGCAACGCGAGGCGGCGGACGGCGTCGTCGATATCGCGGATGTTGATGAAGTAACCGGTGCGCTCGTGGGCCAGCCCGCGGCAGGTCACCCGGACTTCGACGTAGCGCGCGAGCCCCCGCGGGGGCGGCCAGGCGGCGAACGTATTGGTCTTTGCGTCGGTCGGCGCCGGGTCGGCGGCGTGGGCGGTGTCGGCGTTGAGGCAGAGGCGCACGATGCGCGAAAGTTCAAGCATCGGCGGAGTCTACGCGTCGCGACACGGTTGGCCGTCGCAAACGGTGGGTAGAGTGTTTCGATGGCGCAACGCGACCCCGCCGGGAAACAGCGTGGGCGATGGGTCGTGCCCGCGGGCGTGGCCGCGGTCCTGGTGGGCGCGATCGCGGTTTGGGTATCGCTGGGCGGTCTGCGTCCGCCGCCGCCGCCGAGCGACGCGGAACTCGAAGCGGCGATGATCCACCTAGGCGAAAAACTCGAGGCGGCGATCGTAAACCGCCGAGACGTCGCGCCGCTGCTGCCCCCGGCCGAGCTTTGGGCGCAACGCCGCCCCGACGCGGCTTCTACGCAGCGCTTGCTCGGGCAGGTCCGCGTCGAATTGAAAGATTGGCCGGGCGCTTACGCGGCGTTCTCCGAAGCGCTCGCGCTCGACCCTCACGACCCACACCTGCACCGGTTGGCCGGCGGTGTGGCCGAGCAGACCCGCGATTGGCCCACCGCGCGGACGCACTACCTGGCCGCTCGCCAGCTACGACCCGAGGACCCGCAACTCTGGGTCCGTTTGGCAAACATCGCGGTTAAACAGGAACGCTTTGCGGACGCCCGTCCGTTGCTCGAAGCGGCCATCGCGCGGGAGGCGACGCTGCACGAAGCCCACGCGCTGCTGGCGTCGGTCCTGCATAGCGAAGGGGACGCCGACGCGGCGCTGGCGGCCTTGGAGCAGGCCTACGACCTCGCCACGCTTGAGGGCGGCGAACCGCTACGCCGGTACGCGGTGCGGTTGGCCGAGATCCTGCGGCAACGCGGCGACTTGGTTACGGCCAGCAAGGTCCTGCGGCTGCCCACCCCGGAAGACGCGTTTGTTCCCGAGGTCATGGCGCCGCTGGGCGAGGTCCTCGACGCGCTCGGGCAGCCGTTCGCCGCCGGCCAATACTTTGAGCAGTGGGTACGGCGAGACCCGGTGAACGCCGACGCCGCGGCACAGGCGGCGTCGTACTACCTCCGCGCCGAAGAAGCGGAGCCGGCGCGGGCGATGCTCGTCGTCCTGCGACGCATCGATCCGCGGCACCCCCGCCTCAACGAGCTCGAGGAGGGCTTGCGTACACTCGCCGCCGTCCCCCGAGCGACCCCCTGACATCAACCCGATCTAAACCGAGGAACCCGCGTGGAATTTCTCCGAGAACTCTGCCTCACCCCCGGCGTGCCCGGCCGCGAACACCGTATCCGGCGACTCATCCTCGAACGCATCGACGGCCTGTTCGACGACGTTACCGTCGATCCGCTCGGCTCGATCATCGCCGTACGCAAGCCGCGTATCGAGCGCTCAGACGAGCCGACTCGGATCATGCTCGCCGCCCATATGGACCAGATCGGCTTCGTCGTCCGCCACGTCGGCTCCGACGGCTTCGTCCGCATCCAACCCGTCGGCGGGTTCGACGCGCGGAACCTGTTCGCCCGCCTCGTCAAAGTCGCCCCCGACCTCGAAGACCCGTCCCAAGACTTGCTCGGCGTGCTCAACCCCGGCGTCAAGCCCACGCACATCGCGACCGAGGAAGACCGTAAAAAAATCCCCGAGCTCAGCGATTTCGTGATCGATCTGGGTCTGTCCAAAGACCAAGTTCACGAGCGCGTCCGGATCGGCGACATGGTGACGCTCGTCGCGCCGTTCGAAACGATGGGCGACGCGATCATCAGCCAGGCCATGGACAACCGCATCGCGTGCTGGGTCGCGATCCGCGCGATCGAAAAACTCGTCGAAGAAGATGCGGCGCACGCCGCCGAGATCCATTGCGTGTTCACCGTCCAGGAAGAGGTCGGCTTGCGCGGCGCTCTCGCCTCGGCCCACACCGTCCAGCCCGACATCGGCATCGCCATCGACACCACCCTCTGCGTCGACACGCCCGGCGTGCCGGAAGACCAGCGCTGCACCGAGTTCGGCAAGGGCGCGGCGCTCACCGTGATGGACTCCGCGTCGATCGCCGACTGGCCGTTGTTCAACCGGTTCGAATCGATCGCGAAAAAACACGGCATCCCGCACCAGCGTTCGATCCTCGCCCGCGGCGGCACGGATTCGGGGGCGATCCAACGCCAAGCCGGCGGCGTGCGGACGTTCACGCTGTCGCTGCCGACGCGGTACATCCACACGGTCACGGAGACCATCCACCGCGACGACCTGCACGCGTGCCGCGACCTGCTCGCCGCCTATTTGGCGGAAGCCGAATGAGTTTTCGGGCGCGCGGCGAAGCGTGATACCCTGTCCGGTCACGTCACGGGGCGTAGCTCAGCTTGGTAGAGCGCCTGCTTTGGGAGCAGGAGGCCGCACGTTCAAATCGTGTCGCCCCGATTAGTGAAAAGTGTTGAAGTGATTTGAATAAAGGGGATTATGGAAATTGCGGGGAGCGGGGCTTTGTTGAAGCGTGTGGGGTTGTGCGGTGGATTTTTGGGGCTTTAGTGGACCCCAAGTGCCCTCAGTTTGGGTCACGTGTGGGTGAGACGTGAGGCGGGTCATGCCGCCTCTGAGCTCTTCGCATGAGGCTGGTTGACGCTTTCCGGGGGGCGGTGCGATACTCATCGTGCCCGACCGGTTCGCGGTTGGGGTGCATCCATGCGAAGCGGATTGGGTTGGCGGAACGGCTCGGCCGGCTGCGTTGTGGCGTTGGTGGTCGGGGTGCTGCTGGCGCTGTTGGTGCTGCCCGGATGCGGCACGACGGCCGAGGAGCGCGTGGGGTGGTATGAGCGGCAGATGTCGGCCGCCCGGGCCGTGATCGATGAGGTGGACGAGCGGGTGGAGCCGGCGATGGAGCAGCTGGTTTTGCTTGAGGAGCGTTTGGCGGCGGTGGAGGCGGAGACGCCGGGGAGCGAGGTGGCGGCGGACCTGGAGCGGGCGGTCCGCGAAGCGAAAGACGTGATTACCGCGGCCTACGAGCGAAAAGGCAAGGCGCTGGCGGTGATCGAGACCGCGGAGCGTGAGGTGCAACGCCTGAAAGAAGCGGGTGGAGGGATCGGCGATGAGCTGGTGGCGATCGGCAACATCGGGCAAGCCGTGGCTCCGGCGACGGGGCCGGGGGCGTTTTGGGTGGGATTGGTGTCGGCGTTGGTGTCGGGGATCGGATCGCTGATGGTCGGAAAGACGGCCTTAAAGCGGCCCGGTGACATCACGCCCGAAGAAGCCAAGCGGAGGGAGGAAGCCGCGTGGGATGAAGCCGACGCGAAGGCGTTTGAGCGGGGGGTTTTGGCGGGAATGGGGGATCGCGGAGTCGAAAGGTGACGGACCTGGTGAAGACGAACAAGCAGTTGTTGGCGTGGATGTCGGTGTTGACGCTGATTTCCGGATTGTTTGGTGGCGGCATCTCGGGCCAGCTGACGGGGATGTCATTAGCCGAGTTGCAAGATGTGATCGATACCCGAATCGAGGTGCGGTCGGCAGAAGTGAAGAAAGCTGAAGCTGAGGCGGAAGCGATCGCCGCTGAGTTGGAGGCGGCACGCAGCGCGGCGATGGAGGCGCGGATTATGAAGGCGATCGCCGAAGCGCGGGCGTCTACGGTGGAGCAAGTGCTGTCGGTGCAGATGCGGACCCGTGACCGCGTTTATCGGCACGAGATGGTGGACTGGATTCTGCACTTTGTGCGTTGGCTGGAGTCTTCTCTAGAGGGTCACGGATTGGTGTTACCGCGTGATCACCCCACGCTGCCGATGCTCCCGGAAGCTCCGGACGATCTCAAGTAACGAAAGGGCGTGTTATGCGGTGGCCTTGGAACATGTTGAGCGTCGTGGCTGGGTGCTTGGTCCTGTATGGCGCCGCCGTTGCGGACGAAGTGGTGGAGGTTCCGTCCCCAGGCGCGGTGTCAGCCTTGGCCGATCGGCTGGATGACCTTGAAGCGCGGGTGCAGACGTTGGAACAGAGCGGGGCTGCAAAGCCGCTGGCTGATTCGGATTCGTCGATACCGGTGAGTTCGGACCCGAAGCTGTTGCAGGAATGG
>JBCDDH010000107.1:0-8654 GCA_039180415.1 Planctomycetota bacterium | reverse complement strand
GGGCGGCCGGGACGCGGCGTCTGCGGAATGGAAGCAAATGGCCGAACGCTTCCCCGACGCGGGGCTGCCCGAGTCCCTCGAAGCGGCGCTGGCCGCCGGACGAGCGTCGCGTTCATCGTGGGCGGGCTCGGCCGAAGCTTCGCGTCCCGCGCCTCCGCAACCTTTGATCACTGACCCGAAAGGTCCGACCCCATGAGTGCTTCCGGTTCGCTGAGCCAATCCGTTTCCCTTCTCCGTTCGGCGTCTTCTGCGGCGTCGAGCGTGCTCAAGACGTCGGTGCTGCGTCGGGGCCGGGTGTCGCTGCCCGTGCTGGAACGTCGGCTCGATACGTGCCGTTCGTGTCCCGGCGGCCACGCGCGGTTCAAGGCGGACGGCTCGCTGCACACCTGCGGGCCCATGCTCGACTCGATGCGCGGCAAGGCCGGCGGCACGTGCGGCTGCGTGCTCAACCGCAAGGCCCTCGACGCGGCGCAGGACTGCCCCTTCGGCCATTGGCCCAAGGTGGACCCCGCCCAGGTCGAGCCGGAGCCCAAACCGGCACCCGCGCGGGTGCCCGCCGTGGCCCGCGCCGCGACCCCGACGCCCGGGCTCGTAGCGCCTGCCCGGCCGAAGCTCTGGGTGCCCGGGCAAGACGAGCCGGCCCTGCCGCGTCGCCAGTTCCTGGGCCGATCGGCGGCGGCGGTGGCCGGGGCGGGGTTCGCGGGCGTGGGCCTGAGTACCTGGGGCCCCCAACGCGTGATGGCCCAGAGCGAGCCCGGCTACATCCGCGTGTCGCCCTGTCAGGATGGGGCGGGGACGCACGTGGCCTGCAGCGACGTTGTCGGACGTCAGACCGACGAGATCTTCGCCGCCACCGATGGAAAGTGTTACTCAATCGCCTCCAGTGCCATCGAACTCAACGCCAGCCAGCCCGTCACGCCCGGCGGAAGCTGGTACGCGCCAGGCCAATGCCAGCAATGCGACGACGATACCGTGAACTGCCCAGATTGCAACGGCGTGCCAATCGGAGATGGCCCTTGCGAGGATAACTGCTTAGCTGGGCGAGATATTGTCGTAAACTATTCAATAGTAATAAACTCTGAAAGGCCTTGCTGCAATATGCCTGGAGACCCTCAGGCTTCTCTAAATGGGTCGGTGAATTTAACCTATCAGGGGTTTAGAACGCATCAACTTGGTAAAATCCATGACTGGGGCGGACAGCTCGTTGCGGAAGGCGAATGCGGCTCAGGCGACTTGATCGATCAGTATGTATGGGCCCTTTTTGTTTGCGCAGACAAATCTTTTCGTGCCGGCGTAGGCAATAATACGCAAATCATCACTACATCATCGACGTGCAGCGGCGGATCAGGATCATCGCAATGGGGTTACGCGGAGAATGGCACGATTTGCGGCAGCTTAAAAGACGACGATACCTGGGAGGCTTCTGTGGCAATACAGGTTTACTAGACAAACAGCATGCATTTGTTCATTTTGCAATTGTTGATCAAAATTCTATTCAGTTTTTATAAATAACAACGGTGCTTAGAGTGAGTTGATGAAATGTTTAAACGCAAGCAACAGTCAGCACTTGAATACTTGAATCAAAAGGCTTTGATCAAGTTGAGTGCGATATTTATTGGCATTGGCACGGTTTTGCTGGGAACTTCGGTCTCGGCCGACACGATTGTGTGTGATCCACCAGATTTAATCATTGCCGGCGCTGATGCGGCCCACGAAGATTCCGCGGAAGGCGTTGAGCTTCTCGTGGGTCCCAAGCGGCACGAACTCAAAGCGATCTTGCCGAATAATTTTTCCGGTAGCGCACACTTAATGCTGGATAATCCACCGAACGATCAGGAAACATTTCGTATCTACAACGCCCCCGTTGGGGGCAGCGAAGTCCGCTTGCCGGAGTTGCTGGTTGGCGGCGGGGTCCATGAGTTTTGGATTCAATTCGACGCGCCGACGGAGCCGCTGCAGTTCCGTTTGCAGGCCGACGGGATCGGCGAGGACTTGGCGAAGGCGTACGGGGCGTGTTCCGCCTGCGGGACGGTGTGCACCACGGGTAACGTCAACGCGACGAACGGGAGCGTGAACGTGCGGATCGGGGTGGGGCAGGTCGATTACGGCGAGGCCGGGGGGTTCCTCAAGCTCTACGCGAAGTACCCGAGTGCCGAACTATCGACGCCGGAGGCCTTGTCGGTTTCGCTGCACCCGGACGTGGTGAAGCAGGAAGCCGGCGGCGTGCTGAGCGCGGTCGTGCTGCCCAACGGCGAGCGGATCGACGTGAACGTCGTCGATGCGTACGGCTACGAGCTGCTGGTTCGCAACGCCGACGGTTCGTTGCGGCGGACGATCGCGATTTCGAACCCCGACGGAGCGGCGGAGACGACGCGGCTGCACGTGGTGCAGACGGGCGACCAGGACCGGGCGTGGCTGTATGCCTGGTCGGACGCGGACCAAGGGTGGGTGCTCGCGGAAGGTTCGGACGCGGCGTCGATCGATCGGCGGGTCCGGCGGGTCGAAGTCGAAGAAGACGCGTTGGTCCGGGCGGTGACCGAAACGATCGAGGAATCCGACGGCACGGTGGTCTCGGCGACGCGGGAGAAGCATCGGCTGTATCCCTGGGGCGAAGAGTTGATCGAGCTGGTGCGCGACCCGGACGGCGCCGCGCTGACCGAGCGTTGGGAGTATTACGACGGCGGGGCGGCCGACGGCGACCACGCGGGACGGAAGAAGCTGTATGTGGCCGAGGGTGGTTACTGGGAGCTGTACGAATATCACCCGGAAGGCTTCCTGTGGCGGACGATCAAGCAGCTCGACCAGAACGCGTACGACGACACCACGCCGGTCGCGACGCTCGCGGCGCAGAACGTGGTTGAGACGCACGATTTCGGAACGGCGACCATTAACAACGGGGCGGGCAGCGAGGATGTCTTCTATACGCGACGGGTGGTGACCTCGGCGGGCGTGGTGGTTTCCTGTGGTTACGAATTAGACCGCGGCGACAGCGCCTGGCCCAACCGTGAAGAATCCTGGGGTGTCCGCTGCGTGAGCGCCGGCCCGGCGACGGCCGATGCGGCAACATTCATCGAGTCCATGATCCAGGGCACCAATACGGACGGACATCGGGTGACGAAGACGTGGACGTGGGCCGACGGACAGGCCGACGCGTACGAGACCGACCGCGTCGAAAACGCGGACGGAACGGTGGTGCTGTACGGGCGGCCGGCGGCGGGTGTGACGGTGGTTCGCCGTGGTTACCCAGATGCGGCCGGGACGTCGATCTTGCAGGGATCGCGGACGACGACCACGGTCGATGCGTCGGGCTACGCGGTTTCGACGCTGTCGGAGCGGAAAGTGGACGGTGTGCACGGCGGGGGCTGGTTCACCGAGTCGTATGCGCTGACGACGACCACGGACAACTTTGGTCGGCCTACCGAGACGAGCCACTACTTCGGCGACGAGGCGGTCGCGAAGGCGGCGAACGGCCCCGCGACGGCGGCGTACACGATCGGGCAGACATACGGCTGTTGCGGCATCGACACGCAGGCCGACGCCGAGGGACGCGTGACACAGTACGTTTCCGACGCGCTGGGTCGGACGATCGCCGAGGTGCACAACCAGCAAGAGGGCGACGAGGCGAGCGGCGGGATCGTCGGCGGTCTGACCGTGCGGCACCGTGTCGTGGATGCCGCAGGGCGGACCACGCGAACGGACCAGGAAGGCAGCGACGGGATCACGCGGCTGATCGAGGAGACGGAGTATGACCTCGCCGGTCGTATGGTATGGAGGCGGAACGGGGAAAATGAATTCACGTTCTATACCTACCGGCGCATCAAGCCGGACGGTTCGCCGTTCGATCCGCTGACGGACACCGGCATTTACTTTTGGGAACACCGGGTCTATCCGGACCATGGCAGCGGCGGTTCGGGCGAAACGGCGTGGACCACGCCGCCGGTGGAGGTGGCTTGGATCGACGGTGCGGGTCGCACGGTCCGCACTTGGGCGGGGCAGTCCGGTGACACGTGGAATGCATCTTCCGACGGGTCTCAACGGCCGTCTGGGAATGATGCGTTGACCGAGGTATCTCGATCGACGATGGACGGCTTCGACTGGGCGGGACGTCCCGCAGAGACGCGTCACTATTTCACGCTGCCGGGATCCCTAGCAGATGCCGGGACCGAAGGCGTTCACTATCACGTGGAGTTGCGTGGCGTCTATGACTTCGAGGGGCGACGAATCCGTAGCATCGACTTGTCGGGCACGATCACGGCCGTCGTCTTCGACGCGGACGGCCGTCCAATCGAAACCTGGTTGGGTACCAATGACACCGGCGCGACGCCGCAAGCCCCGGGCCCCGGAGCCGGTAACAACAACATGGTGCGTGTGAACCGCTCGGCCTTCGATACTTTCGGCGAGCTTTCGACTTCAGAGTCAGCCGCCGCTTCGGACGACCCGTCTGCAGTTCGTATTACCGCGTATCCGCGATCATTCGAGGTAAGCGGCACGGGCGGCTTGATCAGCGTCAGCATGTGGAGCCGGCCCCAAGACGGGCTGAGCCCCTGGGCGGTACAGGTATCCGATGCTCGTGGCCGTCCGATTTTGAACGAAACCTACATGAACGGCCAAACGTCCGGAGACGTCGGTCGCCTCGATCGTAGTGAGCGGTTTTACGACGACGGCCCTTCGGGTTTTGGCCGGTTATCGCACGAGCGCCGCTATCTCGTCGAAGGGGGACCGCCTTCGGGGTATCTCTACCTGGAAACTAATTACGGATACGACGCCACCGGACGGCAAGCGTATGTGTCTCTGCCCTCAGGCGGCCATTCGGTTCATCGGTACGATCGGTTTGGACGTGGCGTCGGGACGACGGTGTCTGTCGGCGGCGCTTCGACACCGTTGGACCTGAGCGACGACGTGGTCGTGACCGAGGAAGTCCGATCTCTCGACGAGGCCGACCGGATCGTTGAGATGGTTGCGTTGAGCCGGGAGGCGGAGGCTTCGGATACGGAGCTAGGGCCGCTCTGGAGCGGGGGCGCTCCTGTGGCATATGCGCGACCACGTTTCGTAGCGTATTGGTACGACGCTGCGGGCCGCCTCACGCACTCCGGTGACTACGGCGACGCGGCACCGGCTCTCTACGACTCCGCGGTCCCGCCAGTGCCCGGAGCTAGCGGTTCGGTCTTGGTCGCGAAACAGGTGTATGGGGCCAACGGTCGGCTCGCGGATGCGATCGACAACGCGGGCGTCCAAACGCGTACGGCGTACGACGCGTTGGGTCGTGCCGAGCGGGTGATCGAGAACTACGTCGACGGCGTCCCGGGCGGGGCGGGCGAGGATGAAGACCGAACGACGCGTTACGCCTACAACGCGGCGGGCCAGGTCACCGAACAATCGGCGGAGTTGCCCGGTGGCCAGACCCAGGCGACGTTTTATTTTTACGGCGAAGAGTTGGCCGGCTTGGGCGTCGGATCGCCCGTGGCCCGAGGCGGGCTTTTGCGTGCGGTGGTGTACCCCGACGCCGGTTACGCGACGCGGGCCGCGGCGTTGACGGCCGTCGACGGCGGGATGGTGCCCAACCCAGATTTCGTCGAGACCACGTACTACGCCGATGGATCGGTCAAGAGCCGCACGGACCAGCGGGGTGTGGAGCTGGTGTATCTCTATGACAACGCGGGCCGACGCGAGCTGCAGTTCGTCCAAGGCAGCTTCGTTCCAGGCGACGGCTCCGTGTCTTACACGTATACCGATCGCGGGCAGTTGGACACCGTGAAAACCTTTGCGAACGCAGACCCCGACGCTGAGCACGAGACTTCTCGGGTGGCCCACACCTACGACGGCTTAGGCCGCCTGCTCACTCAGGAACAGACCCATCTCCAAGGCGGAAGTGTTCCTAACCCAGTGACCGGTTCGGGCATGGTGACCTATACCTATGACAACACCGCTTCGTCCGGCCTGCTGGTCCACGGCGGGCGCCTCGAAAAAATCACCTACCCCAATGGCCGGGAAGTCGCGTACAACTACGGGGTGAGCGGCGGCATCGACGACAAGCTGTCTCGTCCGGCCGGGATCGACGAGCTGACCCCGGGGTCCCTGGTTCGCTGGGACACCGGACAGGGCGAAGACCGCGCCCCGCTGGTCGCCTACCAGCGCGACGGCGGCGGGCGTCTGGCCGTGAAGAGCCTGCCCAACGCGGGGGTCCACCTGAACCGCCGTGACGCCGGCGGGGACGGGTACGACGCCTTCGGCCGGGTCACCCGGCACTACTGGGAGCGCGACCACGACCTCAACGGCAACCCGCTGGGCGCCCCGGAGGCCGTGTTCGATATCCGGCACGCCTACGACGCGGCGTCGAACCGGCGCTACGCCGACCGCCGGGTCTACCCCGGCGCTTCGCAGAGCTACGCCTACGACGGCCTCCACCGGCTCGAACGCTACGACACCGGCATCCTGGCCCCGGCCACCCACGCGGTGACCGCGTGGGCCAAAAACAAACAAGCCTGGGACCTCGACGCCGTGGGCAACCCACTCGAAACCGACGCGTTGGCCCAGGACGCGTTCGTCAAGCAGACCCCCAACGACGCCAACGAGCTCACGGCCCTCCAAATCAAGGGCAACGACCCGGTCCGCCCCCGCATCGAGGACCCGTTCAGCAGCGACACCAGCGCGAACTGGTCCGCCGTCGGCACCGACACCTTCGGCATCAGCGGCGGCCATCTCTCGATCAACTCCGTCGCCGCCGACACCCTCGAAGGCAACACCGAAGACGAGGCCCGCGCGGTGGTCCTCTGGGGCGCCGCCAACGGCCCGGTCCAGGCCCAGTACAGCTTCCAATTCCCCGCCGGCGCCACCGCCGGCCGCGCCGGCTTCGTGTTCGGCTACCGGTCCGCCAACGACTACTGGCTGCAGGTCTGGGACCTGGGCGCCCAAGAGGTGTACTACCAGCACGCCGTCGACGGCGTCGCCGGCCCCAAGCTCGCCGCCCGCGCGTGGACCGTCCAGGCCGGCACGAACATCCACGCCAACTTCAACCCGCGGCTCGACCGGCGCGCGCTCAGCGGCTACCCCTTCTTCGACTACGACCTGCCCGCCGGACAGAGCATGCCGGTCGGCCAGATCGGCGTCTTCGCCACCGCCGCCGGCACCAAATTCGACAAGGTCAACTTCTACCACCGCGACTGGCCCGCCCGCATGATGGGCCGGTGGGACCTGCCCGTCGACGGCTCCGTGCACGCCGCCGCCGACGCCCTGCAGTTCAGCGGCGCCCCCCAAGCCGGCCCCGCCACGCTCAACGGCGTCCGCCTCGACAACTTCCGCGCCACCTTCAAGCTCAACCGCCACAGCAGCAACAAGTCCGGCGTCTTCGTGATCTTCGACATCGACGACCACGACGCCGAGTCCTCCCTGCTCATCCACCACACCGCCGCCTCCAGCTACAACACCGTCGCCGGCGTCAGCCGCGGCCAAGCCGCCGCCAGCACCGTCTCCAACGTCCTGCCCGCCTGCGGCGTCGACGACACGCTGTGGGTCCGCGTCGAGGCCTTCGCCACCGGCACCCAGGCCGGCAAGGTCGTGGTCTACGCCAACAACACGCCCGCCCAGCCGGCCGCCGGGGCCTGGAACAAGGTCTACGAGTCCGACGACTTCGACCTCCGCGGCGGCCGCTTCGGCTTCGCCCGCCACTTCTGGGGCTACGCCTACATCGACGACCTGACCCTCGAGGCCGACCGCGACGCCGACAACGCCTTCGAGATCACCGAGCACGTCGAACACTTCACCCTCGACGGCAACGGCTACGCCGACCAAGCCCCCGAGTACGACGCCGCGGGCAACCTCACCTACGACGGCGTCTTCCGGTACGCCTACGACGCCTGGAACCGCCTGGTCTCGGTCACCAAGGCCTACAAGGTCGACACCGGCGCCGGCCCGGGCGCGCTCCAGACCGGCTCCACGCTCGCGACCTACCGCTACGACGGCCTGGGCCGACGCGTCGTCCGCAAGCTCCGCAACGTCGCCGACCGGGAAGCCACCTACCACGACTATTACAACAGCAATTGGCAGCTCCTCGAAACCCGCGACGGCTCGGGCAGCCCGGTCAAGCAGCACGTCTGGGGCCTGGACTACATCGACGAGCTGATCGCCGTCAACATCAACCACGACCCCTGGGACCCGACCGAAGACCTCTGCGAGCGCGTCTACTTCGCGTTGCACGACGCCCACTTCAACGTGATCGGCCTGACCAACGGCGTGGGCCTGCTGGTCGAACGCTACGAGTACACCCCGTACGGCCAACGCCAGGTCTATGCCCGCGACGAGCTGGTGGGCGACCTCAACGGCAACGGCCAGGTCGAGCAGGGCGACTTCAACCTCGCGACGCCGTTCGGTTCGGTCGCCGACGACGAACACTTCGCCGAGATCAGCGGCAACGGGATCTTCGACCAGGCCGAGCTGAACGCGGTCAACGGCAGCTGGGGCGACCGCGTGTCCGACGACGACCGGGTGCTCACCCCGTCGCTGGGCAGCGCGGCCGTGCACGCCTACGGCGGCGACCTGGCGCTGACGCGCAACGCCGTGGGCCACCAGGGCCTGACCCACGACGGCGAAGCCCTGGGCCTCAGCGGCTCCGGAGGCCTCGGCCTCGTCGAAAACCGCAACCGCACCCTCCACCCCCG
>JBCDDH010000106.1:0-8686 GCA_039180415.1 Planctomycetota bacterium | reverse complement strand
GGGCACGATCGAGGGGTTCTTCGATCGGCTGGCCGAGCGGCGTGACGACTTGCCGGTCTGGCAGGGCGAGATGTACATGCAGGGCCACCGCGGCGTGCAGACCACGCAGGCCGAGCTGAAGCGCCGGTTCCGGGCCGTCGAACGGGCGCTCCAGGTACGCGAAGCCGCGGCCTGCGTGCTCGGCCAACCGACCGACGCGGCGACCGACCACGCCTGGCGGCGCATCGTCTTCGCGCAGTTCCACGACTACATCCCCGGCAGCTCCGTGCCCGAGGTCTACGAAGAGCACCTGCCCGAACTCGCGCAACTCGTCGAAGCGGTCGAACGGGACACGGCCGACGCCTTCGCGAACGGATCAGACGAGAACGCGGCGGAGCCGGGCTGGTTCAACCCGTTGCCTGTACCGCAGGCCGAATGGCTCGACGGCCGCCGGGTGAGCCTGTCGCCGCTGAGCGTGACCGCCGAATCTGCGTTGGAAGAGGCACCCGCTGCGCCCGTGCGCGTTACCGAGGACGGCGGCCGGGTCACGCTCGCCAACGGCCGCGCGGCGTTCGTCCTCGACGCCGAGGGTCGGCTCGAAGCAATAACCCGCGACGGCGTCGACGTTGCGCTGCGTGAGCCGGCCGGCGAGCTGTACACCTTCCCCGATCACCCGGCCAACTACGACGCCTGGGATGTCGACCGCGCGACGCTCGCCAACGGCCGCCGCGTCGACAGCGCCGTGAACCGCCGGATCGACAACCCTGACGGCCCGATCCCGCAAGTCGTTTACTCCCGCGCGGTCGGCCGATCCAGCCGGGCCGAGGTGCGCTACGAGTTGCGGCCTGGCGAAACGGTTCTGCGCATCCAGATCGACCTGGACTGGCAAGACCCGCAGACCCTGCTCAAGTGGGCCGCGCCGACGAACTACACCGGCCGCATGGCACGGTTCGGGGCGCCGTACGGCAGCACGCTGCGTCCCCAGCACGTCGGGCCCCTGGAAAACGACGCGATGTTCGAAGTGCCCGGCTCACGCTGGGCCGCCGTCGCCGACGACACCGAACGCGACGGGCTCATGCTCGTCACCGAAGCGAAGTACGGCTTCGGCTGCCGCGACGGCTTGCTACATCTCTCACTCATCCGCTCGCCGCGCTACACCGGCCACCGCGGCGAGGGCGGCGGCAACGCCTCGGCCAACGTCGCCGACCGGTGCTCGGACCTGGGCCCGCACACCGCCCACTTCGCCGTCGGCGTGTATTCCGCCGACGCCCCGCGTGCCGAGCAGCCCGCCGCCCTGGCCGACACGCTCTTCACCCCGCCCGTGCGTGTCACGGCCACCCCCGGCGACGCGGGCCTCCGGGGCCTCGAAGGCGGCGACTCGCTCGTCCCCGCCTGGGCCAAGCCCGTGTTCGACACCGAGCCCGGCGGCTGGACCCTTCGGCTCCACGAAACCCTCGGCCGACGCGGGGCCGCCCACTTAAAATTCGCGGCCGGGTGCCACGCCCAACAAGTCGACCTCAAGGGCGATCCCCTCGCCCCCCTCGACGCCTCCCCGTCCGAAGCCGACGGGCTCCGCGTGGACTTCGCCCCGTACCAGATCCTCAGCTACCGCATCACCCGCCGCGGCGATTGACCGACGCCTCATGCGTGGCGATGCGTCACTCGTCGAGTTCCGACAATTTCCATGTATCCCGCCACCGCACGATCGGCCGGCCGTCCTCGAACGTCAAAGGCAGCCAGATGTACCGGCTCTCGCCGAGGTTCGGGCGTTGCCACACATCGAACATCGCGATGTAACCCGTCGTTCCGTCTTCGCCGTCGGGCACCGGCAGCACGAACGTGCTCTGCCCGCCGAACGTTAACTCCGGCCCCATCCCGTTGTGCGGGTTCGGCCCGCCGACGCACGGGTTGCCCAGCGCTTCCCACGGGCCCTGGATCCGGTCGGCGACATACGAGCGCGCCTTATTGGGTTTCCACCCCGTCAGGCCCGACGCGATCAGGTAATAGCGTCCTTCGTGTTTAAAGATCGCCGGCGCTTCGTTCGCGCCCTCGGGCAAAATCCGGTAGTACTCGCCGCTGAAGTTCAGGTAGTCGTCGGTCAGCCGAGCGAAATGCAGCGTGCGGTTTTCTTCGGCGCTGTGCACGTGCCAAGCGGTGCCGTCGTCGTCCTGAAACACCGTCATGTCGCGGGCCATCTGCCCCACCGCGAGGTCGCGAATGAGGTAGCGGCCCAAGCGGTTTTTCTCCTCGTCGCCTTCGACGGCATCGATCATCCGCCCCCACGCATGCCGGCCCCGCACGTTTTCGACCGGCCGGTTCACCGGCATGATCCCCGGATGTGGCCGGAACGAACGCAGGTACGTGAACGGCCCGGCCGGGTCGTCCGCCACCGCCACCGCCGTCCGCGCCGCTTCGTAGCTCATGTCCGCCAGTTCGAGGTGGAACCACATCACGAACTTCCCGGTGTCCGCGTTGTAGATCACCTTCGGCCGTTCCATCTTGCAGCCCGGCTGTAAATCGTGCCCCACCGTCGCCTCGGCCTCGAGAACCACCCCCAGCGGCTCCCACGTCGTCAGGTCTTCCGAGCGGTAGCAGCGGATCCCCTTGACCTCGTGGTTTCGCCGCTCGCCATACCAGTAGTACACGCCTTCGTGCAGCATCACGCCCCCGCCGTGCGCATCGATGTGTTGCCCCTCGGTGCTGAGCCACTGGGCCGCGTCGGGCCGAAACTCCGCGAACGCCGCAAGCGGGAAGAATAAAGCTGCGCCGAGCAGCCAACTCAACACCAAGGCGCGAAACCGTTCGTCTACTTTCATAACGCAAACTCCGGGGAGGTAAAACACGGAAGCTACCGGGCGCCCGGATCGAATCGCCGGGCAGTTCCACGGACCGGGCAGGCTATAGCCTGCAGGTCCCGGTCCGCGTTCAGACCGATGGCATATTACCACGACCCACCCCGCGTTCGGCGTCAGAGGGTCAATCGGTCGACGGCTTGCGTTCGAGCGTCCGGAATTCGCTAGGCGTGATGCCGAACGCCTTGACGAACGCCGCGGTCAGGTGCCGCTCGCTGATCCCGCACCGCTCGGCGATCACCCGGCGGGGCAGCTTCGTGTCCGCCAGCAGGTTCTTGGCGTGCTCCATCTGCACCCGGCGGACCTCCTCGCCCGGCGGACGCCCCAACTCATCCCGAAACAGCCGCTCGAGGTGACGCCGGCTCACGCCGACCGCCGCCGCGACCGCGCTGACCGACAACCCGTCGCACGCGTGGATCTCGATGTGGTGCAATGCCGCCGCCAGGTCCGTGTTCGAAACCGCCAGCACCGCGCTGGACTTCCGCACGACCGGCCGCACCGGCGGGTAAGGCGGCGGGATCACCGGCCGCGACGCGTCCGACGCCGACGCCTCCTGGCCACGCCGCCGGCCCATCAACGCATCCAGGTAGGCCGCCGCGTCCCGTCCCAGCCGCTGCGTTGGCATCTCGACACTCGACAGCAGCGGGTCGCAGAGCAGGCACAAATCCATATCGTTGTCCGCGCCCATCACCGCCGCCTGCTCCGGCACCGCGATCGCCGCGTCCCGACACGCGTTGAGCACCCGCATCCCCAGCACGTCGTTGCCCGTGAAAATCGCCACCGGCATCGGCAATCGCCGCAGGAACCGCACCAGCTTCGCCGGCGGGCTCCGCCACGGCGCGTCGTCCGCGCCGCCCTTCCGCGGCGGCATCAGCAACGCCTCCACGCTCCGCCCCTCGGCTTCGAGACGGCGACGGAAACCGGCCAGACGGCCTTCGCTCCACGCCCCGAAATCCTGGCCGATGTACGCGAAGTGGCGGTGGTGCCGCTGCAGAAAATGCTCGGCCGCCATCGCCCCGATCGCCTCCTCATCGTATCGCAACGTGTGCCGCGAATCGCCGTCGAGCATGCTCACCACCGGCACGCCGCACGCCCCCGCGATGAAGTCGGTCAACGACGCGCTCACCGCCGGGAGGAGCACCCCGGCGGGTCGCTGCTCCAGCAACCGACCGAGAATCGCCTCCGGTTTCGACAAATGACACGGGGCGGAGGTCAGATACCAATGTGGCGCGGCTACGTTGTACTGACCAATGCCCGCCAGCAGGCGACGCTGCGTCACGCTGCTGTGCATAAACGAAAATAAAACAACGATTTGAAGTCGATCAACGGCGGTTTTCCCCCACGTTGAATCAGGTTTTTCAGCCTTGCTTAATTGTCGCATATTCGTCCCGATGTTACGCAAAAAAATCCTTGCCGCGCATTATTCCGCAAGTATAAATAGTAGCGTGTAACTAATCGATCCAGAGTGCTGTGTTTGACGAGATTCCGTGAATATTTTCTCGCAACGTATGGCAGCGTGATTCTTTTGGTTTTTATCACGGTTTTTGCGTTTGTATTTTTTTCACGTCTTTTACAACGGAGAATTTATGAGATTGTTAACACCCATTTTGTCGGTTTCGGCGGCGGCGGCCGTGCTGTCTGCAGGGACCATGGCATCTGCGGAACTTTTGGTGAATATTGATTTCGGCCCCGTCGGTCAAGACGCCGTGGGCGTTGGCGTCGTCGGTGACGCCGACGATAGCTGGGATAATCTTAGTGCGATCGACGCCGCTCCCACGATCGATACGCTCACCAATCCCGACACCGGTGCCCCATCGGGCTTCAGCTTTTTCGGCGAAGGTGCTCAGGGTGCCAGCGGAGGTGTTTTTAGCGTCGCTGGTCCCTCTACTAACGTTAGTCAGGATTACGATTTCTTCACGACCAGCAACCCGTCGAACTTTGGCAGCCTCGAAGACGGTACTTTCGTCAGTGCATCCCAGCGATTTACAATTTTCGGGTTACCTGCCCTGCTTAGTACAGATTTGGTTTACGACATCTACGTCATCGGCGGCGGCAACGCGCCGGGCCAAGGTGCAAGCATCGCGCTCACCCAGGACGATGGCCTCGGCGGCGAAACGCTTTTGATCGAATCCTACTCCGGCACCCCGGTGTCCGGCGATCCTACCACGTATGTCGAAGGCAGCAACTTCGTTCTGTTCGAAAGCGTCTCGCCCACCGCAGTCGCCGGGACCAATCCCAACAACGAGTTCGAGTTCGATGTCTTCATTCCCGCCGGCCAAACCGGTACCGCCACCATCTCCGGCGTCCAAATCGTACTCGTGCCCGAGCCGGGTTCTATGGCTCTGTTGGCCTTGGGCGGAGTCGCCTGCTTCGCCCGTCGGCGTCGCGACTGACCGTGTCCTGCAGCCCCGCGATGGAGCGGGGCGGCTTCGTGACGCGACTTGTGTGGTCGCGTCGTCTCAAACCGAATTTTTGGGCGGCTTGGCCGACACGCCAGGCCGCCCCTTCTGCCTCAAGGCCGCTGCGAATCCCCGGGAATAATCCGATTCGTCCATCGCTTTTCCTCGGTCCCGGCGGTTTTGCCACGACTTTCGCTACGGAAAGGCTGACAATTTATGTCCTACGCCCCTTCTAGCCATGTTCTTCGTCGCCGTGACGGATTCACCCTAATCGAACTCTTGGTGGTGATTTCTATCATTGCTCTGCTCATTGGTCTGTTGCTGCCCGCTTTGGGTGCGGCTCGTGCGGCCGCGAGGGCCGGCGTCTGCCAGAGCAACATGCGGCAGATCGGCGTGGGCATGGCCTCGTACCTCGCCGACAACGACTACCGAATCATCCTCCGAAACGATACCGACCGCATCGGCGGTACCGGCGTGTTCAACAGCATCGATTGGATCGGTGTGACCCAGAGTCACTACGGGCCCGGGGGCTTCGGTTTGACCCACGCCGACCGCGCGTTCCGCCTCGGTGGCGTAGCCACCGTCCCTCAGGCCCTCGAAGAATTCAACCGCCTCCACCCCGTCCTGCACTGCCCCGAGGACGAAAGCGAAAACGGCGTTCTCGCCCAGGACCCGTTCGGCCGGCCATCGAGCTACGGCATCTCGCCTAACGTTCTTTACGCCTACAACACGGGTGCCCAGAAGACGCCGCTCTTCTTCAGCGGGGCCGAATCTATTAATGTCGATGCGATCCCGCTGCCGAGCGACACCTCGCCGCTCGCCGAAACCAATAACAACAATGGCGCCCGGACCGCGTATCACAACTCGGACCGTTGGCTGCTCTCCGCGGTCCGGCCAAACCCATTCGACTCCAGCACCCCCGGGGCTTCCGGTGTCTACTACACCCACCCCGGCAACGCCCAGAGCTATCTGTTTTTCGACGGACACGTGACGCACGAAAAAGTGCCCCCGCACTGGATCGACAATGGCCAAGGCAACGGTGGTGCCGGTACCCCCGTCGAATTCGTTGAGGGTGGGCAGCTTAATATTCCGGCCATCCCCGCGTTTCAGGAGTTCCTTGCCGGCACCAAGCCCGAATTCAATTAAACCCCGCCCGTGGCACATGGACTACGCGTTCTGCTCCAGCACCCTCATCGTTCCGCCCCCGGAATCAAGGCTCTGAAACCACCAGCCTCGAACCACCGCCCGCCCGAACCCGTCCCGTTCAGCCTAACGGGATTTTCATGACATGCAGGTTCATTTTTGTTCCGAACCTATCCTCTTAAAAAAAGATTGCGCTATGCTTACATCCCGTCACGCCAATCAAAGCCAATCCGGCTCGATGGCTCGAACGCTCACGGTGACACTTTTTGTTTTTCTTTGTTGTGTCTCGTCGTTTGGCACCGCCGCTGCGGAGACAACCGTTGCCAAGGCCGCGTTCGATTTTGCGCCGGACGAGAACTGGACGGTGTGGGAGGCCGACAAGCGGCCGGGCATCGCATTCGCGCAGCATCCCGAACACGCGGAACTCACGATCGACCTGCGACGGGACGAGCAGGTGGCCCCGCTGTTTCTGCCGGGTCGCGAGGGCAAGCGGTTCGGCCCGTCCGACAAGGTGTACGTGGTCGTGACGGCGGAAGACCTCCCGGCGGACGCGACGATTCGGCTCGCGCCGATCTTCGTGGACGCCGACCGCGAAGGCTTCAGCTTTGAGCCCAAAGCGATCAAGCCGGGCCAGAACGTGATTACCTTCGACTTGATCCGCGAAAGTCGGCCGGGTTGGGGCAGCAACGATGTCCGCAACGGGGAAGTCGACGAGTACCTCTGGTTGTGGGATATGCGTGTGCTCGTCGATTCGTACCGACACCGTGCGGCCCGGCCGGTGAAGCTGCGTTTTGAGCGCATGGAAATCGACGTGCCGATCGCGGACGCGGAGCTCGTCCTGGAGTTCGACTCGGGGGCTCCTTACGGCCTCGTGGACCCGGCCGGCGACGTAACGCCGGCGTGGGTGGTCCGCAACCCGTTTGGGACCGAGATCGAGGACGTTGTGGTGGCCATGACGACCACTGACTTTGAAGGTGCGGTTGATACCCAGTCGGTGACGGTGTCGGTTCCGGCCCGGGGTCAGACGCGGGTTCCGCTGCCCGAGTCGATGTGGCGGGACGCGATGAGCATGTACTACGTTGAAGCACAACTCAGTCGTAACGGCGAGGCTGGAGCCCAAGGCGAAGGCAAGTTCACCACGCTGACTCCAACCGGGCTAGCCGACCAAGATGCCGACTACGAATTCCGCTTCGGTATCAACCATGTGCACGATGGCCACGCCGCTCGGGCGGCGGGCCTGATCGGAGCGATGGATGCCCGCTTTGACTTTACCTTCCCCGGCATCTTCCGGGAGTCGGGAGAGATCGATTGGAACTTTGCCGGCCGCGATACCGGTTTCGACGAAGTGCTCGCCGAGGGCCTCAACATCCATCCGCTCATCGGTTACAACACTTATCACAACGCTCCGGACGGGGCTAAGCCGACCGGCTTTCACGAGGATTGGGGTACATGGATTTTCACGTATCCGCTGGACTTGGAAGCGTATCGTCAAAAAGTCCGCCAGTGGGCTGAGCGGTATGCCAGCCGAGTCACTTGGGTCGAGCCCTGGAACGAGCCGGGCTGGATGGGTGTGAATAAAGCCCGTCGTGAATGGTACGACAACGAGCGGTACATCGAAATTCTCCGCATCGTTAACGAAGAAATAAAGCGGGTGAACCCCGAGATTCAGATCAATACCGGCGGTTTCGCCAACACCCACGACCCGATGGGCCTGCACGACCACGTGCTCGAGCACGGCCGGGACTACTTCGAAGTGCACCTCAATCATGCCCACGGCCACTTCAACCATATCCGCAAGGAAGTCGCCACGATCAAAGAGATGCGCGAGAAGAACGGCATCACCGATCGCCCGCTGTACTTTAACGAAACCTCGACCTCGCATATCTTTCCGACCGCGGCGATGGAGAAGCACGTCGCCGGCCACCTCGTGCGAACCGCGGTCTATCTCTGGGCAAACGGCGTGGCGGGGCACTTGTGGTTCGAAATCGATGACATCGGCTGGATCGATCGCGATGACTACAATCGTTGGGGTATGTGGACCGAAAACTGGGAGCCGAAGGCGGTGGTCCCGGCGTACAACACACTGACCAGTCGTATCCGCGGCGCCCGTTTCGTCGAACGGTTCGAGACCGTCGAAGACCAGTACATCTATCTCTTCGAGCGTGGTGAGGCGGGGCAAGACGGCCACGAATGGATTTTGTCAACGTGGCGACACGGCCAGAAGACCGCGGACGAGGTCTTCGGTTTACGAATCCCCGAAGGCAGCCAAGCCACGGCGTACAACCTCGTGGGCACCCGGCAGGATGTCGTGGC
>JBCDDH010000105.1:0-8793 GCA_039180415.1 Planctomycetota bacterium | reverse complement strand
CCGGCTCCTTCGCCGGCGACCCCGACGCCCCCCCTGGCCCGCGCGTGTCGCTGTACTGGGCCGATCCCGCCGCCGTCGCCGCCGTGCTCGCCCGGCAGCCGTTGCGCCTCGTGCTGCTCGAAAACGGCGCGCCCCAGCCCCACGCCCACGTCCGCTTCGATCGGGCCGACCCGTTCCGCTCGGCCGTTCGTCAGCCCGGGCTGCCCAACCTATCCGGCTACGAACTCCAGGCCCGCAACGTGACCCGCGCCCCCGGCTTCGTTTCGATCCGCTCCGCCGTCCGGCTCAAGCCCGACGAACAGCTCCTGCTCGTCCTGCCCCAAACCCTCGCCCAACGCCTCCACCGGGTCGTCCAAAGCGCGATGCGCCGCGCCGGCCTGACGCCGCAAACCCGCGCCGACGTGGTCGTCGAGCTGCTCCCCTCCGGCAGGTTCGAGGTCAAAAGCATCCAAGCCCGACCCGCCGCCCGTCGCCGCTGACCCCGTCGGGCGAGCGGTCCGGCCTCCACGAGACCGCCGCGTTCATTCGCCTTCCAACTCGCGTTCGAACTCCCGCTCTTGCGCTTGCTCCAACGCCTTTCGCAGCGCCCGCACCCGCTCCGCCCGGGTGCGCTCCGCTTCCGCTTGCTCGGCGATGGCTCGCTCCGCCTGCTCTCGCTCCGCCGCGCGCGCCGCCTCCTGCCGTTCCCGACGCTCGCCCCGCTCCACCCGGAACTCGATCACCCCGTCGTGCTCCGGGTCGCTGAACGCCTCGCCCTCCACCTCCAAGTCGATCCGGTACGTCCACAGCCCCGCCCGCACCGACCGCCCGTCCACGTCCGCCACCCAGCGCCCGCCCTCGCCGCGCACCATCTCCTGCTGCACAAACCCGCCGAACCCGGCCGGCGTGTATGTCACCGCCGCCCAGTCCACGCCGTAGCCCCCGGGGTCCAGCCAGAACCGCACCGGCTCCCGGCCCCGGCTCGACTCGACCCCGAACCGCAGCTCCCGCGCCACCATGTCGCACGGGCTCAAGAACCGGGTCACGTAAGGCGAGCCCGGCGAACCCAGGTTGGTCGCCTCGCCCCCCGCCGTCACCTCGAAGTAGTACGCCACCGCCTCCCCCGCGTCGAGGTCTTGCGTGGGCAGCGCCGCCGCCAAGACCAAGCCCCGTTTTTCCAACGCTTCCGCCGCGTAATCGAATCGCTCCGCCATCGGCATCCGGTAGTACAGCGTCCCCGCCGCGTCGGCCGCCTGATCTTCCGGCAGCCGTACCTGCAGATGCAACGGCCAGCCCACCTCGGCCACCTCCACGTGCTGGTGCGACGGCCCGCAGCCGCCCAAAGCCGTCAGGCCCGCCGCCAATATCAAGCCCACAAACATCGCGCCCCGGCTGGACCAGCCCGCGACGTCATCCCGGTTCGTGCGTTTCGACATCGCCTCACCTTAATCCAATCCCCAGATAAACCAATGCGATCGATGCCGTGAAGGCGAAGCGAGGCGGAGCCTCTATCCGGCCCGCAAGCCCACAGTCATTGCGGAGGCGGCGCGACCGAGTCGTGGATCTCGAACTGGGCGGGGATGCGCATCGAGATCGAGGCTTGCGGCTGGCCCAGCAGCAGACGGTTGAGGCGTTGCGCCGCCTCGGCCCCGAGGTCGGCGGCGTCCTGGCACACGGCGGTCAGGCGCGGGTGGGTGGTGTGCCGCATGTGCCCGTCGTCGAAGCCGACGACCGAGAACCGCCCGGGCACGGAGACCTTCATCTCGTGCAGCTTCTGGATCACGCCCAGCGACGTGTCCGGGTCGGTGACGAACGCGGCGGTGGGCGGATCGGGCAGCGCGAGCAGTTGTCGGATCGCGGTCGCGCCGTCGGCCACGCGGGGACGCAGGTGGATCTCGAGTCGTTCGTCGCGCGGGAGGCCCGCTTCGTCCAGGGCGCGGCGGTAGGCGTCGATGCGGTCCTGGTGGTCGCGGTCGGGCATCCGGGCGGTCAGCAACGCGATGCGGCGGTGGCCCAGATGGATCAGGTGCGACACCGCGGCGTGGCTGGGCGGGCCCGAGTCGCAGCAGACGTACGGCACGGCAGGCTCGGCGTCTTCGAAACGCTCGGCCAGCGCGATGCACGGGAAGCCTTCCGCCGCGATCTGTGGGCAGACCGCGCGGGTCTGCGCGTTGGTGCGCAGCAGCGCCCCGGCGATGCCGCGCTGGGCGAAGAACGCGCGGTAGCTGCCGCGGCTTTCGGCTTCGGGCCCGCGGTCCAGATGGAGCATGGCGACGCCGTAACGCGTCTTGGCCAACCCGCGCTGCACGCCCGCCAGCACGCTCGTGTCGTACGCCGAGTCCGCCGAGAGGTACCCGCCGGTGTACACGATCGCGATCCAGGGCGCCTGCAACGAGGCGCCGCGGGACCGCGTCGGCTCGGCCACGGCCGCGTCGTACCCGGCCCGCCGCGCGGCCGCCAGGACGGTGCGACGCGTGCGGTCCCCGACCTCCGAGCTGCCCTTCAGCACCCGCGACACCGTGGTCGCCGAGACCCCGGTGGCCTTGGCGATCGAACGCAGCGAGTTGGATTGGATCGGGCGAGCCATGGTTATTTAGGGCAAATGATTTTGTAACGTAACATAATGGGCGGATCTTGCAATGGAAAATCTGAGAATTTCTCAATAAAACTGGATTTTCCGTCGCGATTCGTTAGTATATGTTACGTTTCGTTTCACAATCGACGCTCTTCTGGCGTCACGGATGGGTCTCGGTCTTTTATCCCATTTTCGAGAGGAGTTTTAGATGTTCTCAAAGGTATGTCGCGTATCGGCGGTGTCGGCCCTGGCGGCCGGCTTGGCGGCGAGCGCCGCGGCCCAGCCCAACGCGCTGGCCCACTGGACGTTCGACGACACGTTCGACGACGCGAGCGGCAACGGCCGGGCGCTGGTCGAGAACGGCTCGGTGCCCTTTGGCGTCGGGCAGTTCGGCAACGCGGCGACGTTCTCGGGCAACGGCGACAACTTCCTCAACAACGACCTGTCGGTGTTCGATCCGGGCACGGGCGACTTCGCGGTGTCGTTTTGGTACCTCACGCCCAACACGGGGAACCAGACGCTTCTGGGGCGCGGCATCGAAGCGTTCACCTTCGCCGACCAGGGTTACCGCGTCCGACTCGACGGCGGCAACCTGCAGTTCCGGCTGCTGGATAACGGCAACAACAACGCGCAGGTGGCCGCCCCCGCGATCGACACGTGGCACCACGTCGTCGTGCAACGCGACGGCGATGAGATCGAGCTGTTCCTCAACGGCCTCGAAGTCGCCAACGACCTGGGCAACCAGAACATCGACCTCACCAGCGGCTTGCCGTTCACCGTCGGTCGGCGCACCGCCGAAGCCGGTTCCGGCGCGTTCACGGGCAGCCTCGATGAGATCTGGGTCTTCGACGGCCCGCTCAGCGACGCCGAGGTCGGCAACCTGCTGACGCTGAACAGCCCGGTGCCCGAGCCCGCCGCGGCGTCGGTGTTGCTGCTGGGTGCGGCGGCCGCGTTGCGTCGTCGGCGCGGTTGAGGCCGGATTTGATCGACACCCCTCCAGGTGGAAACGGCCGCGGATCGTTCGCGCGATTCGCGGTTTTTACTTCTGATCCAAACCGAAAGGAGCCGCGGTGTCGGCGATACCTTCTCCAAACATGACGACCGATCGAATCCCGCACGCCCGGCCCGGTCGCCGGTTGCCGAGCCTCTGGGGCGAAGGCGGGCTCTTCGCGTTCTCCGGCGTGGACGGCCCGACGTGCGCCGCGTCGGGCGTGGTGGCGACGCTAGGGGCGCGGCGTTGGTCGCTGCTGCTCCACACGCCGGTGCGACGCCTGCTGGATTTCGGCGGCCCCGCGATGGAATCGCTTTGGCCGGACGTGGTCACGGGTGATGTGCTGCTGGCCGAAGGCTTGTCGGTGACGTGGCCGGCATGGGACACGGTCGCCGGAGAACTCCCCGAGGGGGCGAAGCCGACGTTGACGGCGGAGGGCGGCCGACTCGTGGTCGCCACGACGCCGTCGCCCGGGCAGACGCGGCAGGTATCGACCGACCAAGACGGCGTGTTGGTCTTGCGGACCAAAGGCCGACGCTTCGCGCTGAGCTACGGCCCGGACGAGGCGACGGCCGCGCGACGGGCCGAAGAAGGGTTGGCGTGCGATTTGTCCACGTTGATCGCGCAGCGGCTGGCTTGGTTCGACCGTGTGCCCGCCGTCGGCCCCGTCGGCGACACGATCGACGCGGCAGACGCGGCGCGGCTGGCCGCGAAGCTCGCCTCGGTCATGAAGGTCAACACGCTCGGCCCGGAAGGCCCGTTCGGCACGCGTTGGTCCACGCCCGACCGCGTGCCGCACCGCGACCTGTGGCTGTGGGATTCCGCCTTCCACAGCTTCGGCATGAACCACCTCGACGCGGAACTCGCTTGGGAGTTCCTGTCGGCCACGCTCGATACGCAACTCGACGACGGGCTGATCCCCCACCAGACCGGGCCGACGGGCTGGCACTCGGACATCACGCAGCCGCCCGTGCTCGCGTGGGCGGTGTGGGAAAACCATTTGACCACCGGCAACACGGATCGGGTGCGCCGCGCATTACCGCAGCTGCTGGACTACTTGAAATGGGACCGCGACCACCGCGATCGCAACGGCAACGGCCTGCTCGAATGGGCCCCGACCGGGCAGCACGCGGGCTGCGAGTCCGGCCTGGACAACTCGCCGCGCTTCGATCGCGGGCCCGTCGACGCGGTGGACTTCAACGTGTTCTACGTGCACGACCTGCGGTACGTCGCGCGGTTGGCCGAGCGGGTCGGCGACGACCGCATCGGTGCCGAGGCGACGCGTATGGCCGCCGCGGCCGCCGCCCTGCTCCACGAACACCTCTGGAACGACGAACTCGGCACCTACGCCGACCGCGACGCGGCCACCGGCGCGTTCAGCCCGACCCGAGCGGTCAGCGACTTCTTCCCGCTGCTGCTTGACGACCTGCCCGCCGGCCGCGCCCGGCGGTTGCTCGCCTGGCTCGACGACCCGGCCCGCTTCGCCAGCGCCGACCCGATCCCCAGCGTCAGCCTCGCCGACCCCGCGTGGGGCACGGACATGTGGCGTGGCGCGTCGTGGATCAACACCAACTACTTCGTCGCGCTCGGGCTGCGTCGCCACGGCTTCGCGGAGCGCGCCGCCAAGCTCGAGGCCGACACGCTCCGCATCGTCGCCGACGGCGTCGATCGCTTCGGCGTCACCTTCGAGTTTTACGACGCCGCCGGTCAGACCGCGCCGATCGACCTGGACCGCAAGGGCCCGCGTCGCCGGCCGTACGACCTGCGAAACAAGATGGACTCGATCCGCGACTACCACTGGACCGCCGCGCTGTCGCTGGACCTGCTGCTGCGTCGCGAGGCGCCTTGATTTCACCGGGGGGCTGCGGCGGGCTTGCCGCAATCGGGGTGACATGATTTGAACATGCGACCTCTTCGTCCCGAACGAAGCGCTCTACCAAGCTGAGCTACACCCCGATTAGGTGTGAACCGAAGATCGTATCGCAACCGACGGCGGCCGCCAAACCCATCCCCGCCTGATCTCTCCATTGACGCGGAGGCGCTTGGCCCGTAGGTTCTCGGCCCGCCTGCCGCCTTGATCGGCTCGGCCGTGAGTCGTCTGACGTCCCGTCGGCCCCGGCCCACGAGCCCGCCCCATCGCCGCAGTCGTACGCATCGGTCGCCTTCCTGTTCGGGCGGTTGGTTCCGCCAAGCCTCGCGGTGCGTCCCCGGAAGCGGGCCCCGGCGTTTCGACGCCGTGGCGTTTCCCTGCCCGGCCTCGCACCGTGAAAGGCGGTCCGTCTATGCGTTTCGACGCCCTCGAACTCCACCCCACCGTCCTGAAGAACCTCGCCGCCAAGGGGTACGCGGAGGCGACGCCGATCCAAGCGGGCGCGATCCCGTACGCGCTCCAAGGCCGGGACGTGCTCGGCTCGGCCCAGACCGGCACGGGCAAGACCGCGGCCTTCGCCTTGCCGATCGTGCACCGGCTGCTCTCGACCAACCGGCAACCCAAGAAGTCCGACAAGCGCCCGCGCGCCCTGGTCCTCTCGCCGACCCGCGAACTCACCCAGCAGATCGCCGACGGCTTCGCGGCGTACGCCAAGGGCACCGGGCTCCGCGGCGTCACGATCTACGGCGGCACCGGGCAACGCCCGCAAACCAACGCGCTCCAACGCGGCGTCGACGTCGTCATCGCCACGCCCGGCCGGCTCATGGACCTGATGAACCAGGGCTTCGTCGACCTGTCCGCGATCCAGACGTTCGTCCTCGACGAGGCCGACCGCATGCTGGACATGGGCTTCATCCACGACATCAAGAAGATCAGCGCCGAGTTGCCGAAGCCCCGTCAAACGTTGTTCTTCTCCGCGACGCTGCCCAAGGAGATCCAGCAACTCGTCAAGCAGCTACTGCGCGATCCGGCCGAGGTCTCGATCGCGCCGGAGAAGCCCACGGTCGACCGCGTGAAGCAGTCCGTCGTCTTCACCGATCGCAAGGCCAAGGCCGACCTGCTCGCGCGCCTGATCGACGAGCACGGCATGTTTCGCACGGTCGTGTTCACCCGCACCAAGCACGGCGCCGACAAGGTGGTCAAGCAGCTCCGCCAACGCGACATCCGCAGCGAAGCGATCCACGGCAACAAGACCCAGGCCGCCCGTCAACGCGCCCTGAACAACTTCAAGAACGACAAGGTCGCGGTGCTGGTGGCGACCGACGTGGCGGCCCGCGGCATCGACGTGCCGCACGTGTCGCACGTCGTGAACTACGACCTGACGCACGAGCCCGAGACCTACGTGCACCGCATCGGCCGCACCGCCCGGGCGGGGCAAGAGGGCGACGCGATCTCGCTATGCACGAGCGAAGAGGTCGGCTGGCTGCGGGCGATCGAGCGGCTGATCGGGATGAAGCTCGAGGTCTTGGGCGACCGCCCGGATTGGGCCCAGGCCCGCACGGCTTCGACCGGTAAAGGCATGGGCGGCATGGGCGGCATGGGCAGCGGCCCACGCAAGAAGCGCAGCGCTAGCGGCGGCCCCGCCAACCGGTCGCGCCCGCCGCGCCCGAAAGGAAAGAATCACAAGCCGTCACGCTCTGCGGGCAAGGCCCCCACGAAGAAGAAGGCCAAGGCCTACAAGGCCGGCAAGCCCGGCGGCGGCGCGAAGAAGACGCACCGCCAAGGCGGCAAGCGCGCGTCGGGACCGGGTTGAGCCGAACGCGATCGGCTTCGAGGCTTCCGGTTCCTCATCCCCTCGCCAAAGAACGCCGGCCGGTCCGAGCCGCCGCGACCGTGAAGATGCCCATCAGCGCGAGCCCGGCGGGTTCGGGGATCGACGCGAAGCGGACGTTGTCCAAACCGAAGAACTCCGTGCCGTCGAGGGTCAAACGCGAGCGGAACTGCACTTCCGTCACGCCCGCGTCCGTTGCGTCCAACACAAAACCGAAGAAGCCGGCGTTGACGGTCACGGGGACGAGGACGGGCGGTTCGTTGGGGTCCGTGAACAACGCGAGGTCCAGGAGTTCGCGGGTCGCGGCGGCGGTAAAGTCCGCGCCCCAGGCCAGGATGGGCTCGTCGAAGACGATCGACACGGTGGTGTCGCCCCGATCAAACAGATCGTTGTTGACTCCGACGCGGGCGTAAGGGGTTCCGTTGACGGGGACGCCGTTGTTGATCGAGTCGTCGGCGAACGGGGCGGCGTCGATCCGGTTGCTGATGCCGGTATCGAACGGCTCCGCGACATCGGTCCGGAGCGTAAACGGCCCCACATCCAGCGGCGCGTCTTCAAACGCGACGTCGCTCGTGAACTCGTCGAACGTCACCAGCTCCGACGTGTTCTCGGGGAGGGCGAATTCCCAGCGGGGGCTGCTGAGGAAGACGGAAACATCGGCCTGCGCGGGCCCCGCCGCGGTCGCGAGCAGCGTTGCCCCGACGAACACTCCAGATAAACCACTTCGCATCGAATCACTTCCTCCTCAACTTCCAACCGGATGGATCAGCGACACCCAGGCGTACTGCGATGGTGTTCACTTTAAGCACTGCTTGGGTCTGATGGAACCCCGGAGAGCGAGCGATGTTGTAGTCCGTTGGGTGGCGGCCCACTGTTCCAGCAGGAGCGGCGCAAACGGGGCCGCGGCGGGCTTGGGGGGATTTTTCGGACGACACGACAGAAAAAGTTGGGTTATCGACACCGATCGGTCTGAAAACCCAGGCGGACGTCTGTCAGTATGTCAGGGCTTGCGGGACGCGGTCGCGTTGGGTTCGCCGGGGGGCTGGGGCGGGTTTAAGCTGGTGGGCGAGGAACGGCACGTCTATGGAAGCGACGGGTGTACACAAACCGGTGTCGGGCGGCGCGGCTCGGGAATCCGAGTCGGCGCCTGTCTCCGGAAACGGCGCGCGGGGCGACGGGGTGCCGCGGGCTTCGGCGGCGGGGCCGGGGTTGCCGGGGGTGCCGACGGGCGAGCGGATTTGGGGCTTGCCGGGGTGGGTGGTGTTGGTGGTGCTGTTAGCGGTGGCGGCGGTACCGATGCTGGCGGGGCTGGGGCGGACGCCGGTGAACGACGTGGGCGAGGTGCGGTTGTTGGAGGTGACGCGGGGGACGTGGGCGCGGTCGGTGGCGTTGGGCGAATCCGGCGAGGGGTGGACGGTGGACCGGTTCGTGCCGGTGGTCGACGGGCGGGAGGCGTTGGACGAGGCGCCGGGGCGGGTGTGGTTGACGGCGGCGGCGTGGTGGCCGGCGACGTGGATGGGGCGGGGGATCGACGACTTGGGGACGGG
>JBCDDH010000104.1:0-9547 GCA_039180415.1 Planctomycetota bacterium | reverse complement strand
GGGCCGCCCCGGGGGGGGTGTGGGGGTGTTGCGTTTTTGTGTCTTTTTTGGCCTTGTGGGTGGGCCGCCGGGCCCCGCGGGCCCCCGCGCCGAGACGCGCAGGCCGTCGGCCTGCGGCTACCCGGTTTCTTTCGGTGCTTGATTCGTTTGGGAGCGGTCCATGCTTTTGGGTGAAGGCGCAGCTTCGCACACGATCGACGACGCGCAACGCGACGCGCTGGTTGAGCGCTGTCTGGACGCATGGGCGAGCGATGAGGTGAAACGGGTGCTGCTGGTCCCGCCGGACCACACGCGGCTCAACTCGTTTGCCGGGCCGATTACGGCGACGATGTACGCGCTGCTCACGCGGCGTGGCGTCGCGGTGGACGTGCTGCCGGCGCTGGGCACGCACAAGGCGATGACGCCGGAAAAACTGCGGATGATGTTCGGCGAATCGATCCCGCTCGAACGCTTCCTCGTGCATCGCTGGGACGAAGGGCTGGAGCAGCTCGGCACGATCGACGGGGGGGAGGTCGATGCGCTGTCGGAAGGGCGGCTCGGCCGGGCGGGGATCACGGAAGATATGCCGATCGCGGTCAACCCGAGGCTGGTCAGCGACGCGTACGGCCTGGTGGTTTCGATCGGGCAGGTCGTGCCGCACGAAGTGATCGGGATGGCCAATTACACGAAGAACCTGATGATCGGGGTGGGGGGCAAGCCGGTGATCGACCGGTCGCATTTCCTGGGCGCGGTGTACGGCATGGAGCGGATCATGGGGCGGGCGGACACGCCGGTGCGGACGCTGCTCAACGCGGCGTTCGACCGGTTCGTGCGTCCGCGGGCCAACGTGCGCTTTGTGCTGACGGTGGTGGAGGACTTGCCCGGCGACGGCGCGACGCTCCGCGGGTTCTACGCCGGAGACGACGACGCGACGTTTCGGGCGGCGGCGGATTTATCGAAAGTCGTGAATTTCGACACGGTGGACGAGCCGATCGAAACGTGCGTCGTGTACCTCGATCCCGAAGAGTTCACGAGCACGTGGTTGGGCATGAAGGCGGTCTACCGCACGCGGATGGCGATGGCCGACGGCGGCCGGCTGATCGTGCTCGCCCCGGGCCTGGAAGAATTCGGCGAGAACCCGCGGACCGACCCGCTGATCCGCAAGTACGGATACCGCGGAACCGAACGCACGCTCGACCTGCTGGCCGAGCACGACGACCTTCGGAGCGAGACCTCGGTCGCGGCGCACCTGATCCACGGCAGCAGCGAGGGGCGGTTCGGCGTGACGTACGCGACCGGCGACGCGGTAAGCGAAGCCGACGTGCGGGGCGTGGGCATCGACTGGATGCGTTACGGTGACGCGGTGCAGACCTACGACCCGGAGAAGCTCTCGGCGGGCTGGAACGACGTGGCGGGTAAGCGGGTGTTTTTCGTGCCGAACCCGGCGTTGGGGCTGTGGGCGCTGCGCGGGCGGGTGTAGTTTTGCCGCGCGAAGAAAAACCCACGGTGAGTCACCGTGGGCTACGTACATGTTTGGATGATTCCGAGGCGGCTTAGAAGCTGCGGCGGACGTTGACGCTCGTGCCTTTGCGGCGTTTGCGGTTGATGAGCTTGCGGCCGGCGGAGGTCCGCATGCGGGCCCGGAAGCCGAACTTGCGGGCACGCTTGATCAGGGAGCGACGCTTGGGGTAGTGGGTGGACATGGCTTTGAGGTTGGGTCGGCGGGGCAGGCTCCGGCACCGTTCGCGGTGCCGGGCGTGGTTACTCGACGGTGAGGAACTCGGACGCGTAGGTCACGTTGCCTCGGGCGTCGCGGGCACGGACGGACAGGACATGGCCGCCACGCGCCAAGCGGGGGAGTGTAAAGCTGAAGGCCTCGCTTGTCGAGTCGTAGATCAGGTCGTCGGGCAGGGCGGGCCGCCAGGGCTGGTCGTCGGCGAGGCGGAACTCGACGGCGAGCAAAGGGCTGGTGGTGTCGTCGGCGGTGCCGGTGTAGGCACCGCGGGCGTCGGGGGCCGGGGCCGCGGTTTGTTGGAGCCGCAGGATGGGTGGGGAGTTATCGACGACCAGCGGGGCGGAGCGGCGGGACCCGGCCCGGGCGGAGCCCGCGGGGTTGTCGAGGCGGTCATGGGCGACGACGCGGAGGACGTACCGGCCGTCGGGCATGGCCTTGGTGTCCCACTCGAAGGAGTTGTCGTCTAGGTCGTCCGCGACGGTCAGCCAGCCGCGTTGCGTGCCGTCGAAGGTGATCGGCTTGGCCTGGACTTCGAACCGCAGGCGGTCGCCATTGGGGTCGTCGGCCTCCCATTCGATTTCGACGGTGGTGGGCGTGGCCTCGTCGGGGTCGTCGGGCGTGTCGCCGTAGGCCGCGGTGAGGGCGGTGACGTTGGGGGCAAGGTTGGGCCGGACGTAGGCGAGCTCGACGCGGTCGACGGCGGGGTTGGCGTCGCCGTGGGGCTTGAGGCTCAGCCGGTACTGGATGAATCGGGCGGGCGGGCTGGGCACGTCGAACAGGACGGTGCCCGCGGTGCGGTTCGCGTGGGCCTGGGCGGAGGCTTCCCACGGCGACCACGCGGCGGACTCGGGGTCGGCGACGGTGCCGGTCCGCGTCTCGACCGAAACCGTTTCGGTGACGCCGCGGTCCATGGCGACCAGCAGCTTGCCCCAGAGGCTGATCTGCTGGGCGTCGAGCGGGGTGGAGGTATAGGTGCCGCCGCCTTCCGGGCCGGACTCGGCGAGCACACGGAGCGTGGCGGGGTTGGCGGTGGCGAGGATTTCTTGGCCGTCGGTTCCGCGGGCGAGGCGGTACACCTGCTCGGCGTCGAGGTCGGCGATCACGGCGGTCTCTTTGGTGGCGAGTTGGACCTCGTACAGCTGGCCTTCCGAGCCGGTGGCGATGAGCAGCCGGTGGCCGGGTGTGGACTCGTCGAGGTGCAGGCCGAGCACCATGACGGTCTCGCGGAAGGCTTCGGTGACCAGGCCGTCGGGCGCGATGCGGTAGACGGCATTGCCTTCTTTTTTCGAGGCTTCGGGCCGGCCGGGCGCGCGGGCGCGGGTTGCCTTGGGCCGGGACGCGGATGCCTTACCGCCCGCGGCGAGTTTCCCGCCCTTGGCGGCGTCGGCGAGCCGGCGCTTCACTTCTTCGCGGAGTGCGTCGTACTGCTCGGGGGTGACCTCGGCATCCGCGTCGGCGGCTTCGACCGGCTCGCCCTCGGGCGCGGCGTCCGCGGGCTCGTCCACGGGTTCGGCGGGATCGGGCGCGGCCTCGTCTTCGGTCGACGCGACCTCTTCCGCCGCGGCATCCTCGGCGATCTCGGCGGCGTCGGACATCGCGGCCTGCCCGTCCATCGGCGTCGGGTCGGCGGGCAGATCGGGCAAGTCCGGGTCGTCCACGGGCGGGGCGTCCGGGGCTTCGCCATCGAGCATCTCGCCGTCCGGGCGGCCGGTCTCGTCCTCGACCGCGCCGTCCATCCGGCCGGGTTTGGCCTGGTTCGCGTCGGCGGTGCCGGCGTAGAGCGTGCCGTCCGACGCGACCACCAACGCGGCGACCTCCGGCTCGGCGGCGTCGTAGATCGGCCGGCTGGTCCCGTCTTCGTCGATGCGGTAGATGATCCCGTCGGTGTCGGTGCCGGCGTACACCGGGAATCCGGGCACGCCGTTCTCGTCCGGCGTGCCGGCCAGGGTGAGAACGTTGGCCTGGGGGGTGTCCAGAACGAGTTGGACTGCGAGTTCGTTGTTTTCGTCCCCGGTTAATTGATAGATCGCGCCTTCGGGGCCGGTTGCAACCATGGCCGTGTCGTTCGCGAGGATCAACGTTTGCCAGATGTAGCGGACCCCTTCGGGCACCTTAATGGTCGTCGAAGCTTGCTCGTTGCCCGGGTCGGTGGTCAGGATGATTCGGCTGTTTTCGCTGCTGCTGACCGCGATCGCCATCGTTTCTTCGATCACTTCTAAATCGAACACTTGTTCGTTCGGCAGATCAAGGATCTGCTCGAGCGCCATCGCAGGCACCTCGGCGTTGCCTTCCGAGGCATCATTCTCGGCGTCATCGGTTTCGCCGTCTTCGTCTTCGCTGGCACCTGCCACCTTGAACACCGCGCCCTCCGGCCCGGCCGCGACGTACGTCACGCCGTCGAGCTCCACCACGTCGTAGACGACCGTGTACTTCGGCGGCAATTCCGCGAGCAGCGCGGTGGTCGGGGCCAGCTCCAGGTCCCCCAGCGTGGTCACGGCCGTGCCCTCGAATTCGCCGGGCTCGAAGTCGGCTTCGCTGGTGTGCACGAAGCGCTCGGCGACCACCGCGGCGGCGGGCAACGCGGCGCAAGCCGTCATCAAGCCCGCCGCGCTCATCGCCAACCCGCACGTCCAACCCGATCGCAGCCCTTGGCTTCCAAATTTCATACGGCCTCGCATCGCTTGCAGTCTCTGATCCAACACACCGGGCCGGGCATCCTACGGCCCGCCTCGCTTCACTCACCGCGTGTAACGCGGCCCCGTCACTCGTCCACAACCACCCGCACCGACACGCTCTGTTCGCCCGCCACCACTCGGCCCACCGGCACACGCCGCGTCAGTGACGGCACCACCGGGCTGACCTGGTTCAGCGTCGTCGTGCTGTCGCTCCGCAGCATCGCCGCGTGATGGCTAGGCAGATCGTTCAGCGACGCGTTGCCCACCGCCAGCGAGCCTCCGCCGAACCGTGGCCGCAGCATCGCCACGTGGATCGCGTCTCGCTCCAGCGACAGGAACCGCTCGAAAACGTCAAACAGTTCGTCTGCGCTCTCGATCACCGCGAACTTCGGATCGTTGAGCGCCTCGAAATTGGCGAACTCGTCCGCGCTGACCGCGACGAGGGGCAGCTCCCCCTCACCGGCGTCCATCGGCACGGTGAAGCGCACCGTGTGCGCCTCGGCCGGCCCGTCGTACGCCCGGGTGACCACCCGCACCGTGACCTCGTCGCCCGGCCGAACCACCGACGGCGACGCGCTCATCGACTCGATGAACGTCAGGTCCACGCCCGGCTCGATCGTGATGTCGTAGTCCGCCGAGACCAGTTCGACGTCTTCGAATTCGTTCTGCAGCAGCACGCCCATCGTCGGTCCGAACTCGAACGCGAACGCCTGCGGGCTGCCGAACGGGATCAAGCTGTTCAGCTCGATCGTTCGGTCGTTGCTGAAGGTCCACTGCCCCGTGACCCGCATCATGTTCTCTTCGGGCGGACTGTTGACCGCGAGCATCGACACGATCGGCATCAACACCGCGATGCTCGGCGTGTAGGTCGGGTGGTTCACGACTTGGTACGCGTAATCGCGGGTTGCCTGCTCGGGCATGGTCACCGACACGTTCACCGGGCTGGTGGTGTACGCCTGGCCCGGCACGCCGGCGACCGCCGCGCTCTCGTCCTGGACCACCGAGCCGACCGTCCCCAGCACGCCCGTCCATTTGAAGCTGATGCTTCGTCTCGACACGACGTAATGCGTGAACCCGGTCGCCATGGGCAGGGCGGTGTCGCCGACGCCGTTCATCGCGTGGCCGAACCCCAGCACCGTGCCGTCGGGCAGCACGTCGGTCGCCGTTCCCGCCGCCGCCGGCACGTAGTCCCCGAACGCCAGTGGGATCGCCAGCACGCTGCCCGGCTCGAGCTTGACCCGTTGCGGCTCGACGTTCGATGGCACCGGCCCCGCCAGACCGCCGTCGACGCCCATCGCCCCGAACGACCCGCCCGCCACCGGGAGCAGCCCCGAGCCCGCCATCATCGGCGCGATCGCCGCCGCCGCTTCGCTCGAACCCACGTTCACGGGCAACGAAAGCGGCGAAGCGCCCAAGCCGTCAACCGCGCCGTTCCCGAGCGGGAAACGCTTGCCAGGTTCCTTGGCCATCCAGGTCTCGCGGGCATCTTCTCGCAACGCCCAGCCCCAACTCGCCCGCGAAACGACCTCGCTCACGTGATCCAGCACCCCGCTTCGCCAAGCCGCGTCGCCTTCTGCCGCTTGCTCTTGATACCCCCGCAGCATCGATACCGCCGCACCCGGCCGGGAGCCCAAAGCTCGTCGCGATGCCGCGGCGGCGGGATCACCCGGCTCTGGCAGCGCCGCACGACCGCCCGTCTCCCGCATGTACGCGATCGGCTGCACTCCCGCCAACGCCTCGTTCGTGTCCGCAAACCCGAACGCGAACGCCCCGATCAGCCGACCTCCCTCGCCGACTTCGCCCTCTTCCCCTTCGTCCCACAGATAAATCGGCGAGCCGGACATGCCCTGGACCGGCCCGTAACGCCGCATCCGCTCGTCCGTGCAGTCCACCCAGATCACGGAGCGCTTCGGGTCGGAGTTGAACACCACGCTCTTGACCACCACCGGGAAAGGTTCGATCCGGTCGCCGTGATAAACGGTCAATCCGTAACCCTTCATACCGACACGGATTTCTTCGATGTCCATGATCGGCTGCGCGACGGCGGGCGCCCACGACGGCGGTGCCTCCGCATCGCTCGCCGATCCGGTCAGCAACGCCGTCAGAACCAAAATCCCACGGATAAAACCAACCGGTCGTTCGCACCAACCGTCCATCGCATACCTCATGGGTTCGCCCGATCGCTTGTCGTCCCGGTCCCGGACATCCCGTTTCCACGAGCGCCGACCCTCAACGCGACGGATTTCAAGAAATTCAAGGGAAAAAGCTTTGACAACAAGGCAAGCCTAGCCGATCATTTCACGGAACGCTGACGCGACGGACGCCCCCGCCCCCGGAGACGCCCCGGACATGAGCCCCCGGCTCAAGTCCACCGGCCCGGGACCTTGCCGGGCGACCGTCACGACACCGCTCCCGGGCAAGTGTTTTGTACGCCCGCGGCTGCTCATGGTTCGTCGTCTCACGCCGGTACCCCTCCCTTCTCCGGCCGAACCCGCTCCGCTCGCAGCTTGCCCGACGCCGTACCCCCACAGGACGCTTCCGCGTCCTCGGAGCTATTCGTGAACCCTGCCAACCCCGCTTCAGGCCCCCAACCGTCCGGACGGGTCGCTTCCGCGACCGGTGCCGCCTCCCCCGACCCCGCCCAAGCCCTGCACGATCAACTCGCCCACGATTTCTCCGATCCCGAGTTGTTCAAGGCCGCGCTCACGCATGCGTCTCACGCCGACCAACGCGTCGACTCCAATGAACGCATGGAGTTCCTCGGCGACGCCATCCTCGGCATGGTCGTTTGCGAGCATCTTTATCACGAATACCCCGACCTCCTTGAAGGCGAGATGACCAAGATCAAGTCCTGCGTCGTCTCCCGCCGGACCTGCGCGATCGTCGCCGAAGAACTCCAACTCACCGACGCGATGCGTCTGGGCAAGGGCATGGCCGGGCGTTCCAAGCTCCCCTCCTCCATCGCCGCCGCCGCCGTGGAATCTCTGGTTGCCGCCCTCTATCTCGACGCGGGTCTCGACGCCGCGCGCGAATTCATCGTCACCCATTTCGACCCGCACATCCAGGCCGCCGCCGAATCCACGCACCAGTCCAATTACAAGTCCGCCCTCCAGCAATTCGCTCAGCAGTATCTCGCCGAACTCTTGGAACACCCGGCGTACGTGCTCGTGGACGAAAAGGGCCCCGACCACGCCAAAGCCTTCGCGGTCGCCGTTGAGATCGCCGGCCATCGCTTCCCGCTCCAATGGGCCAACGCCAAAAAAGAAGCGGAGCAGCGGGCCGCGCGGGCCGCGCTCGAAGCCATCGGCATGGCCGTCTCCGACCCCGATCAGCCCGACGAACCGCCCGCGTTACTCAACGGCCAAGCCGCCCAGCACATCGCCCATCAATTCCTCGAATCCCTCCATAAGCAGGTCTAAAACTTGCGTTCGAGTATGGCCCCACGCCTACTGCAGCCCGCCTGGGCCCGCGGCGTTGGCCAGCGACCGTCCTTGCACCAACACGTTTTCCCCAGCGGGAAATCTGAACCCGAGCTTCGGCTTGACACAACGCTCACGCTTAGGCACAATCTTCCCCTCGCCGGCAAGAAGCCGGCCAGCGAAAGCCCCACCGGATCCCGAGTCACGAAGACCCGCCTCCGCCCGAAAGGCACGTTTGATCCCAAGCCGACCGACACTTCGTTGACTCCTCGGGCCTGATTGTTTTCAGACCCGATCTGGAAGCAACGGCTAGGCCCGCTTGACAGCAAACGTTCGATCGCTAGACTTCCCCGCCCGGTTCCGGCCGGACGCCGACTTTCGTTCTTTGACAAGTGGATAGGTCTGGTGTGTTGCATGCGAGAGGCGTGCAGACGGCAAGGGCTCCCACCCGCGTCGAAAGCCCGCCTCAAAGTGTGACACCGAGAATGATGTCCGCCGGGACGCCTAAACCCGGCGGGCGCAAAAAACTCAAGTAAGTGCTCTGAGGTGCTTGTCGCCCGACACGATCCGATCTGGATGGGGCCTGTTTCGCAGGCCCGAGCGGTTCGGTCAACGGTCGGGGTGAGCAAGCTACCAAGGGCGTATGGTGGATGCCTTGGCATCGAGAGGCGATGAAAGACGTGAGAGCCTGCGATCAGCCATGGGGAGCCGGCAACTAGGCTGTGATCCATGGATTTCTGAATGGGGAAACCCGGCCGTTTACGGTCATCCGTACCCGAATGCATACGGTACGGAAGCGAACCTGGCGAAGTGAAACATCTAAGTAACCAGAGGAAAAGAAAGCAACCGCGATTCCGGAAGTAGCGGCGAGCGAACCCGGATAAACCCACAGACCTGTGAACCGCTTGAATGGCGGACCAAAGAAGGTGATAGTCCTGTAGCAGTGAGTGGGGTAGCCCTAGAGTAGGGTCGAGCTCGTGGAACTCGGCTTGAACATGGGGGGTCCACCCTCCAAGGCTAAATACTCCTCGATGACCGATAGTTGACCAGTAGGGCGACTGAAAGGTGAAAAGTTCCCCGAAAGGGAAGTCAAAAGTACCTGAAACCGTGTGCTTACAAGCGGTCGGAGCCGTTCTTCGGAACGGTGACGGCGTGCCTTTTGCATAATGAGCCGGCGAGTTCATCTCTGTCGCAAGCCTAAGCCGTACCCCGGCGGAGGCGTAGGGAAACCGAGTCCTAACCGGCGCCCAGTGGCAGGGGTGAGACGCGAAACGTGGTGATCTACCCATGGCCAGGGTGAAGGGACGGTAACACGTCCTGGAGGCCCGAACTCGTAAACGTTGAAAAGTTTTGAGATGAGCTGTGGGGAGGAGTAAAAGTCTAATCATACCACGATATATCTCGTTCTCCTCGAAATAGTTTTTGGGCTAGCCTCGCGTTACATTCATTGGGGGTAGAGCTACTAGCTGGGGCTGGGGCCCTCACCGGGTACCCACTCCAATTAAACTCCGAATACCAATGAACTCTGTCGCGGGAGTCAGTCCATGGGGGATAATCTTCATGGACAAGAGGGAAACAACCCAGACCGCCATCTAAGGTCCCTAATGACGTCTTAGTTCGAAAGGATGTCAGGATCCGTCTGACAGCCGGGATGTTGGCTTAGAAGCAGCCACCATTTAAAGAGTGCGTAATAGCTCACCGGTCGAGGGTTCTGGCGCCGATAATGATCGGGAATAAGG
>JBCDDH010000103.1:0-9797 GCA_039180415.1 Planctomycetota bacterium | reverse complement strand
GGGGTGGTGTGGCTCTCTCCCCGCCGGGCTTCCTGGTGTGGGCGCCGCGGGGGGTGGGGCCCCCCCCACCAACGCCCGGCCGTGGGCGAGCCGATCTGCCGGCAGAGCCAACGCGCGGCTTGGAACCCGAGCTGTTCGGCTTCCTGGCACACGGCGGTGTAGACCGGGAACGTCGTCTCGCGGAGGTGCTCGTCGTCCACGCCGACGATCGAAAGCTCGTCGGGCACGGCGATGCCAACCTCAAGGCTGCGCCGCAGCGCGCTGACGGTCATCGCGGGGTCGGTGAAGAAGATCGCGGTGGGCGGCTCGGGCAACGCGAGCAGTTGGTTGAACACCGACGCGCCGCCGCGCATGTCGGCCGCGGCGGGGATCACCCAGTGCGGGTCGGCCTCGAGCCCGTGTCCGGCGAGGGCGTCGTGGTACGCGCGGAGGCGGTCGTGGTGGTCGGTGTCGAGCACGGTGTTGTGCCCCACGCCGATGCGCGTGTGCCCGAGGCTGAGCAGGTGTTCGATCGCCGAACGGCTGGCGTCGTACGAGTTGCAGAAGGCGTAGTTAACCTGCTCGTGGTCGTAGCGGTCGGCGACGACGACGTGCGGGACGTCCTGCAGCGCAATGTCCAAACCCCGCTGGCGGGTGGCTTCGTCCACGCGGACCACGAAGCCGTCCACGCCGATGCGTTGCGCGAAGTCGGCGTAGCCCTCGCCGCTGCGTCGGCTGAGCGGGTCGACGACGGTCACGCCGAACTTCAACGACACGGCCGCCCGCGTCACCCCGCCCCACACGATCGCGTCGTACCCGCCGAACGGCAGGCCCGACGACGCGTTGAAGAACAGCAGCCCCAGCATCCCCGGACGGACCGGCGCGGCATCGGCTTCGGGCGAAGCGGTCTTCCGCTTGGGGACGCGGTAGCCGATCCGCCTCGCCTCGGCGAGCACCTGCTCGCGGACGTCCTTGCGCACCACCGCCGGCTGATTCAGCGAACGGGAAACCGTCGCGGGCGAAACCCCAAGAGAACGCGCGATGTCGCGGACGGTGGCCATGGCTTGAAAATCAAGAAAACAGGAAACGAAGCAAAGAAACGTGAATCATTCAATCAATTTTCAGAAACAAATCTATCAACGGAATCTGCCCGTGCAAGCACATTCTCAAAAATATTCAGATAAACTAGAAAACATCGCGTCCTCAAGGTACGGTAAACGCCTCTCTTTGTTTCAGAAACATTTCTTGAGGACAGGACAAATATGAGCTTCCCTTGCTTGGAATGGATGGGGCGGTTTCGGCTGATCGCTCTAACGGTCGCCCTGCTGGCCACAACGAGCGGGGCGGCCGAGGCGTTGCCGGAGTTGCGGGTCGATGGGCGACACCTCGTGAAACCCGACGGGCAGCGGGTCGTGCTGCGGGGCGTGAACCTCGGCAACTGGTTCCTGCTGGAGAGCTGGATGCTCGACCTGGACACCGCGGCCGTGCCCGACCACCACACGATCGTCACGACCTTGGCCGAGCGGTTCGGCCGTGACGAAGCCGCGCGGCTGATGGAGGTGCACTACGCCCACTGGTTCACGGCCGAGGATTTCGCCCGGCTCAAGACGTTCGGGTTCAACGCCGTCCGCCTGCCGTTCCACTACACGCTGATCGAGCGCGACCGCGGCGCGGCGCCGTACGACTTCCGCTGGCTCGATCACGCCGTCGGCCTCGCGCGGGACGCGGGGCTGTACGTGATCCTTGATCTGCACGGCGCGCCGGGCGGGCAGAGCGTCGACCAGCCCTCGGGGCGCGTCGGGCACAACGAGCTTTGGACGTCGGACGAAGCGCAACGACGGATGACCCGGCTGTGGATCGCGCTGGCCGAGCGCTACGGCGACGAGCCCGCGGTCGCGGCTTACGACCTGCTCAACGAGCCGTACGGCGACATGCGGCAAGACCTCCGCCAACCCATGATCGACCTGATGAACCGCGTCGTCCCGGCGGTCCGCACGGTCGACCCGGACACGCTCGTCTACGTCCCCGGCACGCTGCAGGGCATCGCGTTCTACGGCGACCCCGACGACCACGGCTGGACCAACACCGGCTACACCGAGCACTACTACCGCGGGCTGTTCGGCGACGTGACCGCGCTGGCCTCACACCTGGACCTGCTCGGCCCCGTGGCCGACGGCAAGCAGCGCTTCTTCGTCGAGGCCGAGGCGCCGATGCTCGTCGGTGAATTTAACGTCGTGTTCGATCACGTCGGCGGGGCGGACCTGACGCGGGCGTACTACGACCGCTTCGAAGAGCTCGGCTGGTCGGCCACGATGTGGTGCGCGAAACGCGTCTTGAAGTCACCCGACCCGCGGGGCGACGGCTGGGCGCTGACGACCAACACGACGCCGATAGCGCCGTTGGACATCTTCCAAGACTCCGTGGAAACGCTTGAAAACAAGCTTAAATCGTACGGCACGGGAGGCGCTGTCGTGAACGAACGCGTGCGGGCCGCGCTGTCGGCGGATCAACCCGCGGTCGCGTTTCCGATCCGGCGTCACTTCGACGACGACCCGGGCGAACCGAGCCGCGACGCGCTGCCCGCACCGTGGCGCAGCACCGACATCGGCGACGCCACGCCCGGCGGGCAGCGCGTCGAAGGCGAACGCTGGACGATCACCGGCGGCGGCGCGGACATCTTTGGGATCACCGATGCGTTCCGTTTCGTCGCGCGCGATCTGCCAGAGGGCGAGCGTTGGACGGCCTGGACGGTGCTCGAGGCCTTCGACGCGCCGGGGCGTTACGGCAAGGCCGGCTGGATGGTGCGCGGCTCGGATGCGCCCGACGCGCCGCACGTCCTGCTACACGCCTTCACCAACGGCACGCTGATGCTCGCGCAGCGCGACCGGGCCGGCGGGGACACCCGAGAAGTCAAGGTCGGCGTCGTGCGCTTCCCGGCCGGGCTGGCGATCCAACGCGACGGCGACACGCTGCGTTTCGCCGCGACCGACGCGCGGGGCCGTTGGAACGTGCTCGCGGAACGGACGCCGGCGTGGCTGGACGGCACGACCGACCTCGGGCTCGCCACGCTCGCGAACGACCGCGGCCGTACCGCCACCGCGACGTACCGCGCCCCGAAGCTCGGAAGCGAGGCGCCGCCGGCCTTGGCGGACCGCGCCGCCGCGCCGAACGCGGCGACCATCGTCGCCGTCCCCGACGCCTCGTTCGAGCGCGGCGACGGCTGGCACACCTGGGGACCACACGTCGCCTTCGCGCAAGACGCCGACGCGTTCGACGGCCGACGCGTGATGCGCTACGCGTGCGACGACGCCGGCAACAACTCCGGTGCGTGGCGGGACGTGTCCGACGGCGTGGGGTTCGGCGACGAGGTGACCGCGTTCGCCTGGGCGCGGATCGATCGCGCCCCCGACGAAGACGCCTCGATCGAGTTCCGTCTGGAAAGCCCGCCGCTCTACGAAAACGGGCCGTGGATCACGCTCGCCACCGCGGCCTTTGCCCCCGCCGAGCTGGCGGCTCTTCCGGCCCCTGCAAACGGCTGGGTCCCCCTGCGGGTCACCGGCACCGCCGCGTCCGACACGGTCCGGCTGCTGGTGCAAATCTCGGGTGACGCCGACGTTGCGCTCGACGCGGTCGAGCTGTCCGCGTCTCCCTGACGGGATTTTCGTTGGCCCATCCCGAGCGATGCGGTAGGTTGACAAGAGTTCTAGAACTCTTGCGGAGACCTCCGTTGCGATCTTCTTTCCCGAGCCGATGGCCCACAGCGGCCGCGCTGGCGGTCCTCGCGATGCCCGCCGCGGCGATCGCGGCCACCCCCGGCAGCGCGACCGGCGCATTCAAAGACACCCGCGCCCTGTGGATGTCGCGCTTCGAATTCACCACCGAGACGCAGATCCGGCAGCGCGTCGCCGCGGTCGCCGACGCGGGGTTCACGGACCTGTATTTCCAAGTGCGAGGGCAGGGCGACGTGCTGTACCCCTCGGCGATCGAAACCTGGGACAACAAATACGGCGGCGGCTTCGGCCCCCGCTCGGGCCCCGGCTTCGATCCGCTGGCGGTCGCGCTCGACGCGGCCGACGACCACGGCCTGGGCGTCCACGCCTGGATCAACACGGTGCCGATGTGGCGTGACACGTCCTCGCCCCATACCCCGCCGAGCAACCCGAACCACTTCTACAACGCCCGGCCGGACCTGCGACTCAAGGACGTCAACGGCAACGATATGCCGTTGTCTTCCGGTCAGTACGTCGGCGTCAACCCCACCCACCCCGACACCGCGGACCACGTCGCGGACCTGGCCGAAGAACTCGTCACCAACTACGGCGCGCTCGGGCTGCAAGGCGTGCACCTGGACTACATCCGCATGGTCACCAACGGCGCGTCCGGGCCGCTGACCTATCCGCAGGACCCCGACACCCGCGCCCGCTTCTTCACCGAAACCGGCCTGAACGCAACCACAAATCCGAACACTTACAAGCAGTGGGTCGGCGACAAGATCACCGTCCTCGTCGAGTCGGTACGCGACCGCATCCGAGGCGTCGATCCCAATGCGCAACTCACCGCGGCGGTCTGGCGCGATTACGAAATCGGCGGGCGGGACTACCAGCAGTTCGCCGACGACTGGGTGCGGAACGGCTCGCTCGACACCGCCTTCCCGATGGTCTACACCACCGACGACGACTTGTTCCGCGACAACACGCTGCGCTACAAGACGCTCGATCAGCAGGCCGGCGTGGCGATCGGCCTGGGGTCGTACCTGCACAGTTCCAGCGCACAGACCCTCCGCCAACTCGACACCGCGCAATACCTCGGCGCCAACGGCTTCAACATCTTCTCCTACGGCACGCTCTTCTCCGGCAGCTCGCTCACGACGTTCGGCCAGGACGTGAAGGCCTACAACGAAGAACTCGCCGCGCGTGCCGACGACAACCTGCCGATCACGACGTTCGAAGACGGCGACGCGGGTTACTTCGGCAACAGCCCCACGATCTCGGGCTCGAACCTGGGCATCGACCCCGCCACCGCCGCGACGATCACCACCGAGACGGCCTACGAGGGCGACGCGTCGCAGCGCATCGACATCGTGGCCTCCGGCAGCGAAGGCGACGACTGGTTCCTCCGTCACCTCTCGGGCGACTCGGGCGGCCTGGCCAGCCCGGCGGGCAACCGCGAACTCATCGCCGACGGCTACCTCGGGTTCTGGCTGCGCACGCTCGACGAAGGCCTGAGCGTCCGCGTCGCTTTGGACGACACCCGCCTCAGCGGCGGCCGAAGCATCATCGAGCGTGGCCTCGAACGCGACGTCATCGCCGACGGCAACTGGCACCTCTACGAGTGGAACCTCGACGACAACACGCAGTGGGACGGGTGGGTGAGCGGCGACGGCGATATCAACGGCGCGACGGTGACCCTGGATTCGATCCAATTCTTCGGTGCCGGCGACGCGACGGTCTGGCTGGACGCGGTGATGTTCGATCCGTTCGGCACGCTCGCGGCGGCGACGGCGATCGCCCTGGCGGGTGACTTCGACGGCAGCGGACAGGTCGAGCAGGGCGACCTGAACCTGGTGCTCAACAATTGGGGCCAGCCGCGCGGCGATTGGGACAACGCGGACGGCTTCGCGACGGCGGGCGTGGATCAGGAGGAGCTCAACGCGGTGTTGACGAACTGGGGCGACGCGGCGACGCCGGACCTGCGGGGGGCCGCGGTGCCCGAGCCGGGCGTCGCGCTGCTCGCGGCAGCGGCGAGCGTGGTGGGCCTTCGGCGGCGTGGGGCTTGGTCCTGCTGCTCGCCGCGAGCCGGGGGCGGCGAACGTGTATCCGGTGACACCCCGCTTGCCCGCGCCACGCATGTGAATGTGCGATGTTTTCCGGGAGGATCAATTAAGATTTTGGCATGGTTCACCCAAACGATTTGCGTCGCTGGCCGGTAAAGATTTGTCAAACGTTCGGGGCGGCGGTCCTGATGGGGGCGGGGACCGCGGCCGCGTCCGAGCCTTCGCTTTCGGACGCGCGGCGGGCGGTGGAAGCGGCGGTCGCCGAGGAACGTCAACCGGCCTGGGTCGCCGCGCTGGGTGACACGCTCGGCACCTGGATCGAATTACAGTCCGCCGACCCGGCGTCCATCGGCGATCTGCTCCGTCGGTTTCACGCGAACCGGTCCTGGGAACCCGAGAAAGCGACGGCCGAAGCGCGGGCGTTGACCGAACAAATGCGTCGCGACGCGACGCGTTGGCTTTCGATGGCCGCGGCGCCGGGTTCGCCCCGTTCTTGGCCCGCGATGCCGGACGTGGATTGGACGGCGATGCGGCTGGTGGACGGGCGGTTCCGCGTCGACGGTCGGCCGGTGTTCCCGCTGGGGTTCTCGTGGTTCGACGAGGTCGAGTTCGCGGACTACCACGTCGGCGGCGAGCCCGAGCCGTTCGCCGAAACGCTTGTGCCCGTGATCGAAGAACTCAAAGCCCTGGGCGTCGGGATGCACGAGGTCAACGTGCGGGTGGCGTCGCTGCTGCGTGAAGACCCCGAGCAAAGCCGATACGCCGCGGAATGGTTGAAGCAGCGCTTCGATCTCTACGCCGAGCACGGCGTGACGGGCAACATCAATTTCATCTGGAACCACACGCAACCGCTCGAACGCCAGGCCCCGGGCGTGACGAAATCGGTGTGGCACTTCTTCCGCCTGGACATCGATCACCCGGCGTTCGATCGGCTCAGCAAGCAGGCGATGGACACGCTGTTCGGCACGCTGGGGCCCCACCCCGCGCTCGCGTCGGTGTCGCTGGCCAACGAGCCGGAGTTCCCGGTGGAAGGCTGGACGCAGCACACGCTCGCGCGGCTGGCGCAAGAGCGGCCGGAGTTGGTGTTCGAGTTCGACGGCGAGCCCGGCGCGTACGTGCAAGCGGCACCGGCGGAGCTGAAGCCGAAGCTTTACGACTGGAACCGGCAGCGCGGCACCCGGGCGATGCGGCACCTCGCCGAGGCGATCCGCAAGCACACGCCCGACGTGCCGATCCACGTGAAGATCCAGGACCTCAGCAGCGTCGGCACCAACCCGCACAACGCCGGCAACGGCATCGACCGCGCCCGGCTCGCGGAATTCACCGACCTGGCGGGCATCGACACCCGCCTCCTGCCCGTCACCGACCCGCGAGCCGCGGCGGAGTCTTGGGACCCGGACCGCTACGCCGTGCAGTGGGTCCACGGCATGCTGGCCTACGACCACCTGCTCACGCTCGCGCCCGACCAGCCGATCTTCGATTCGGAAGTGCACGCCTTCTCGACCTCGGCCATCCGCGTGCCCGGCATCGACCCGGCCCACGCCCGCGCGTCGATGTGGCTCATGGCGTTGCACGGCTCGACCGGCAACATCGTCTGGTACTGGCAACGCCGCGACCACCCGGAGATCCGACACCCCGCGCTGTCCCACGCCTTCGACGGCTCGTTGACCACGCAGCCCGCGCTCGTGGGCGAACTATTCCGTGCCCACGCCGAACTGAACGCGTTCGGCCCGCAAGTCGAAGCGCTGGCCACGGCGGACCGGCCGATCGGCGTCGAGTTTTCCTCGGCCGCCACGTTGGCCGACCCCACGCACCTGCACGCGGTGCACGCGGCGTACGAAGCCGCGGCCCAACTCGGCGTCGCGGTGACCGTCGGCGAGGTCGGCGACGCGGAGCCGGCGCTGTGGGTCCGCACGCTCGACGCCGACGACGCGGACGAACCGCCGGTCGGCCCCGATGACGATGCGAAAACCTGGCACGCCAAACTCGCGAAACGCTTGGCCGACACAGGGAACACGCCGGCGGTTCGCCTCCTCGACCAACGCGACGCGCCCGCGTTCGGCACGGTGTACCGCACGGTCCGCGACCCCGAGGCGCCGCAGCAGTGGCTGACCGGCTTGGTCCACCTCGGCGCGACGCGTTCGGAACGCCAAGCCGTAGACGCCCACGGCAACCGCTTGCGCGGCGTGGACCTGCTCACGGGCGAAACGATCGACGGCGACGGCTTCACGCTCGAACCGCGCGGCGTCCGGCTGATCCGCTGGGACACGCCTTAGCACCCCACGGTTCGCCCGGACGCGGGTTTCAATTGACTTCGGCGAGCAGGTGCTCGGCCCAGGCCTCGAGCAGGCGGTCCTGGGCGGTCTTCATCGTGGCGTTGTTGCGCGGGGGCGTGAAGCCGTTGAAGAGCATGGAAAACGCGAGGGTTCGGGCGCCGTCGATGACCGTGGGGTCGCGGACGACCAGATAGCCGGAGAGGCCCGAGACGCCGGCGATGAAGCCGGACTTGGCGTAGACGCGGACGCCTTGGGGCAGGTCCGAGCCGCGGCGACGGAGGGTGCCGGACTCGCCCGGAACGGCGAGCGATTCGCGGTACACGTCCGCGAGATCGGGGCGGTCGTGCATATCGCGGAGCACTTCGACCAGGGCGCGGGGTGTGACGCGGTTGTCGCGTGAGAGGCCCGAGCCGTCCACGGGCTTCACGAGCGCAACCGCGATGCGGTGGCCCATGCGTTCTTGCAGGTAGGTCCGCACGGCGGCGGCGCCGCTGTCGAACGAGCCGGGCGCGCCGGTGAGTTCGAAGCCCAGACGCTTGAACAGGGCCTCCGCAAACAGGTTGGCGGAGTCCTGGTTGGTGCGGTCGAGCACGCCGGGCAGCGTGGTCTGGACGCGATAGAGGACCTCCCCGTCCCGCGGCGGAGCCTGGACGTCGACCCGGGCCACGCGGTCGACGGCGACGCCGGCTTCACGGAGCCGGTGTTGCAAGAGTTGGCCCAGGAAGGTGGGCGGGTCGTGGACCGTGGAGCGCAGCGGGGTGCCGCGGACGTTGCGGACCTGGCCGCCGAAGGTGAAGCGGTTGCGGTCGGAAGCGCGGGTGATCCAGAAGGCGTCGCGCGGGCCGGTGACGGCGCGGTTAACGGTCTCGAGCTGCGGCCACCAAGGGAAGACCTGGACGGTGGGGGCTTCGCCGCGAAGGGCGGCGGGGACGTAGAGCACGTCGAGCACGTTGCCGTGGAAATTCAAGCCGGCCACGGGGGCGCAGTAGTGCTTGTCGAGTTGGTCGGAGGGCCAGGTCGGGTGAACCTGCACGTCGTCGAAGACGTCGTCGTCAAGCAGGAGCGTGCCGAAGCGGCGGTGCCCGGTGGCGACGACGGCCTCGACGAACTTGTCGAGCACGCCGTCAGGTTCAAGATCGAGGGCGGCGAGCAGGGCGTCGTCGCCGAGTGCGGGGTCGCCCGAACCGGTCAGCCGCAAGTCCGGCGGGGCGTCGGCCACGGACGAGCCGTCCGCGAGAAGCGGCGGGAGCACTTCCAGATCGGTCGTGAACACGAACTCGGGCCCGAGACGGTCGAGCGCGGCGGCGGTCGTGAGCAGCTTGAGGTTGGACGCCGGGATCATCGGTCGGTCGGGCTGGAGCGCAACCAGCGTGGCCTGGGCGTCCAGGTCCACCACCAGGATCGACACCTTCGTGTCACCCAAATCGGCCCCGCCAAGAATTTGTCGCGTCTGGTTTTCCAGGTCCGCTTGGGCGGTCGGCGTGACGGCCCCCATCACCATCGACAAGGCGACTCCGGCCAGCCCAACGCGGGCTTTCAAAGACTTCAACACGTGGTTTGAGAACAAAAGCAGACCCCCAAGCGACCGATCTTCGAATGCCATTGAAGGCACGGATTTACCAGAATACCCAACCCGTCCCCCCAAAGCCGTCCGGAAATATGTCCACGGGCAATTCAGAATCGGCTATTTTTGAGGGGCGACTTGATCTCGCGCCAAACCATAAGCTATTCTGATACGCGCCCGACGCTTCAGAAGTTTGTCTAATCGT
>JBCDDH010000102.1:0-9936 GCA_039180415.1 Planctomycetota bacterium | reverse complement strand
CGTTTTGTTATTTTCAGACTTGCGGCGATGCTCAGGCGACGAATAAAAACCGGGTGCCGACCCCCCCCCACCCGGGGGGGGTGGGTGGGGCGAGATGGAGAGGCGGACCCGCGCCGCCGCTTCGCCGCGGCGGATTTTCGGGGTGCGGGGTCAGCGCTTGGAGAACTGGAACCGGCGACGAGCGCCGCGTTGGCCGTACTTCTTGCGTTCGACTTCGCGGGGGTCACGGGTCAGGAGGTTTTCGTCGCGGAGGGTCTGCTCGAGCGTGGGGTCGTAGCCCTTGAGGGCCCGGGCGACGCCGAGGAGGATGGCTTCGGCCTGGCCGGTGAAGCCGCCGCCCTGGGCGTTCACGTAGATGTCGAGTTTGCCGACCATGTTGGTCACTTCGAGCGGCTTGCGGCAGGCGGCCTGGTGTTGCGGCTCGGAGAAGAACGCGTCGATCTCCCGGTTCTTGGCTTTGGGGCCGGAAATCAGGAACACGCCTTGGCCCTCTTCCTTGGCGGGGCGGACGCGGACGCGAGCCACCGCGGCCTTGCGGCGACCGGTGCCCCAAACGAAGCCGCCGGCGTCGGGCTTGGCGGGTTCGGCGAGCGGGCGGGTCTGGACCTGTTCATCAGACGCGGCGTCGAGGGACGGAGCGTCGAGCGTGGCGGTGGGGGCGTCGGTTTCGGACATGGTTTTTGTTGGGGGGACTGGTCGCTGCAGCGACCAGTCCGTGATTGGGGTTGGGATTAGGCGGTTTGGAGTTCGAGGGGCTTGGGGGCTTGGGCGGTGTGGGGGTGTTCGTCGCCGGCGTAGACCTTGAGTTTCTTGAACTGGGCCCGGCCGAGCCGCGATTTCGGCATCATGCGGCGGACGGCGGTTTCCAAGAGCCGCTCGGGGTGCTTGCCGTCGAGGACTTCGCGCCAGGTGGTAATCTTGCGGCCGGATGGGTGGCCCGAATACCGCTCGTGGAACTTGTCGTCGAGCTTGGTGCCGGTGACGACGACGTCTTTGGCGTTGGTGACGACGACGAAGTCGCCCACGTCGTGGTGGTTGGTGTAGGTGGGCTTGTTCTTGCCTTGCAGGATGAAGGCGATTTCCGCGGCGAGGCGGCCGAGGACTTGGCCCTTGGCGTCGACGTGGACCCAGTGGCGGGGGAAGTCGTCGTTTTTGGCGAGAGTGGTCTGGCGGTTCATGGCGGTTGCCGGCGTGATGGAGGGCCGCGATCGGCGGGGGTGATGCCTGCCGAATCCGACGCGGGGCGGGCCCGAGTTCGGTGGGTTCGGCCGTCACCCGCGAACGCTTAGGAACGGTTTTCACGGCGGGCGAAAGCCCTGGGACCCGATCGGCGCGAACGCCGACCACGTCGCCGTGAGCGGAACGCGGCAGTGTACCCGAGCCCGGGGGGGTGTCAACCGGGCGGAAGAGGCCCCTGTCGGTGGTTTGAGGCTGCGATGGCGGTTGGGCTGGATGCTACGCCCGCTAGCGAAAAACCGCCCGGCGCGGTGCCGGGCGGCGGCTTTTCGATTTGACTTGCGGGGCCTCCGTTAGAAGCGGAAGACCTGCTCGGGCTGATCGTCTTCGCCGGGCTCGTCCTCGTCCGTTCGATCGGCGGCCTCGGCTTCGACTTCGTCCTCATCGTCGTCGACGTGGTCGGGGATCCGGGCGAAGCCGACGGGGGGGCCGTCGTTTCGGACACCGCCCGAGGTGGCTTCGTCGACGAAGGCTTCTTCCTCAGCGACGGATGCGGCCTGCTCGGTATCCGATTCGTTGAGCATGGCCAGCTGCGGCATGAAGTCTTCGTGGAGCACGCGTTGGCTGCGGCCGTAGAGCAGACGCAGGGGCAAGGCGAGCAGGGCGGCGGCGGCGAAGATCGCGGCGAAGGTGGCCAGGGCGTACTTCAGGCGGTCGTCCTGCAGGGGCGTGGACTCGGCGACCGCGGGCTGGAGCACGCGGGCGGTGTCGGTGAGTCGGCCGGCCCGGCGGTCTTCGGACATGTGGTGCACGAGCAGGCCCCGGCCGTAGGCTTCGAGCACGGTGCCGATCTGGGCGGTGTCTTGTCCGTGGTAAGCGAGCTCGACGCGCTCCGGGCCGCCGGTGGCGACGAGATTGGTTCGGAGGTGGGCTTCGAGCTGCTCGGGCGTGCTGGCCACGCGGACGCCCTGCTGGTCCATCTGGTTGAGGGCCTCGGCGAGGACGGGGGCGCTGAGCAGGGTCCGCTTGTAGTCGGTCAGCCAGGCACCGGGAGGCAACTCGGCGGCGTCGCCTTCGGGTTGGATCTCAACGGCCATGGTCGCGCGGTACACCGGCGTGGCCAGTTGGGAGCCGACGAAGAAGCTGAACCCCACGGCGAGGATCACGGCGATCACGGTGGAAGTCACCAGGCTGCCGGCCTTGTTGGTGGCCCAGCGGCGGACCATGGCGGCTTCGGACTGCTCGAGGAACAGCTTCACTTCGGCGAGCGCGGCGCGTTCCTTATCCAGGCCTGCCAAGCGGGCGGCGTCGGACGCGGCGATCGGCGAGGCGGCGGGGGCTTCATCGGCGGACGCGGCGACGCCGGCGTTGAGGGCCTGCTGCTTGGCGAGCTTGATGTACTGACGGATCTTCTCGCGGCGCTGCTTGATGATTTCGTCGGCCTGCTTGAGCTGGGCCTTGCGCTCGAGCACGCGCTGGCGATCGGCGGCGACCTGGGCGGCCTGCTCGTCGAGTTCGTTGCGGCGGCGTTGGGCTTCTTCGTCGTCGAGGTCGGCGAGTTCTGAAGTCGATCCGCCGCCGGCTTCGAGCTGCTGGGTGAGCGATTCGATGCGTTCGCGGAGCAGCTGGACTTCGGCGGTGCGGGCGTCGAGGTCGTGCTTGGTGTCCTCAAGCTGCTCGTCGCGCTGCGTGAGCGTTTCCGTGAGCGCCGCGAGGCGGTCGGCGAACTCGGGGTCGTCCGACACATCGGCGTCGGGCGTGGCGTCTTGCTGCTGGGCGAGCGCGGCTTCGAGCTGGGTTTCCAGGTCGTCGGCGCGGGTGCGGGCTTCTTGGAGTTCCTGGGCCTGGGCTTCGAGCTGGCTGCGGAGGTCGGCGATTTCGATTTCGCGTTCTTCGACGAGGGCCTGCAGTTTTTCGAGGCCGGGCGCGGGCTCTCCGATTTCCGTGGATTCTTCGGTCGCGGCGAACGCGAAGGTCGGGAGGCTCGCCTGGTCGTCGGCATCGTCCGCGGGGTCGAGCTGCCGGCGGAGTTGGGCGAGTTCTTCGACACGGGCGTCGAGCTCATCGCGGAGGCCGGTGAGCTCGGCTTCGCGTTGAGCGATCAGCGTCTGGGCGCCTTCGAGTTCGTGTTGCGCGGCTTCGAGTTCGGTTCGTGCGTTGGCGGAGGCGTCACGCTGGGTCTCGGCCTCCGTGCGGGCGGCCTCGAGTTCGGCGACGGCGGCGTCGTGGGCCTCGCGTAGCGATGCGAGTTCTCCCGCCTGCTTGGCCAACTCGTCTTCACGCTGCTGCTGCGTCTGTTCGTCGAGCTGGCCGGCGGCCGCGTCTTCGAGCAGCTTCTGACGGGATTTGGCGAGCGCGGCCTCACGGGCTTCGAGCTCTTCCGCCCGAAGGTCCTGTTCGAGCTTCGCCTGGCGGTAGGCCTCTCGGTCCCCTTCGAGCGCTCCACGCTGCTCGTCGAGCCGCTGGCTTGCGGCGTCGAGTTCGGCCTGGCGCGCGGTCAGCCGGGTCATCTCGGCGTCGAGCTCGTCGCTGACGCGGTCGAGGTCGCGGGCCCGGGCTTCGAGGTCCGAAGCGCGTTCGTCGAGCTTGGCCCGCTCGGCTTCGAGCTTATTCGCGACGTCTTGGAGCTCGACCTGCCGAGCGTCGAGACGCGCGTCACGCTCGTCGGCCTGGGCGACGCGGTCGGCGAGCAGTTCCTGGGCTTCGTCGAGTTTGGCCTGGGCGTCCGTGAGGTCCGCGAATTTTTGGTCCAACTCGGCCTGACGGGCCTGAGCTTCTTCGAGCCGGGCCTGCGCTTCGGATCGCTTCTCCTCGGCGGCGGCTTCGATCTCGACGACCTCGCCCAGCCGGCGGGACTCTTCGGCTTCGAGGTGACGGTGCTTGCCGGCGAGCTCTTCCTCGACCTCCACGGCATGGGCTTCGAGGTCGCGCTTGCGGTCGTCCAGCGCGGTCTGCGCCCGGTCGAGTTCGGCGAGGTCCGCGTCGAGCTGTTGGCGGGACACCTCGGCGTCGGCCCGTTCGTCCTGCAGCGCGGCGACGGCCTTGGCGTGTTCGGCGCGATCGTGATCGAGCTGCTTGGTCTGCTCGTCGAGGTCCTGTTGCCGCTGCTCAAGATTGCGCGAGTGCTCACGGACTTTTTCGGCCTGCGCTTCGCTTTGGCTCTGCCAACTCCGCAACGCGCCGAGGCGATCCTCAAGGTCGCTCAGCAGATCGACGGCGGCGTCGGGGTTGGCCACCTGGCTGGGATCGGTCGCGGGGTCGGTGTGAGGGTTCGGCATCGTCGGGTCTCGGAAATTCGTGGATGGATTGACGTGTCCATCTGCAGATCGGACCGCGGGAGGGCGGACGTGAATTGCCCAGCCCGCAGATTCGGAAAACCCTCAAGCATTGGCGGATTTCGACCGAGTTGTCATGCTTACCGGACGTGCACGACGCCGACGCGAGTTTCGATTTCGAAGGATTGGCCGCGGGGTATGCGCCGGGGCGCGCGGTGGTGTCGGGGCTTTCGGGAGTTTGGCGGCGGGGCCGGGTGACGGCGTTGCTCGGACCGAACGGCTCGGGCAAGTCGACGTTGTTGCGGGCCGCTTTGGGCCAGCTGCGCGACACGTCGGGGACCGTCCGGCTGTCGGGTCAAGACCCGCGGGCCCTGTCGGCCGCGGCCCGTGCGCGGTTCGTGGCGTACCTGCCGCAAAGCTCCGGCGTCCGCTTCGCGTTCACGGTGCGGCAGGTCGTGGCGATGGGGCGGTTCGGCTTGGATCGCCGGAACGCCGACGAAGTCGTCGCCCGCGCGATGGAGCGGTTCGATGTCGCGCCGCGGGCGGACGATGTTTTCGGCGAACTCTCCGGCGGCCAGCAGCGGCGGGTCTTGCTGGCCCGGACCTTCGCGCAGTGCGACCACGACGGCGCGGTCGCGCTGCTGGCCGACGAACCGACGGATGGGCTGGACCTCCGACATGTCGAGCACGCCATGGCCGCGTTGCGGGGGCTCGCCCACGGCCCGCGGCGGCTGGCGGTGGTGGTGGTGCTGCACGATCTGAACCTCGCGGCGCGCTACGCCGACGACGCCTGGCTGATGCACGACGGACGCTGTCTGGCCCAAGGCCCGGTGGGCGACGTGTTGGACCCGGCTCAACTCGGGTCGGTGTACGGGCTGCGGTTGCGTCGGGTCACGCTTCCCGCCCAAGGGGGGGCGGCGGAGGAATCGATTCTCGTGCCCGGCCCGTCGAGCTAAACTCAAAACATGTTGACGATCGCCCAAGGACTGCCCGCGAACATCAGCGTCGAGTGGCTGATCTACGCCATCGTTATCGTGATCTGGGCGGGCTCTTGGTTGGCGACGCAGGTGACCGCCCAGCGAAAGAAGGCCGCCCAGAAGGCCAAGGAAGCGCCGCGTCCCGCACGTGGGCCGCGCGACGCCTTCGCGGAGGAATTGAACCGCAAGACGCCGCGTGAGCAGGCGGCGCAGCCCGACCGCGCGTCCCTGCTCGAGATGCGGTCCCAGACCGAGTCGAGTCGCCGTCCGGTCTCGCCACGCCCAAGCCCGCCGTCCCCCCAAGCGCGGACCGCTACGCCTCCGGCCAACCCGCCCTCGCCGCCGGACATTTCCCAGCTGTTCCGCGATCCCAAAGCGTTTGCCCAGCAGATGCAGCAATTCGCTGAGCATCAGCAGCAGTCGCAGCAGCCGTCCGGCCGCGCCGCCAACCGGGCTCCCGGCCAAACCGGGCAAGCGGTCCAACAGACGGGCGTTGCAAACCGCTCCACGGCTGGCCCGCAGCGCACCCCACCCAAGCCCGCGCCTCGGCAGCGGCCACCGGCGAGCGCCCGCCCGCCCGTGCCGCCGAAGTCGCAGCCGGCCCGGCCACCCGAGCGTGAAACCTCGATCGGCCTCCCGGCCCTGAGCATCGGCAGCGCCCGCCGTGACGAAAAGCTGGCCGCGAATGCCGCGAGCGACGTCGTTCGCCTCGGTCGGCTTACGCGCGACGAACTCCGCAAAGCCATCTTGCTCAGCGAGATCATCCAGCCGCCCGTCTCGATGCGTCAGAACCAGTTCGGCGGGCGATCTTCGTGACCGAAGACCGAATCCCGAGCGATTCGCTGCCCCTGCCTCAAGCCACGCCCGACGCTCGGCTCGATCGCATCCGCTTGGTCGTTGGCGACATCACGGACTTGCCCGTGGAACTCGGCGTGGACGTGATCGTGAACGCGGCGAACGAAGCACTCGCGGGCGGCGCTGGCGTGGACGGTGCCATCCACCACGCGGCGGGCCCCGAGCTGCTCGCGCACACCGAGCAGCACCAGCCCCGCGGTTGCCCCACCGGCTCCGCCGTGGCCACGCCCGCCTTCGGCCTCGAAGCCCGCGGCGTGAAGCGCATCCTCCACACCGTCGGTCCGGTCTGGTCCGGCCAACGCGACATCGGCGTCCCCGGCGCGCCCGGCGACGACTCCGCCAAGCTCGGCTACACCTACGAGGACACCATGCTCGCGTCGTGCTACACCCGTTGCCTCCAACTCGCGACGCAACTCCAAAGCCACGCCATCGCCTTCCCGGCGATCAGCACCGGCGTCTACGGCTTCCCCAAGCCCCGCGCCGCCCGCATCGCGCTGGGCCACGTGCTTGGCCATTTCCAACAGCGCCCGGCGCCGACCCACCCGATCAACGCGGTGTTCGTCTGTTTCTCCGAACAAGATGCGGCGGTGTATCGCGAAGCGATCGAGACCCGGGACGCGTGGATGTTCACCAGCCGGCGGGCGTGAGTCGGAATGAGCGTTCGGTCAGGGCGTTTCGCTTAGCCGTTCCGCTTCGATCAGCATCCGCTCCGCCTCCTTGAGCTGTGTGACCCGCTTCTTGGATCCCTCGGGCCCGAGAAACTCGATCACAAATGCGCGGCGCTCGACGAGAAACTCTCGTGGCGTTTTGCCTTGGCTATTCCGGGCTAGGGGATCCGCGCCGTGATTGAGCAGCGCCCGCACGGCAGCGTCGTTGGTGTCGCTCACCGCCGCGTGCAGCGGGGTCCAGCCGAAGCCGCGGCTTGGTTCGTGATAGCGATCTAGGTTGGCGCCGGCGTTGGCCAACGCGTCGATGAAACCGGCGCGGAATTCCTGCTGCAGCCCTTCGATCGCCACGAAGATGGGCGGCGGGCTGTTGGGGCCGCCGTCGTTCGGATCGGCTCCCGCTTCGAGCAACGCTTCGACGACTTTCAGCGACTCGGCTGGCTTCTTCTTCCAGTGCGAGAGCGCACGGCCCAGCGGCGTGCACCGGAAACGGGGGATCGTCTTGAGCGAGGCGCCGCCATTCAGCGCCGCTTTCGCGGCCGCCACGTCCTCGCTCAGGATGGCGTTGAGCAGCGCGAGGTTGGCGGCGCTGCCGCCGCGTGGTCGTTTTTCGCCCAGCAGTACCAAAGCCGCCGCGGCAATGTGTTTGGGGTCTGCCGCGTCTTCGTGGCCGGCGATCAACGTCAGACGGTTGTCCTCTGGCAGAGCCTGGAGCATCGGGACGTACGCGTCGAGGTCTCGGATCAGGGCCTGATGGGCGTCCGCGGTTTCTTCGAATTGATCCAGCCAGCGCTTGGGGTACGCCCGGCCGACCAACGTCGTCGATTCGTCTGCGTCGTTGTGGTCCGGGTTGGCGTTGGGTCTGGACTGGTTGGATTCGAATTTCAAACCGCAGCGGTTGCGGTGATAGAGGTGGACGTAGGCGAACCCGGCGGTGTCTTCGTGTCCGGTTTGGAGCACCCGACGTTTGACCAGCCGGCTTAGCCGACGACCGAAATCAAAGTCGCCGGTGTTGCTGAGCGCGTGGACCCATGCGCTGCCCTTTATTTCGACCAGCAGGAACCAGTCGCCGTCGGGTACGGGAAGCTTGCCGTTAACCAGCTCCTGCCGTACGTCGCCGTGCACCACGCCGACGCCGGGTGCCTTGCTCAATCGGCGTGTGACCTCTTCGATCGGTCCGTCGACCAACACGGCGTCCCAGCGGTTGCACCCCCAGGTGGTCCAGGCGCCGCGACGCCGAGCAAACGGCTGTCCGGCGAGATCGTCCTCGGTCGTCTTCGGCACGGGCGAGCTCCGATCGAGATCGGTTCCGGTTGATCAGTTTGGGGCCGCTCCAGGTGAGCGTCAACGCTTGATGCGCGCCGAGCCGCCCTTGGCGACGTGTTCGAGCTCGGCCTTGGTGAGCTGCGAAGTGTCGCCGGTGGTGGACATGATCAAGGCCCCGTGGGCGACGCCCAGATCGACGCACTGCTGCGGGTCGCGGCCGGTGAGGAAGCCGTACGCGAAGCCCGAGGCGAAGCCGTCGCCACCGCCGACACGGTCTTTGATTTCCAGGCGGGGCAGGTCCAGGCCGTCGTAGAACGTGCCGTCGTGCCAGAGGATGGCGGACCAGTCGTTGATGAGCGCGGTCTTGACGCCGCGGAGGGTGGTGCCGACGACTTTGATGTTGGGGTAGTCGGCGACGACTTGGTTCACCATCGCCTTGAACGCCGCGGTGTCGAGGTCTTCCGTGCTCTCGATGTCCACGCCCTCGACGTGGTAGCCGAGCACCGCCGCGAAGTCTTCCTCGTTGCCGATGAGGCAGTCGATAAACGGAACGAGCGGCTTGGTGGTGGCGATCGCTTCTTCGCTGGACCACAGCTTGGAGCGGAAGTTCAGGTCGTAGCTGACGATGGTGCCCGCGTGGTGGGCGGCCTTGACCGCGGCGGCGACGGTGGCGCGGGTCTCTTCGGTGAGCGCCGCGTAGATGCCGCCGGTGTGCAGCCAGCGGACGCCTCGTTTTACGAAGAGCTCTTCCCAGTCGACCTCGTCGGGCTTGATGGAGGCGGTGGCGGAGTGGCCGCGGTCATAGAGGGTCACGGCGGCGCGCTGGCCGTGGCCGACTTCGGTGAAGTTCAGGCCGACGCGGTTCCGGGCGCCGATGCCGTCGTAGTCGCGGACGACGGCGTGGGTGAGGTCGACGCCGGCCGAGCGGGCGTGGTTGGCGATGATGGAACCCATCGGCGAGGTGTTGAGCCCGCCGACCCAGCCGGTGCGGAGACCCAGCCGGGCCAAGGCGTAAGCGACGTTGTATTCGCCGCCGCCGACGTGGACTTCGAGGGACTTGGCGAACTCGATGCGTTCGTGCGGCGGGGGCGAGAGCCGGAGCATGCATTCGCCCAGGGAGACGAGGTCGAGCTGGCAGTCGGTTTCGCGGCGGAGGTTGAGGGCCATGCGTACAAATTACTCGACGCCGCGTGCGGCGGCCTTTGCCGATCGTGCTGGGTTGTGTCCGTAAACGTTAAGTCGCGGCCCGCGGTGTCCGCGGTGGCGCGGCCGCGTAACGGTACACTTTGGGTTGTCCTTGGACCCGGTTACGCGTCAAGCTCGAGCCGGGTGTTCCTCTCTGTTGGTCCACCAATATTCGCGAGTTTTGCCGTGATTCCATTGAAGTCCGATTGCCGTTACGCCATGTTGATCCCGACGAGCATGGGCGTCCGTCTGACGCCCGAAGCCGGGCAGCCGTTTCATTGCAGCGACCGGTTTTTCATGCAGGCGACGAGCGCCGAGTCGAACGTCGGCAGCGTGTGTTCGTACCTCGGGCCGAAGGTCAAGGTGCTGACCGCCTTTGTGAAGGGCAGCCCGGTGTCGCGGTTCATCAAGGACGATTTGGCCAGCCGCCGGATGGAGTTCGAGGGGCCGGAGTTCGACGCGGGCGGGCCCTGGGGCTACCGACACCAGATGAACCTGGCCGATAGCGGTGCGGGCAGCCGGGGGCCGCGCGGCGCG
>JBCDDH010000101.1:0-10485 GCA_039180415.1 Planctomycetota bacterium | reverse complement strand
CGACATCTACATCGAGAAAGACTCGTCGCGCAACGACGACCTGGACCGCCTGCGCCTCGCCGCAACCTCGGCCCTGGTGTCGCGCAACGACGTGATCGTGGTCGCGTCCGTCTCGTGCATCTTCGGCCTGGGCTCGCCCGACGAATACAAGAAGCGCGTCATGTCGCTGGTCGTCGGCCAGAGCGTCGTGCGGCGAGACCTGCTCCGCAGCTTCGCGGACATGCAGTACAGCCGCAGCGAGTACGATCTAAAACGCGCGACCTTCCGCGTCCGCGGCGACGTGATCGAGATCGTCCCGGCCGGCGAGGAGTACGCGGTCCGCATCGAGCTGTTCGGGGACGAGATCGAGTCGCTCTCGCTCATCAACCCGACGACGGGCGAGTTGCTCGCGGAAGAAAAGGCCGTATTCATCTACCCGGCCGTGCAGTACGTGTTGCCCGAGGACCAGCAGCAGCGCGCCTTTGACGCGATCAAAGAAGAACTCGACCACCGCGTGTCCGAACTCCGTAGCGAGGGCAGGCTGCTCGAAGCGCAACGGCTGCTCGCGCGGACCAAGTACGACCTCGAACAGCTCGAAGAACTCGGCTTCTGCAACGGCATCGAGAACTACTCCCGACACCTCGACGGCCGGCCCGCGGGTTCGACGCCTTACACGTTGCTCGACTACTTCCCCGACACGCAAACCGGCGAATACCACGGCGACTACGAGTGGCGGGAGAATCCAGAGTCTCAACCGGGCGACGCTCGGCCTGGTCGCTTAAGCGACCAGGCCGGGGGAACCTTTGATCCTTCTGATTGGCTGTTCATCATCGACGAATCCCACGTCACGCTGCCGCAGATGCACGCGATGTACCACGGCGACCGCCACCGAAAGGTCACGCTCGTTGAGCACGGGTTCCGCCTGCCTTCCGCGCTGGATAACCGCCCGCTGACGTTCGAGGAGATCGAGAAGAAGTGGCCGCAGGTCTTGTTTGTCAGCGCGACGCCCGGGCCGTACGAACTCGAAAAAACCGAGGGCGACGTCGTCGAGCAAATCATCCGTCCCACCGGCCTGGTCGACCCGGACATCGAGATCCACCCGGCGTCCGGCCAGGTGCCCGACCTACTCAAGCGGGTGCGAGAGCGCATCGTCGCCGGCGAACGCACGCTGGTCACGACGCTCACCAAGCGGCTCGCCGAAGACCTCGCCAGTTATCTCGCGTCTCAAGACGTCTCGTGCCGGTATCTGCACAGCGACATCGACACGCTCGACCGCGTGGTGCTGCTGCGCGAGCTGCGCGAGGGCAAGTTCGACGTGCTGGTCGGCGTGAATCTGCTGCGCGAAGGCCTGGACCTGCCCGAAGTCTCGCTCGTTTGCATCATGGACGCGGACAAGGAGGGCTTCCTACGCAGCGGCACCTCGCTGATCCAGCAGATCGGCCGGGCGGCGCGGAACCAGAACGCCCGGGTCGTGCTCTACGCCGACGAGGTGACGCCGGCGATGCGCGACGCGATGGACGAGACGCAGCGCCGCCGCGCCAAGCAGATCGAATACAACGAAGCCCACGGCATCACGCCGCAGACCGTCAAGAAAGCCATCCGCATGGGCATCGAACTAGAGCTGCGGGCCCGACGCACCGCTAAGGACGCGCTCACGACCGACGGCAAGGCCTACGACCGGGCGGAACTCCTCGCCGAGTTGGAAAAGACGATGCTCGAAGCGGCCCAGAACCTCGAGTTCGAAAAGGCGGCCCGCATCCGCGACCAGATCCAGGAAGTCAAGGCCGCGCCCGCGCTGTCCAAAGTCAAGATGCCCAGCGCGAAAAAGACCGCCGCCAAACCCGGCACGCCCGGGAGCAAGCCGAAAAAACGCGGCAGGAAGAAGCCGCGCCCGGGCCCGTAACCGGCCGCCGCGGATACGCTGCGTGCATGCGATACCGGATCGTGCTCTGGCTTATCGCCGGGGCCTTGGGTTTGATTTCGTTCCGAGCGGCGGCGCAAGACTCCGATGCGCTCGCCGACCTGGAGCGCGACTTCGTCGCGGCGATCGCGAACGCCAAGGACGCCACGGTCGCGATCCATTTGGGCGACGGCACCGGCTCGGGCGTCATCGTCAGCCCCGACGGGCTCATCCTCTCCGTCGCGCACGTCACCGGCAGTTCTGGGCAGCGCGCCGCCGTGTACTTCGCCGATGGTTCGGTTGCGGTCGCCGAAACCCTCGGGCTCGAACCGGGCACCGACTGCGGCATGCTCCGGCTGCTCGCCCCCGGCCCCTGGCCCTTCGCCGAACTCGTCGCCCCGGACGCGCCGCCCGACGAGGACCAGACCGCCCCTGCATCCGGAACGCCCGTCGTTGCTCTGGGTCACCCCGGCGGTTTCAACCCCGAGCGCCCCGTCCACGCCCGCTTCGGCCGCGTCCTCGACGTCGACGATCAAGCTTCCGGCGGCGACGGCACCCTCCGCACCGACGCCGCGCTCACCGCCGGGGATTCCGGCGGCCCCCTCCTCGACCGTGGCGGTCGCATCTTGGCCATCCACACGCGCGTCGGACCCCGGCTCGACCAGAACTACCACGTCCCGGTCGCGCGCTTCCTCGAGCAATGGACCAAACTGCTCGAAGGCGGCGTCGCGCCCGCGACGCTGGGCGTGGTCGGCCGCGACGCGCTCACGGGCTTCGCGGTCGGCGCCGTGGAGCCCGGCTCCGCCGCCCAACGCGCTGGCCTGACCCGCGGCGACGTGATCGTCGGCTTCAACGGCGTCGCCATCGGCACCCCACCCAACGGCCGCAGCCTGCGCAGCTTCCTCGCGCTGCGTCGGCCCGGCGATCCAGTCGAGCTGCGTGTCCTCCGCCGCGGCCAAGCCATGAACCTCACCGTCACCTTGGACGCGCCGGAATGATCCCTGCCGACTTCAAGCCGCTTGCCACTAGACCGAAAGGCCGGCCTCGTGTTGGCCCGGCCATCGCCGCCGCATGGCTCTTGTCCAGCCTCGCCTTGGCCTGCTCCGCCCAACCCGTGCCGGATCACCGTTCGCACCCAACCCCACCGGATCACGCGAACGCCAACGCCGCCTTCGAAATCCTCGTTGCCAACCAACCGGTCGCTCTCGGTACGTTCGTCGCGTCGCCCGAGCGGCCCGACAGCGACTCCCACCGGTTCTTCGAGGTCCTTACCAAAGCCAGCGAAACCCACCCCCCTGCGGAACGATCCGCGGACGCTTTGATTTATCAGGTCGTCACCCCCGATGGCGCCCGTCACCGCGCCCGCTCGCTCGCCACCGACCGCTCCACGGACCTCCGGCTTCTCCGCGTATCGTTTCGTCCCGACGCCCGCGGGCCGGAAAAACGGCTCGGGCGACCGATCCCATCCCAAACCCAGCCCGAGTCCAAGCCCCCACCTCCTGGATCGTTCGTCTCCGTCCCGATCCCCCGAAGCGTCCCGTACACCGGCATCATCGCCGCCCCGCCACGTCCTGTCCCCAGCGACGCCAAGATGGGCGTCTTCTTCGCCGAAGGCACGCCCCGCCCCGTCGTCCGCGCCGTCCAACCCGGCTCCGGCGCCGACGCCGCGGGCCTCCAACGCGGCGACCTGCTTTTACGACTCGACGAGACCCCCACCCCGACTCCCCTGGCCGTCATCGACGCCCTCCAAAGCCAGCCCCGCTATCCCGGCGACGCGGTGACGGTCACCTTCCAACGGGCAACGCCAAATCCGGCCCGCGATCGGCTCCAGACGCTGACACGGAAAGTCGAGCTCGGCCGCGCCCCCCCCGCTCCCACCAACCGGGAGCAGCGTCTCGAAAGCCACGCCCCGCCCACCTCCGGCCGTGCTTCCGGCTTCCCCCTCGCCCTCCCCGCCGACGCCCCTGTCCCCGCCCAGCACTGCGGCGGCCCCGTCTATGCCCTGGACGGCAGGTTCCTCGGCATGGCCATTGCCCGCTCCGGGCGGACCGAAACCCTGATCCTCCCCCCCGATCAAATCGCCCAGGCCCTCGAGCGCATGCGGGCACGCTAGCGCGACCTCACCCCCGGCGATTCGGGTGACACGACCGTTCACCAAACAGCGCAGCGGTTACGACGGCGCCCACGGGGTCAGCCGACGAATAAACCGATGACGTCTCCGGTCCGCCGGAACACTTTCGTGGCCAGCTCCGGCTCGAGCGTCGCGCCGGCCACGGCCTGAGTAGTGCCGTCGGCGAAGCGGATCGTCAACTCGAGTGCCCCGTCCGTCGGGTCGAGGCGCCGCACCACCACCGGCACCTGACACACCGTGAAGGCCACCGCGTCGGCGGGGACCGCCACCGTGTGTTCGGTCCCCGACGGGTCCAGATAGGTGAAGTCCGCCGGCTCGCTCAAGAACTCCTCGGCCGCGATCAGCGACGGATCGATGTGCAAGGCTCCGTCCGCCACGGAGACACCCAACTCGGCCCGCCGGGTCAGCATCTCCTCTTTGACCTGGCCCGTCATGCCGGGCTGCTGCGCCCCGCGGTTGGCCGGCGTGTGTGAATAGGCGTCAGTCGGGAAAGCCCCGTACGCCGCGGCGTCCTTGCGGAACCCGATGCCGTCGCGCACCCGGGCGTAAAGCCCGCTCAAGTCCGCGAGGACTCGGGCGTCGGCGTTGTCCTGACGGGCGGCCAACCAGCACTCCTGCGCGGCGACCTGCAGCTTCGCGACCATGTGCCAATACACGCAGCCCAGCCCTTCGTAGCCGTACATCGTGCCGGAACGCCCGGTAAAGGCGTGGTGGTCGAAAGTCGCGTCGAATAAATCGAGCACCGCCTGAGAATCCCGAACGACCAATGCTTCCAGCTCGGCGTCGACGCGGAGCAAGGCGAGCGCCGCCGACACGTCCGCGGCGTTGGAGAAGCCGGCGTTGAAGCGATAGCTCCCGTCATCGTCTCGCTCCACGACCGAACGATCGCCCCGCCGCAAGAGTTCTGCCAACAGCGCCACGCCGGTCACAGACGGCTCCGGAAGCACGTTGTGTTCGAAAAAGCCCGGCCGATCCCGCTGCGGATACAGCGTGAACGACGCCACGTCTTCCCGATAAATCGGGCTCTCGAACATCGCGGCCAACACGTCCCGAGAGGCCTCCGCGTCGAGCAGCCCCGACGAGAGCACCGCCACCTGGCCCTCGAGCATCACGTCCAGATGCTTGACTTCCGCCCGGCCGGGGGTCCGCATATCGATCAGGTTGTAGCTGTGATACAGGCCGTCGTCGCGGCGGTTTCGAACGATCGTGAGTTCCGCGTGCCGCCGCGTGCTTTCCAGCAGCGCGACCAAATCCGTGAGATCGACCGTGGCCGGGCCTCCGATCTCTCCGGCGTATACCGCTTGTCGGTACCGCTCGAACGCCAGCCCCAATCGCTCGACCAGGCCGCAACGGCGTTCGTCGTCGATCGGCCCGGCTTCCAGTTCCGCGAGCGTGTCGCTCAGAATGGCCGACACCTCCGAAAGCCACGCCGCGACCGAAGCGCTGAGCGTGAGCGTCGCGCCTTCGTGCTGCTCCAAAAGCCGGCGGACGAACTGGGCGTAACGACGCAGGTAGCACGCCGTCACCACCGAAAGCCCGAAGCCCGCCAGGGCGTTGTTGGCGTCGTTCCACTCGGGCCGTTGCGTGTTCATCCACACGCCGCCGCCGGGGACGAGGTTGCACACCTTGCTCAGCAACGGCACCAACAACTTCTCGGCCAGCGAGACGTGGACCACCCGTCCCTCCGCGTCGAGGCGCAGCCGGCCGTCCGTGCCCAACCGCTCCACGCGGCCGTCGATCGCGCGGTCCAACGCCGTATCGAAGTCGATGGAGTGTTTCGGGTCCGCCGCGATATCCGCGTACGACTTCAAGCGATACGGCACGTCGGCGTAACTGAATACCCGCTGCCCCAGCCGATGCGCCATCCCACCCGGGTCGTGCGCCTCGGCCAACTCCAACAACCGAAGCAGGTACACGATCTGGTGATCGCCCCAGTAACCGATGTTCGCCCACGGGTCCTCCGGATTGGGGCGTTCCCAATCGATCCCCGACCGACTGATGCGGTACGCGTTGAAGCCGTCGGCCGTGGTCGCGTTCAGGAACTTGGCGATCATGCCGTCGAGCATGCACGGGAAGCTGCACGCCAGCGCCTCCCAGTTCTGGAAGATGTCTCGCCAGTTGCCTTGGTAGTCGAGGATTCGGCGGCCGTCGGGGTGCTGCACGTGGATCGCGAACATGTTCCACGGCCGAGACGGGTCACCGTGTCGACGGCCGAACGAAAGCGGCAGATACTCCAAACCCAATCGGATCGCGTCGGCGTCGCCGGTGGCTTCAAGCCGATCCCGTAGTGCTCGATACTCGATCGCGCCTTCGGCTTGACCCCTCACCGCGGCGTCGATCGTCGGCAGCGCGGCCCGATTCCGTTGTCGCACGAACGAAAAGAAATCCGCCACGTCGATCGCGTACCCGTCCGGGAAGGTGCCGCCGCGCATGCTGTTGAACATGACGCTGGAGAAATGGTGGGCCGACGCCTTTTCGTCCGCCGTGCATTGCAGGCCGTCCGACGCCGCGACGATCGCCGACAGGCCCCGCCGCGTGGCTTCGATCGATTCGTCGATGGCGCCGGCCAGCCCCGCGGAGCCCCGCAAGCGGTTCCGCAAAGCAACGGCCTGCGACTGAGAGCGCGCCGCGTCCAACGCCGTGTCCCAACGCTTCGTCTGCCCGCCGGTCAGATCGAACGACGCACGGAGCGAATAGTCGACCCGCAGGTTGCGACACACCCGATCGGAGCTCGCGGGCCGGCCTTCAAGAAAATCGTCGAACGCCTCACCGCGGAGCCCGATCGCCGGAGATTCCAGGCCGCGACTCCATACGGTGTTGGCCGTGAGCGATTCGTGCGGATCGGCCGTGTCGCTCACCCGCGAAGTCAACCCGATCGTGACCAGCCCCGTGCCGTCGTCGACCTCGGCCTGGGTGTAAGCATTGACCAAGCAACTGGCGAAACGCAACGCGCCGAATTCGAGCCCGGCCGGCACCAGGTTCATCAGCCCGTCGATCAGTTCGATCGACACCGGATCCGTTTCGTCGAGGTTGGTCAACCACGCGGTCCGCACAAGGCCGAACGCGTCGGTCGGCGCCCACCGATAGCAGAAGCTCAGCCCTAAGTCGCGCCGCACCTCTTCGAATAGAAGCTGCGTGCCCTCCACCGGCTTGTACAGGTTCCGCTCGATGTGTTCGCCGCGACGCTCACGGAACGGTCGCCACTCGACCACGTCGGAGCCCGGCCGGCTCACCCGCATCGCCGTTGTGGGGCCGACGTGGCCGCTCGAGCGGTGCAGGACGTCGTCGGTCACGTACGGAAACAGACACCGCGCGGGCTCCACCCGTCCCGCCGTCAACGCCCCGGCCGTCGAGACGTATGTCCACACGTCGCCGTCGCCGACCACGTTCACTAAGAAAGGCGGCATCGCGTCGAAGTCCGGGATGTGATACATCCGCAGGCCGCCGCGTTGCACAAAACCGTCTGCCACCTCCGAGGCTCGAGTTAAAACCATCGACATCTTGAGAACCGTCCAAATCAGAAAAGAAGACCACCGGTCCGTCGCGGCAGCGCCTACGCGTGCCGACCGAACCACCGAGCGAGCGCGAACTAAAGCGTATCCGACTTTCGCCCAGATCCAGGGCCGCACGCCGAATTAGCGTTCCATCGCATCGACTCCGAGGCTTACAGTGGCATACACCGCACCGTCGGTGTTCGCGCCCCGCACGCAATACGCCGGCCCCCTTCGCGATTTGCCGTCATTTCACCTCACGCCACGACCTCGCCATGCCGCACCTCCTCGCTTTGGATCAGGGCACGACCAGCTCCCGTGCGATCGTTTTTGACGAATCCGGCCACGCCCTGGCCTCGGCCCAAAAAGAATTCACCCAGCACTTTCCGCGGCCCGGCTGGGTCGAGCACGACGCCGAAGAAATCTGGAGCACCCAGGCCGGCGTCGCCACCGAAGCGCTCGCCCGCGCCGGCCTTAGCGGCCGAGACCTCGCCGCGGTGGGCATCGCCAACCAACGCGAAACCACCGTGCTCTGGGAACGGGCGACCGGACGACCGGTCCACCACGCCATCGTTTGGCAAGACCGCCGCACCGCACCGCTGTGCGAACGCCTCGCCGCCGACGGCTTGACCGACACCTTCGCCGCCAAGACCGGCCTGGTGCTCGACGCCTACTTCTCGGGCACCAAGCTCGCCTGGCTGCTCGACCACGTCGACGGCGCGCGCCAACGAGCCGAGCGCGGCGAGTTGTGCTTCGGCACCGTCGACACGTGGCTGGCTTACCGTCTCACCAACGGCGTCGTCCACGCCACCGACGCCAGCAACGCCAGCCGGACCTTGCTCTACAACCTCCACACCGGAGACTGGGACGATGAGTTGCTCAACCTGCTCAACGTCCCCCGCTCCGTGCTGCCTGAGGTTCGCAACACCGGCGGGGTATATGGCGAAATCACCGACGCCGGCTTCGCTGAAGCCGTGCCCCTCGCGGCGATGGTCGGGGACCAACAAGCGGCGACGTTCGGTCAGTTGTGCGTCGAGCCGGGCATGGCCAAGAACACCTACGGCACCGGCTGCTTCCTGCTCATGAACGTCGGGAACCAACCTCAACCTTCCGACCACCGGCTGCTCTCGACGGTCGCCTGGCAACGTCGGGGGCAGACCACCTTCGCGCTCGAGGGCAGCGTCTTCGTAGGCGGTGCGCTGGTGCAATGGTTGCGCGACGGGCTGGGCATTATCTCGAACGCCGCGGAAATCGAAACGCTCGCCGCGTCCGTTCCCGACGCCGGCGGCGTTGTGCTCGTCCCCGCGCTCACGGGCCTGGGGCCGCCGCACTGGGACCCTCACGCCCGCGGCACGGTCCTCGGCCTCACCCGCGGCACCACCGCCGCCCACCTCGCCCGCGCCGCCCTCGAGGGCATCGCCTTCCAGGTCGCCGACGTCGCGGATGCGATGCAGGCCGATGCGAAAGCCCCCCTCTCCGAACTCCGCGTCGATGGCGGCGCCGCCGCCAACGACCTGCTGCTCCAGACCCAGGCCGACCTGCTCGGCGTGCCCGTCGTCCGCCCCACCCAACTCGAAACCACCGCTCTGGGCGCGGCTTACCTCGCGGGCCTAGCCGTAGGCATCTGGTCTTCGGTCGATGAGCTCGCCGGCCACTGGCAAGCCGACCGCGCGTTCGAACCGCGGATCAGCGCCGACGAAGCGGAGACCCGCCGGGCTCGCTGGCGCCGTGCCGTCGAACGTGCCGGCGATTGGGCCAAAGACTGATTCCGTTCTTCCGAAACGCGCGTTCAGCGTACCCGCCGCGCGAACGCTTTGAGGGCCCGGGGACAACAGCACCAACCCGTCGCCGTGCTTCGCCGCGGGGCCGCTTAGTTGATCGCCCAACTGCTGAGCGAGACGCGCAACCAGAACGCAAACACATCTTCCGAGATTTTTTGCGCGGTTTCGATGCCCGACGCTATATACTAACGACGTGTTGATTAATTGATCTGACTGGCCTGTCTCTGCTTTTCCTTTCTTTTCTTTTTCAGGAGCACGGATATGACTCGACATTGCTGCGCTGCGCTCGCCCTTTTTGTGGTCGCTACGGCCACCCTTGTCGCCGCACCCGCCGCGGAGGCCTGGGTGATTTTTTCCGACGATTGGGAAACCGGCTACTGGAACGCCTTGGACCACAAACGCGCCAGCGGCGGGAGCGACAGCCGCGGCGTGCCCTGGGCCATCAGCCAGATGCAAACCAACTCGGGCGGGCTGGCGGTGTCTACGCTCGAAAACGGTGCGTCGCCCCGCAAGGGCAACTACGCGATGCGGTTTACCTGGTTTCGCGACAGTTTCCACCCCAGCGACTCGAACAACCGCCGCAAGGCCCACCTGTTCAGCGATTGGGAATACCGACGCAACACCGATCGCTGGTACGGATTCAGCATGTACCTCCCTTCGGCGACCAACGGCATGGCCGACGACTCGGAGTGGGAATTACTGGTCCAGTGGCAGGGCCGGCGCAACGTCGGCGCAAACGAGATGAGCCGGGTCCCCCCCGCGGCGATCCTGCACAAGGACAACCGCCTCGTGTTCAAGTGGTACTACGACACGCAATGGATCAGCACTCCCGGTAGCCAGATACTCGGCGGGCAGGTCGAACTCGGTCCGGCCGACAAAGACGTCTGGATCGACTTCCTCGTTCGGATCAAGTGGGACCCCAACGGCACCGGAAAGATCGAAGTGAACCGTAAGAACGTCGGCCAGGGCGGCTGGGTTCGATACCTGCAGCGAAACAATGCCCGCATTGGCTACAACGACGAATCTGACCCGCAACTGGGCATCGGCATCTACAAATACGATGCTGAGAAGCGGTATAACGAAGCCGGAAATACTTCTACCGGTTCGGACTACTACCGTCGACAGATCTATTTCGACGAAGTCACGATCGCCACGACCGTCAACGAAGCGAAACCCTGATCACCGAACGGCCATCCTAAAAAT
>JBCDDH010000100.1:0-10550 GCA_039180415.1 Planctomycetota bacterium | reverse complement strand
GCCCCCCGATTGCCGGGGCGTCAAAGTCCCAAGGCTTCAATGAGGCCGTGCTTTAGTTGGCACGGAGACGGCAGCGCCACGTCGTTCGAGGCCCCGGCGTTGCAGGCTTCAATGAGGCCGTGCTTTAGTTGGCACGGAGACCCCACGTCGCTCATGGCGTCCAGCACCGTCTTGTCGCTTCAATGAGGCCGTGCTTTAGTTGGCACGGAGACCCGATGGCGCAACCCGTCGCGTGCCGTGCCTGACCGGGCTTCAATGAGGCCGTGCTTTAGTTGGCACGGAGACGGGCCAAGAACGCTCAGTTCACGTTTGATCTGATGAGCTTCAATGAGGCCGTGCTTTAGTTGGCACGGAGACAGCGAGACGCCGCCCGGGAGCGCCGCGAGTACGAGGCGCTTCAATGAGGCCGTGCTTTAGTTGGCACGGAGACGCAGTCCTCAATCACCACGTTTTTTACGCGAAAAGTGCTTCAATGAGGCCGTGCTTTAGTTGGCACGGAGACTTGCCCGACGCCGATCGTTGCAGGACGCTGCACGACGGCTTCAATGAGGCCGTGCTTTAGTTGGCACGGAGACCAGTCTGGTGGCTCGCCCGTGTCGGCCTGTACAACAAGTGCTTCAATGAGGCCGTGCTTTAGTTGGCACGGAGACGCTGCTGTGTGCCCACCCCGGCAGCCACAGCAAAACGGCTTCAATGAGGCCGTGCTTTAGTTGGCACGGAGACGGGTACGGGGCCAGGTCCAGGGGTGGGGTCGGATCTTTGCTTCAATGAGGCCGTGCTTTAGTTGGCACGGAGACCCGGCGTCGGCCAAGTCGTCCCAGTTCTTCAGCGCGCTTCAATGAGGCCGTGCTTTAGTTGGCACGGAGACGCCGGGTGGTTTAAACGGTGTGTTGATTTTGGCTTGCGCGTGGCGTGACGCACGGGTGGTTTTGGGGAGGGCTGACGGGGCATAAGCCGGTGGTTTGGTTTTTCGTAAGTTTATGGTTTTCAAAGAACTCGCGGGGATCTTGGGTTAGCCGCACCACTCAGCCTCGCGTTATATATTATACGATCAAACTCCGTGGAGTGGGGTCGTAGGGTCGGCCGAGGCACTCGATCTGCGTGTCGAGGGGGTTGTGTTCGGGGCCGAGGTCGAGCACGAGGATTTGGTCTTCGTGGTCGTGGATGGCTTGTTGCATGATACCGCGGAGTTCGGCGAGTTCGCGGCGGTTGAGTTCGCAGAAGAAGACGGAGAACTGGGCGTGGTCGCCGTGGTCTTTGAGGGTTTCGAAGACGGCGGTGCGGCGTTTGTCGTCGGCGATGTCGTAGGTGATGAGGTAGTGGCGGCGCATTGAGAGTGGGGGTGGGGAGGCCTACGTTTGGTGAACGTGGGCTTCCGGGGAGGGATTATTCCGGGTGGAGGTCAGCGGGTGGTGACGGTGGTGTAGGTGGGGATGTCGCTGCGGAGCCAGCGGGCGAGGAGGCGGGCCTGGAGCTTGATGACGGTGCGCCAGGAGCAGCGGTAGTCGAAGACGGGGTGGGTGATGAGCTGGTCGAGGCGGGCTTCGTAGGCGCGGATGAGGTTTTTGCGGCCGGCGGGCTGGAGCATGCAGGCGTTGGCGTTCGTGGTGAAGTTGCGTCGTTGGAGCATACCGGTGTTGAAGGCGGTGACGACGGCGGAGTCGACGACGGCGGGGCGGAAGGGTTCCATGAGGTCGAGGGCGAGGGCGGGTCGGCCGTGCCGGGGCTGGTGGTAGAGGCCCCACCAGGGGTCGAGGCCTTCGGCGAGGAGGGCGACGGTGCACTCTTTGGCGAGCAGGGCGTAGCCGAAGGACAGGGCGGCGTTGACGGGGTCTTTGGGGGGGCGGCGGTTGCGGTGCTTGAAGTCCCATTGGGCGTCGAGGTCGCGGGGCTTGAGGAGGGTGTTGAAGTGTTGGAAGTAGACGGCGGCGAGTGCACCTTCGGTGCCGAGCATGGCGTCGAGGGATTGGACTTGGGGAAGGCGGGCGGTGAGGTCGTCGAGGTCACGGATGACGCGGTCGAGTTGGAGGTCGCTGGGGGCGTTGCGTCGGAGGAGGGTGCGTTGGTTGGCGGCTTTGTCGGCGACGAGTTGGCGGGCGAAGTCGAGGCGGCGTTGGGGGTCGGCGGCGGCGTTGAACTGGGCGGCACGGTCGAAGGCGTTGCGGAGGTTGATGCCTTGGGTGATGCCGTAGAACCAGTGGCCCATGGAGAGGTGGACGACGGGGACGCCGGCCTCGCAGAGCAGGTGCAGGGTCTGGGCCGAGACGCCGATGTTGCCGCAGAGCACGAGTTGGCTGATGTCTTTGAGGCGGGCTTCGGAGAGGGTTTGGCTGTCTTTGCGGACGACGAGGCGGGACTTGGATTTGCCGACGTAGGCGCCGGGTTCCTGGACGTAGAGGGGGACGGCGTGGGGACGGGCGGGGTAGAGGCGGCGGGGCGCCCCCGGAAGTTTGGGTTCGTTGGAGGATACGTTTTGGCTTGCGGCTGGGGGATCGAGAGTGGTGAGGTGTTGGAGGGCGAGGGTTTCGTCGGGCAGGCAGATGCCGTTGAGTGAGCAGCCGCGGCACTTGGGGCTGTCTTCCAGGGGCGGGGGGAGGGTGGTACTTTGCGAAGCGGCGTGGGCGTCGGCGAGGAGTTGGCGGGTGCGTTGTTCGAGTTGATCGGTGAAGGGGACATCGACGCGGGTGCGGGAGCCGGCGAAGTAGAGGACGCCGTGGTCGGTGGTGTAGCCGTGCTCGCGGAGGAGCAGGCCTTGGGCCATGAGCTGGACGCGTTCGGGCTCCCAGGATCGTTCGGGGTTGTTGGGCACCCGGCCACGTTTGGTCTCGACCGGAACGGCTTCGTCGCCGACGCTGGCGACGAGGTCGAGCTTGGCGGTGAGCCCGAGGGTGGCGGAGGCGAGGGGGACGGAGCGGGTGACGGTGGGCGGCTCGTCGCCCCCCGGAAGTTTCCCTGGGTGGTCGGCTTTATCCGCTTCCGATCCGGCCTCGGGCAAAATATGGTCGAGCTTATCGACGCGTCGGTGGACGTGCCGGCCTTCGGCGGTGTAGTGGTTGTCTTCCCATCGGCCCTCGACGTGCATGAGGTGGAACAGCCGGGGGCAATAGGCGAACTCGTTGAGCATGCGCAGGGGCAGCGGGTCGGCGGCGAGGTGGGGGTCGCTGTTTTCGGGCGCAGGGATCGCGCCGCCGGGCAATGAGGGATCGCTCACGGGAGACTCCAGGTGCGGGTGGGTTGTGGGCCGTCCGTGGCGGGGTTGACGCGGGGGTGGCTCGGTGCCCCTTAGACCGTCGGATGCGCTCGATCAAACCGAGGATGCATGTCTTACACGGCTACGCCGGGGGTGAAATTCCGAAACTTACCGGTTGTAATGCGTGCAGAACGGATCAAGGCTTCGATGCCAAGGGCAACGCGGTGTTCGGGGCGTCGCTGCATGGCGGGGACGTTGGCCAGCAACGAGCTAACAACTTCCAATGACAAAGACGGACTCCAGATCGGCCAAGTGAAGTAAGTGTCACGGGCTCCCTTTCCTTCGAAGGCAGTGGTGACGATTCGGCCGCGGTCGGGCGCGGTGGGCAGCAGCGGTAACGCTTCGATGGCCAGGCGGTTGGCACCACGCATCGTCATGTTTGGATCGGCACTGGGGTTCTGCCAGCGCACCGCGTAGCGTCGATCATCGGCCGGGTCCCAACGCAGATTCAGGCCCCGGCCTTCGTCGGCGTAATCCCAGGTTCGCAGCAACGCGCGTTCGAGATGATCGGCTTCGGTACGCTCCACCAACTCGCGGAAGAACTTCAGGAAGTGTTGATGGCCCGCCCCGCTCATGGTGCGTAACGCCGTGTCGGCCATGACGCCTTTGTCGTCCACGATCGCGTCGGAACCAAACGCCGCGAAGAAGTCGGAGTCGGTGCGATCGCCTGGTTGCGTGAACGAAGCCGAGTTGTTGATGGCATCGAGTAAGAACACGCGGAAGGAAGCAGCCGGCAGGTTGAGGTTGTCGCCGATCTGGAAGCAGACGCGATTCTTTGCCTCGGCCAGAACATTATCGAGGGTCTCGATCAACACGGCATCCCGATCGATGGCGGAGCACCACACCCGCGGTCGCCACGCGCCGTCGTGTGGTTCCCAGCTCATGCGGACGGTTTCGTCAGGCAGGGCGAGGGTGAGGGTGCGGAGGGTGCCTAGGGCGGCGAGGAAGGCGAGGGGGTTCGAGCCGTCGAGGCCGGGCAGGAGCAGGCTGGGTTCGGCGGGGTCAGGCATGCGGGGGCTCGGGGTGAGGGGTGGCGGCGGACGCGGCGTCTTGTTCGGCGGCGCTGGCTTGCTGGTCGGCCAGGCGGAGGGCGGCTTCGAACGTGGCCAGGCCCCACCAGCCGTGGCGGCGGGTGAGTGTCCAGAAGCGTTCGGCGACGCCGGAGTCGAGGCGGTGGGCGGGGGTCCAGCGGCGACGCTCTTCGGCGGTCACCGTAAGGTCGGCGACGAAGCCCAAGCCGGCCCATTCGAGCGATCGGGTTTCGTCGTTGGCCTCATCGAGAACGACGGGGGCGAAGGGGCGGGCGTAGCCGTGGTGGCCGGCGATGAGGTGGAGCAGCAGGTCGCGGTCCGACTCGGTTTGAACGAGATCGTCGAAGTGCGCTTCGAGAATTTCGACGGTCAGCATCTCGTGCCGGAAGTCGTCGGGCAGCTCGGCGCGTTTACGCAAGATCCGGCGCTCGGCACGCGTTCGGGGCTGTCCGTCGCTTTTGGCCAGGAGCGGTCGGCCAAAGGTTTCGTAGGGGCCGGCACCGCGGAGCAGAGCTTGGAACCGGGCATCGGCTTTGCCCAGATCGTGCAAGCGGGCGGCTTCGCCGAGCGTGTGGTGTTGGCCGAACGGCAGCTTGGCCGCGGCGCGTTCGAGACGCTCTACCACGTGGTCGGTGTGGTCGGTGAGCGTCACCGCCCGACCGAGCCGGTTGGACACATCGGTGCTGTCGTCTTCGGTGGCGGCGACGTGCTCGAGCGGGTCGGGGATCGGCAAGCGATCGAGGAAGACCAGAACGCGTGGGTTCGTATCGGCGTCGTTCTCGGTTTCGTCGGGCGTGGGGGAAGCTGCGGGGTAGTCGTGTGAAGCTAACCGTCGGTGCCGAATATTCTCTAATAGTTTCCGGACTTCCGCTTGTTCGTGGGCATCGGTCAACGTTTCGTCGAACATGGTTTGCAACTCACGGACCAACGCATCCCACTCGAGCCCAATCCACGGCCCACGTTCCGACAACGCGGGGTGCAGGCGGACGACGAGCTGTCGCTTAGCGACGCGCGTCGCAGGCTCGGCAAGATCGGCTTCCGCGTCCCAGCGCGTGCAGCGGTTCGCGTGCTCTTCAGACGTTTCGCGATCGCGTGGTTCATAATCAGACACGGTGCGGCCGGGCACGTGACCGAACTCGCTCCAGCTCCGCTTTGAGGTCGGAAGGACCAGAGTGTCGCCGGGCTGGACGTCGCTCGGGTCATGGATGATGGCGGCGTCGCTTCGGCCGCGCCAGCGTAGGACGGCCGGGCGGTCGGTATCGTTGCCGGCTTTGGATCGGCGGGATTCTTCGGGTACGCGGGACGGCGCGTCGGTGTCGGGTATGTCGTCGTACGTTTGCCCCATCCACTGCTTGAAGACATGAAGTGGTACGCTCATGCACTCGGGCGACGTGGGGGGCAGCAGCCGCACGACCTCGGCCCAATGCTTGGGATCTGCGTCTAGGTCGGCGCGCCAGCAGACGCTGACCTCGGTCATATCGCGTTGCGGGCCGTGGATGAAATAGCTCACATCCGGACTGGGTACCGGAGCCGGCGAGGTCTGGCACAGCATGTCGAGGTGAGCCGGCAGCAACACCGCGGCGTCGGGGGCCGGCGCGAGCAGCGGCCGTTCGGCGTCGGGGGTGAGGTACAGTTCGGCGTGTTCCTCGACATCTTTCCAGAGTTCGGCGAATGGCGTGATCCCGAAATCGACTTGGCGCTCATCGTTTTGGTGCGAGGTGAGCCAGTCCCAGGTGTGCTTGATCGCGTCGCCGTAGATCGGATCGTCGCCCTTGAGCGTCGCGTCGTTGGTCAGGATCGCGGCCGATGTTTCGATCGGCCGGCCCGTGCGATTGAGTCGGCCGAAACGCTGCCGAAGCGCGTCGATGCTCGCACACTCGGTGACGAGCACGTCGAAATCATAGTCGGCCCCGACCTCCAGGCACTGCGTCGCCACCACGAACACCGGGCGATCCAAACGAGCCGGGCGATCCGGGCCGACCAGCGTCCGCAGTTTTTCTTGCAGCTCGTTGCGGTCCAGCGGCCGCATCCGACCGATGACCAGATGCACCTCGGCGTCAGGATGTGCTTTGTCGAGCTTGGCCCGTAGTGCCGATTCAATATCGCGAGCGGTCTGCACCCGGTTCACGATGATCCCCACCGCCTGCCGGTCGTCGGCGAGTCGATCGACGGCTTGTTGCGCGGCTTCGCCGGCGATCGGTTTCTTCTTCGCGAGCTTAACGAGTGTCGCGGGCTTGGCGGCTTTCTGGCGATTCGACAAGATCGGGTGTTGCCGATCGTCGTCAGCGAGTTCGAAACGGGCGGTCACCTCACCCGCCGGCGTCGCGGTCATTTGGATAAACCGCATGCCCGGCGTCTCGGGGTGTCCGCGCTGGTAACGGGGCAGCAGTTGCAATGTCTGGCTGAACGCCCGGGTCACGTGCGCCTCGTCCAGCAGCACCAGGCTGTCGGTGCCGCAGAGCGCCGCGTGGATCGGCTGCATCCCCGGCGACACGCCGTAGCCGCGGAACAACAGACGCGAGCCGAGCTGATCCGCGGTGCTGCACACCACCATCGGCTGGGTCAGGCTGCGGGCCCAGGAGTGGTCCCGGGCGATCCCGCCACGCAACTGCGCCAAGCCCAGCGGCGAAACCTTGAGATCGTCCCCAGCCTCGTTGATCGAACGCAGGGCCTCGGCGACTTCGTACACGATGCCATCGGTTTTCTCGGCGTCGAGCAGCCGTTGCGCCAGATTCCGGGCACGCTCGAATGCCTCGTCGACGATCACCCGTCGGTTGACCGTGAAGAAGATCCGTCGGCCCAGCGTTCGCTCTTCGATCGGCAACGCCGCCTGTGCCGCCAGGGTGTAGACCGCGATGTCGATCACGCTCGTCTTCCCGCTCGCCGTGGGCAGGTCGATGCAGTCCGGCCATCGCCCCGCCGCGAAGTCGGCCGCCAACCGCGACTGCCAGGGGAACGGATCCTTCAGCTTGGGATACAACGCCGCAAAAAACTCGTCGAACCGCTCGGGGGATAACGTCACAACGCCTCCGCTTCTCGCCAGGGGCGCATCAGCCCGTACCCTCGGAACCGGCCCGCGCCCAAGGCGAACGGCCCGACGACCGGCTCGTCGAAATCGACTTGCACATGCACCTGAAACCGGCCCTTGCGCAACAACGGGAAACCGCCCTGCCCCGGCATCGCCCGCAGCGCGCCGTGGAAAAACGGCGTCTTCTCGACCCGCACCGCCGCCGGCTCGGGCAACTTCACCCGCCTGCACGACACCGCCACCAACCCCGCCACATCCGCCCGCCACCCGGCCGGGTCTTTCCGCCGATCCTTTTTGGGCATCCGGTCGAGCACCACCGGCGTGACCGACGCCCAGGACGACGCGCCGCCCGGCCCGGCCGTGTACGTCTCCGTGCGCAGCGTTCGCTTGGGCGCGTACGAGTTTTCCCGCTCCAGCGTCCACGTGCCCGCCCGACCGAGCGTCAACGTGACGGCGGCGGGTTGATCGTCGTCGCCGTACAGCAACGGCCCGAACACCCGCGCCGCCTCCCGCCGACTCACGTCCCGAGGCAACAAGACGCCGACCCCCATCACCCGGCCCGTCGCGTGCCGCTCCACCGACACCCACGGCCGACCGACGAACGCTAGCGGCACCAACGCCATGTGCGCCTCGGTGCGCAACGGCTGACCGTCCGCGTCGTGCCCACTCACCCAATCCGGCACCGGTTGAACCTCCGACTTCGTCATGATCGTCTTCCGCAACGCGTCGGTGGCCATCGCCGTCGACTCGATTCCGAACCGCTGTACGTTCTGGTCCGCCGACCGCAACACCAGGAAATTCGGGTCGAACACCGAGCCGGCCACCTCCCCGTCGATGGGGGTGGAGGACACCTCTCGATACCCGCCGACCCGCGACACGCTCGGCCGCTGCATACGCGGCTCGCCGGCCGGGAAACGCTCGGCCTGATCGGTCTTGAGCTGCTTCTTTGCTTTCCCCTTGGCTTGAGCGACCCGCGCATTCAACGCATCCCAGGCCTCACGTTCCGACAGGTTAAAGCCCCGATCCAGCCGATCGACTTCGCCGGCCGACGCGACCCGCAGCCGTCGATCCAGCCCCGCCGGGTCGTAACGGTGTGTCGGCTCCGGCCCCGCCGCGTCACGCTCCAGCCGCACCCACACCAGCGACGACGAGTGCCCGACCCGGCTCACCGCCCCGCACAGCGACCCGAGCGCGTCGAGGTGCCGCTCGGCCCACGCCGCGTCGTCTACCGACCAAGTCAACCGCACCGGTTCGTCGCCGACGTGGACCCGCGGGAACGTCCGTGGCTGACGCGACCGCTGCAGCAACGCCTCGCCGGCCTTCTGGTCGTTCACCGGCACGTACACCTCCAACACCTCCCGCTCCGTGGCGTCGGGCACCGTCAAATCCGGCGGCGACAGCATCGCCAGCCAGTCCAACGCCTCCCGCGCCGCGGCATCGGACGGATCGGTCTCGAAGTGCGCCGCCGCCAACGCCATGAACACCCGCGCCGGGTGCGGCGGCCACTCCGCCCGCGTCCGGTCCCCCGCGTCCGTCGCCACCGCGTAGCCCGTCAAATACTCGATCACCAGCGAAAACGACCGCATCAGTTCGTGTCCCCTTCCCCCGCGTCGGCCATCGCCAACGCCTGGCTCTTCTGCACCAGCTTGACCAGCTCTGGCGACGGCTCAAGCACGATCGGCTCCGTCTCCCACGGCAGCCCCGCCGACGTCGCCGCCGACACCGCCTCCTCGTACAGCGACCCCGCCGCCGCCGACGACAGCCCGACCTTCTCCGGCGACCCCGGCGTCTCCAACAACTCGAAGTCCAACGGCCCCTCGGGGAACAGCAAACACCGCGACCGCAGGTCGCAACCCCGCTCCAACGAAAGCGTCAGCCCCACCAGACTCAACGCCGCCAGCACCGTCCGCGCCGCCCGGTCCACCTCGACGTCCAGCTTCCCGTCGATCGGGAACCGCAGCCGACGCAACTGCGGCAGCGACAGCACCGCCGTGTGGTCGGCGTAGGCGATCGTCGCGCTGCCGTCGGCCACATCCGGCGGGATGTTGCCGTGGTTGATCTCCGACGGCGACACCGCGCCTTTGGCCTTGTCGCTTTCGGCCATCGACCAGCCCGACTTAGACTTCATGACCTTCGCTGCCGCTCGGACCTCAAGCGGATCGATCCGGCTAGACGTCTTCTTCCCGATCACCGCGTCGATGCCCACGATCTCGCTCACCAGCGCCCGGGCGAACTTCGCGCCCAGCCCGCCCTTGGGCCCGGTCGAATCCCACACGCCCAGGAACAGCGCGTGCGGGCAGTAACGGAACAGCCCCGTCGCGTTGTTCAGGCTGCTATTGGTGATCGCTCGCCCCACGTCCGACGCGCGGAACGGCACGGGCTTGCCCTTGTCGTCCGTGTCGCCGGTCAGGCTGTCACGCAGGATCGCGTCGGCGGCCCGGTGCGGGGCCTGGAGACTCGTCACCCGCTGCACGTCCTCGACCGTGCCGCCGAACCGCACCTCGATCAGCGGCATCTTCAGCTCGCCGGCGTCGATCGCCTCCTGCAACGCGTCTTCGATCCGGTTGGCCTGCGACTGCACCGAATCCAGCAGCACGCACGGCACCGGCTCGTCGCGCCCCGGCAGCCGGCGCGTCTCGGTCGCGTACACCCCGCCGGCGTGCGTCGGCGGGAACACCTTCGTCCCCTCGCCCGCCGCCGGCTGCAGTCGCGTCCGGCAGCGGATCGCCGCCGCCCGCCCCGCCACGGCCCCCCGCAGTCGCTCAAACGTCAAATCATCGGCCATCGAAAATCTCCATTCAGAAAGTAAAAATCAAGTCTGCCCGTCGTCCGAAATCTCGCACAAAGCCCGTCGTCGCTCACGCCTACTCCTCCAAGCCGCGGCACCCACCGGCCTCCCTCGGCCTTCGGCCAGCCGCCCGTCCCGGTCGCTCCGCCGCTCCGCCCAGCGGATCAAACGCTCGTCGCTCAATCCCGTCGGCACCCGGCACGCCCCGGCCCACGGCCAGCCGTCCGGCAAGCCCGTCGCATCCATGCTCGGCCTCGCTCACTTTTGATCGCGTTAAGTCATGTTGTTTCGTGAGCAGAAGTATGACAGATTTGGAAAACTGACACTGACGACATCCGGTCAGCGACTAGAGCCTGTGATGCACCCGGCTGTTCTCCCGAGCGTCAACGGGGTTTTCGAGGCAAAGGAGCCCGATCGCGGCGGGTTGGGACCCTCCGTGAGAGGGCGCGCCGG
>JBCDDH010000099.1:0-10755 GCA_039180415.1 Planctomycetota bacterium | reverse complement strand
GTTGCGTCAACAAAAATCGTGACCGTGGCTCTTGACTTTGAACGGTTTGGACGATATGATCTGGAAAGGCCAAGGAGGCCATATCAAACTGACCCGTGCGACAGGTCTGCTGGATGGTCCGGCAGGCCTGTTTTTTTCGTTTTGCATGTGGATGAGGGCAGCTCGATAGTCTGGCTGAATGCCCACATCGCTTTCCTCGAACCAGCCCCTCGACGTCTCCGGATTCGGCTGGACCCGTGACGAATTGCCCGAATCGGACGGCGGACCGATGCCACCCGACGGGCTACGGCGATGGTTCGGGTTACCGGACGGCCTCGCCCGGCCGCTGGACCTGGAAATCGGCTCAGGCAAAGGGACGTTTCTGGTCCAGCACGCGCCGCGGGAACCGGGCACCGACTTCCTGGGCATCGAGATCGCCAAAGCGTTCTGGCGGCACGCCGCGGATCGCGCCCGACGGCACGGCGTTGCCAACGCCCGGCTGCTCTGGCACGACGCGCCGACTTTCCTGCGGACCCACGTCGCCGACGCCACGTTCCGCCGGGTCCACATCTACTTCCCCGACCCTTGGCCCAAGGCCCGCCACCACAAGCGCCGGCTGATCCAGCCGCCGTTCCTACGGGAGCTGCACCGCGTGTTGCGGCCGGCCGGGGAAGCGGCCGGCGATCCGCCCGTCGTCCCCGAAGTCCGCTTGGCGACCGACCACACGGAGTACTTCACGTGGATGGAAGAGGCCGCCGGGGTCGCGGTAGGCGAAGGCTTGTTCGAACGGCTGGAGTTCGTGCCGCTGGCGTCCGCGGGGCCGGGCGAACTTGTCGGAACCAACTTCGAGCGGAAGTATCGGCCGGAGGGGCGGAGGTTTCGCGGGCTCGTGCTGCGGAAGCGGTGAGCCGCCAAGCGTGCGGGAAGGCGTGAGGGCGGGTATGTTGCGGCAGCAAATCCCGGATCCATTCACGACGGAGCGGCAAGCGATGAACAAGCGTGTACTGACGACAAGCGGAATCCTGGCCATGGGCGTTTTGGCCCTCGCCGCCGGCTGCAAGACGGCAGCCCCTGCCGAATCCAGCGCCGCGACCGCCGAGCCCGTCGCCCCAACCGTCGACGTCTCTCACGTCACGCCGCTCAAGCTCAAAGGCACCGCCGCCGCCGAGATGGGCGGCCCCGAGCAATACGCCCTCAAGCTCATCACTTCGGCCGACGACCTGCCCGCCGCCGTCCTCGAGCAAGGCCTCGACGTCGATTTCGAAGTCCACGACGTCGTGCTCCTGGGCATGGGGACCCAACCCACCTCCGGTTACGGGGCGACCATCACCGCCGTCCAGCAGGTCGGCCACCACCTCTTCGTCCAGGCAAGCTTCACCCAGCCCGCGCCCGACGCCTTGGTCAACCAAGTCGTCACGCAGCCTTGGGCCGCCGCGACCATCTACAAGCGTAAGCCCGGCGTCACCCTGCTCAGCGACTTCGACTGACACGGACACGGACCCCTCGCTGCACGGCGCTCCCAGGAAAACGGGCATGGCCGCCAAACCCGACGCCTCGTCGTCCGATCCGCCCCCCGTCGCCGGGCCGTCCGTCGACTCGCTCGTGCTCACGAAAATCGTCGCCACGCTCGGGCCGGCCAGCGACGCGCCCGACACGATCGCCGAGCTCATCCTCAGCGGCGTTCGCGTGGTCCGCCTCAACTTCTCGCACGGCACCCTCGACGACGCCGCACGACGCCTCGAGAACATCCGGCAAGGCGTCGAAAAAGCCGGCCTGCCGGTCGGTGTCCTCGGCGACCTCTCCGGGCCCAAAATCCGCTGCACCGCCGACTTCCCCGACGGGCCCATCGAGCTCGAAACCGGCGACCAGATCGTCCTCACCGCCGACGACCGCCCCGCCCGCCGGCTCGAGAACGGCGAGGTCCACCTCGGCACGACCTACCCCCAGATGGTCCACGAGGTCGAGGAGGGGCACCGCGTCCTGATCAACGACGGCCTGATCCGCATGCTCGCCGTCGATCACCTGCCGGCCGACGCGGATCAAGGCTTACCCGACCGCATGGTCTGCCGCGTCACGCACGGCGACACGCTCAGCCCCAAAAAGGGCATCAACCTGCCCAACTCGAACATCAGCGCGCCGTCGCTGACCGACTGGGACCGGAAATGCGCGGCGTGGGCCGTGGAGAACGAGTTGGACTTCCTCGCGCTGTCGTTCGTCCGCAAGGCCGCAGACATCGACGAGTTGATCGAGCTGCTGAGCACGTTGGGCCGGAACAACCGCGGCATTCGTACCAAGACCCGCCTGCCCATCGTCGCCAAGATCGAGACGCCCCAGGCGCTGACCGACCTACCGGGCATCCTCAACTGCGTCGACGCGATCATGGTGGCCCGCGGCGACTTGGGCGTGGAGATGGACGTCGCCGAGGTGCCGGTGATCCAGAAGCGACTGGTGAAGGAGGCGCACGCCGCGGGCCGGCCGGTCATCGTGGCGACGCAGATGCTCGAGAGCATGATCGAAAACGCCACGCCCACCCGCGCCGAAGTCAGCGACGTCGCCAACGCCATCCTCGACGGTGCCGACGCCACGATGCTCTCCGGCGAAACCGCGGTCGGCCAGTTCCCCAAGCTCTGCGTGGACACCATGGCCCGCACCGCCCGTCTGGCCGAAGCACATCTCGCCGAAAACGGCCTGCAGCCCAGCGAGCGATTCGCCGTCCGCGAGCCCCAAACGCAACGGCCCGGCAGGCACCGGCTCGCCGCCATCGCCCGTGGCGTCGGCGTCATCGTCGAAGAACTCGACCCCACCTATGTCGTCGTCTGGTCTCAACTCGGCGGCTCGGCCCGATACCTCGCCCAGGCCCGCTTCCGCCGACCCATCCTCGCCTTTTCCGACGACCCCCGCGCCGTCCGCCGCATGTCCCTGCTCTACGGCGTCCACCCCCTGCTCATGGACCGCCCCGACAACCCCGAACGCTTCGTCGCCGACGTCGAAAACCTCATCCTTGATCACGCCTGGGCCCGCGTCGGCGACTCCATCGTCATCGTCAAGGGCGCCCCGCTCGGCTCGCCCGGCGTCACCAACAAAATCCGGATCCACTACCTCGGCGACGTCTGCCCGCTGCCCGGCGGCTAAAACGAATGGGCCACCGCGGGATCGGCTTCGGACCCGCCGCCCGAGTGGGATGGCTCGCGCGCCGTCGTTTTGGCTTCGGGTTTCTGGGCCGGCCCCGGCGCTATCAACACGGTCCGGAACCCCAGGTGGTTCATCGCCGAGTCGGGCGTCGCCGCCTCGCGTGAGCTCGGCCGGTAGTTCGCACAGTACGCGTCGTTGCAGAGGAAAGAACCGCCGCGCTGGGCGCGGAGTTCGGGGGCGTGCGGGTTGCGCGGGTCGAAACTCCGCGTCGGGCCGGTCGGGTTCTCGATCACCGCGTCGGGGCCGGCGGCGTGGACACGCCGCGCGTATGCGTCAACCCGATAACGGTCCGCGCACCACTCCCACACGTTGCCCGCCATGCCGTACAGGCCCAGCGCGTTGGGCGCGAACGCCTTGACCGGGTTGGTGTACACGTACCCGTCCTCGGCCGTGTTCTGTCGCGGGAACTTGCCTTGCCAGTAGTTCGCCTTCGTGGGGTGCGCGGGGTCGTCCCCCCAGACGTTGGTCGTGTGCACCGCGTCGCCGCCGCCCCGCGCGGCCAGCTCCCATTGCGCCTCGGTCGGCAGCTGCTTGCCCGCCCACGCCGCATAGGCCGCGGCGTCTTCCCAGCAAACCTGCACCACGGGGTGATCGTCCAGGCCGTCGATATCGCTGCCCGGGCCGCGCGGGGCACGCCAACTCGCCCCGGGCACGAGCTTCCACCACACGTGGTAATTGGAATAGTCCACCTGCGCTTCGGGTGGCGGCGGATTGAACACCAGCGACGCCGGCCGGAGCATTTCGTCCGGCGGCTTGGGCGTGCCGGGCGGGACCTGCTTCTTGATCTGTTCCCAATCGATCGCGCGTTCGGCAACCGTGACGTACCCGGTGGCCTCGACGAACGCGCGGAACTGTGCGTTGGTGACCTCGGTGGCGTCGATCCAAAAGCCGTCGATCCTGACACGGTGCAGCGGCCGTTCGTGCGGCTGCGCAAAGCCGTCGTCGCCGCCCATCGTGAACGTGCCGCCGGGAACCCAGACCATGCCTTCGCGCGACGGCGCATCGGCGGGCTGGACGTCCGCCCCGGCAGCCACGCGCGGGACCGCCGGCGTAGACGGCGCACAGCAAACGGCCGGCTGCGGTTGGGCCCAGGCGGCGGCCGACAACGCGGACGCAACCGCCGCCATGAGCCACCAGCACGAAATCCGTAACGCGCAACGCATGCTCGCATCTTAGAAAAAAAGCCGGCCAATCCCGAGGTTCTTGCTTAAAACCGACGCTCGGTCCGGCGGGCAAAAATCGACTCCTACGATGCGGTCGATGGTTCAGTTCGTTTGATGGTTCACACGGGAGCTTCGCGATGTCATTTTGGGTTGGTACGGATCGGAGCCGGGTCGGCGGTTGGCTGGGCGTGCTGGTGGTCGTGGCGTGGACGCTCGGGATCGGGATGGGCTGCTCGTCGTTGGATGGCCTCGGGGTGAAAACACCGACGGCTTCCGTGCGGACCATGGCGTTGACGGACGTGACGGCGGAAGGCTTCACGATGGACTTCGACGTGTCGGTGACCAACCCCAACGCGTTCGCGCTGCCGCTGAGCGATACGACCTATACGGTCGCGCTGGCCGGGGTGGATGCCGCGTCGGGCTCGCTGATGCCGCCGGGCGCGATCGCGGGCCACGCGACGGACACGGTCCGGTTGCCGGTGCGCATGACGTATCAGCAGATGCTCGACGTCGGCCGGGCGTTGCTCGATTCGGGCGGGCAGGTGCCGTACCGCTTCGAGGCGCAGCTCGCGGCACGCGGCGGCGGCGCAGGCGACGCGCTGTCCGGCTTGCTCGGCAACGTTCGGGTGCCGCTCTCGTACGAAGGCACGCTGGACCTGCCCGCGCTGCTGCGCAACCCGGCGGCGCTGCGCAGCCCCGTCGCGCGACGGCTGGCCCGAGAAGCGCTGGGCGGCTTGCTCAACTTCTGACGCGGCCGATCCGCAAACTCAACACGCCATACGGCGTGAACGCGAACCGGCCGTGACGGTCCAGCGGCTCGCCGGTGGGACGGCCGCGCAGGTCGGTGGGCGTCGCGCCCCAGCCGTCGGCCAAACGTAAACGTGCCTCGCCGCGTCGACCGAGCGTTTCGTGCAACCGCAGTGTCCACGCGTTTTGGCCGGCGCAGGCCGCGAACGCGGGGACCAGCGTGTCGCCGCCGTCGACATTTTCGACGCCGAGCAGCCCCGCGTCGCAAGGCGTCCCGCGGTACGCCCACGGCTGAGTGAACAGCGCGTCGGCCAATGCGGCGGGCTGCCGGTCGCGCGGGGCGTCGGCGGCGAACGCGCCCAGCGCCAGACGGATCGTGTGTCGCTTGAGGTCGCTGATCGTTTCGGACGACGCGGCGCTGTGGTTCCCGCCGCCCGCGCCGTTGCCGGGCATGACCGCGCTGCGGACCAGCGACAGATGTAGCGACCCGCGGTGGGCGCCGAAGCCGTACTTGGCTTCGGTGACCAGCGTGACGCCGCGGTGCTCGGTGTCGTCGGCGACGCACGCCCAGCGCGAGCCGGGCACCTCGAACATCGCGTCATGGGTGAGCGGCCCGGCGAGTTGCGGGCGCTGGACGCTGCCGAACGGCGCGCCGTACCGCGCGTTCCGGCCGAGGTGCGTGGTGGGCACGACGAGCTTGAGCAGCGTCTGCGGGTCTTGCCAATCCAGGTCGATCGTGACACGGAGCACGGGTGAATCGGCTGCGAGCGTGTACCGGATCGTGGCGGTGCTGCGTTCGCCGACGCGGCGGGTAAAGGCGATCGACGGCGCGAGCGGATCGGCCTGATCGACGGTTTTTTCCGCGGGCGTGGCGACGCGCTTTCCGTTGCTGAGCGCCGGCCGGTCGATGTCCCAGGCGTCGTAGTTGGCCGGGTGATCGGGGAAAGTCCAGAGTTGGCCGGCGGGCTCGGCGAGCGCGAGCGGCGTGCCGTCCACGGACACCGCGGCGATCTCGCCTCTGGCGTTGAAACGCGCTTGAACCCGGCCGTTATCTAGCTTGTTTTGCGTGACGCGAACGGGGGGCGCGTCGATCGGTTCGAGGTCGCCGAGCGCGACGCCGGCGAGCGGCGGCAGGTCGATCAGCCGGCCTTCGTGCAAGACCCGCCGCGACACGGGCAACGGGTTGAAGACGCAGGCTTGCGTTTTGGATTTCGCGGATTTTTCCAGGGTCTGCTTTGCGGTCGCGTGGGCATCGCGGCCGATGCGTTGCAACTCGGGCACGGCCTGTTCGTACACCGGGGGGATCGAGCTACCGGGGATGTAGTCGTGGAACTGCGCGAAGACCACGCGCTTCCACGCCCGCGTGAGTTCCGGGTCCCGTTCGTCGAGCCCGCGCGCGGCGCGGGCCGCTTCCCACTGCTGCAGCCCGCGCTCGGCTTGACGGAACGCGAGCTTCAGGTCGCCGTGCGTGGTCTGCACACCGCGGTGGTATTCGAGGTACATCTCGCCGTCCCACGTGGGGAGCTCGCCCGCGACCTTGGGCTCGGCCATGCGGCCGAAGAAGCTCTCGATGCTGCCCCATGCGCACCGGGGCATGGTCGCCAAGTCAGCGAGGCGCCGCGCGCGTTCGCACATGGCGTCGTTGGGTCCGCCGCCGCCGTCGCCGTAGCCGGTGGGCACCAGCGCCTCGGGGTGCACGGCGCTTTGGCGGTGGTTGTTTTGGGCGCGGTCGAGCTCGGGCGGGTTGACCCCAAGGTTGTAGTGTTCCCAGGCGAGGTGGGCGAGCACCTCGCTGCCGTCGTGGCCGACCCACTTGAAGCTGGAGTACGGGAACTGCACCGCGGAAGACCAGTGCAGCTTGGTCGTGAAGAAGTACGGCACGCCGAAGCCCTTCATCAGCGTGGGCAGCACGCCGGAGTAGCCGAACACGTCGGGCAGCCAAAGCACTTGGGATTCGCTCCCGTCGCCGCGCAATTGGGCAAACCCTTCCTGTCCGATCCGGAACGCGCGGACCAGCGCTTCGCCGCACGGCAGCTGCGTGTCGGACTCGACGTACAGCGCGCCGGTCGGTTCCCACCGGCCTTGCTTGGCCGCGCGCTTCACCCGTCGCAGCAGCCCGGGCGCGCGCCGACCCACCGCTTCGTAGCTCGCGGGCTGCGAGTAGCCGAACACCATCTCGGGGTATCGGCGCTGCACGTCCAGCGCGTTGGCCAACGAGTGCACCGCTTTGAACTCGCCGACGCGTTCGGGCCAAAGCCAGACCAGATCGAGGTGCGCGTGCCCGGTCAGCGTGGCGGCGACCGCGGTCGGCTCGGCGGGCAGCTGCGCGAACAGCTCCCGCGTGACCCGGCGCAGCGCGGCGGGTCCGGCGTGATCCAGCGCGTCGACCGCGCGGTCCAAGCCGTCGACGATCTTCCGACACACCGGCGGCAACCCCTCGACGGGTCGGCGGAACGCGTTGCCGTCGGGCCAGTCGGACGTGAGCGGATACGCCTTGCGGTGCAGGAGGATCGCCACCTCGAGCAGCACGTCCAAGTCGTGGTAAGCGTGCCAGGCGTCGTCGTCGCGGGTGGCGAGGAAAGCGCCATTGAACCGGCTGCCCTCGGGGTCGAGCCCGCCCGTGGCGCCGGGCACCCACACGCCGGTCCGGCAGCAGATCGACTCGACGCGCAGCGTGCCGCCGCGCCGGCTCACGCGCGGCGGCAGGACCACGTGCGTGTGCCCCGGGTCGACGCCCGCCCACGGCCGATCCTCGTGGTAGATCGTCGCTTCGCCCTGGTCGTCCCAGACCAGGTACCGCGCCGCCGACCGCCGCGACGTCGGTACGGGCACGTCCACCGTCCACCAACAATGCTCGAACTCTTTGCCCCAGTGCGTCGACGCGCGTCGGACGAGACGGTAGTCCAGCTTCGCCGCTTGCCCGACCGAGGCGGGCTCGGGCCCCGGCCGGCTCTGCGCGACGCGCAGCGGCGTGGGGTCGACCGACCAGATCATCTCGGCCAAACGCCGACGCGCCCGGTCGAGCCGCGGCGGAACGAACTGAACAAACGCGGTGCGCGGCAGCATGGGCGGTCCTTCGGAGGCAGAAGCGAGAGTGGCGGCGGCGTGCGGCAGTATGACGAAACGCCCCCTCTGCCCCAACGCCGCCCCCAGCCCCCTACGCCCGCCGCACGACCGGCTCGGTCTCGGATTCGTGTCGCCGGCCCCGCCGGTACTTCCGGTTGAACAGGTCTCGCCGCCACCGCGTCTGCGGTGCCGAATACAGCCGCACGACCAGATCCCGGAAGCCGTCCACGAGCTGCGTCGTCGTCATCCCCTCCGGCTCATGCGTCACGTCGAACAGCGTGAACCGCTCCCACCGCCCGTCGTGCGTCAGCCGACGCTGCTTCTGCAACCGGCGGTACAGCGGCGTCCCGGGGAACGGCGTCTGCAGCGTCACCTGCACATCGAATAGCTCGTACCGCACCGCCGCGTCGAACACCCGATCAAAGATGTCCGGCCCGTGTCCGTCCAGCCCCAGCACGAAACACCCGTTCACCCGGATGCCGTGGCTCTGGATGTTCTTCACGCCCGCCTCGTAGTCGCGCAAACGCCGGGCCTTCCAATCGCCCCGCGTCTCCAACCGACGCAACCCGTCTATCACCGGGCTCTCCAACCCGATCAGCACCTGAGCGCACCCCGCCTCGGCCATCATCGACAGCAGCTCGTCGTCGAACGCCACGCCCAGGTCCGTCTCGGTGAACCACCGCACCTTCCGCTCGGCCAACCGCGGCAGCAGCTCCCGCCAATGCCGACGATTCACGAACGAGTTGTCGTCGGCGAACTCCAGGAACGGCCGGGGCCAACGCGCGCGGATCGCGTCCACTTCGGCGAGCACCTTCTCCACCGGCTTGCTCGTGTACGCGTCGGTCAACAAGATCGAGCTCGCACAGAACGCGCACCGCATCGGACACCCACGCGTCGTCTGCAGCGTGACGCGGTTGTAGCGTTCCATGTCCAGCAGTTCGAACGCCGGCATCGGCGCGTCACGCAGATCGAAACGCGCGGGCGCACTGCGGTAGATGCCGCGCAATTCGCCGGCTTCTGCGTCCCGCAAGATGTCCGGCCAGCGCACCTCGCCCTCGCCGACCATCACCGCGTCCGCGTGCCGCAGCGCCTCGCCCGGCAGCGTCGTCACGTGCAGCCCGCCCATCACGACCGCCACCCCCGCCGACCGCAGGGCGTCCGCCACGGCGTAGGCCTCGGGCGCCTGCGCCGTGAACGTCGAGATCGCCGCCAATTCCGGCGGACCGCCCAACTCCTCGCACACGCCGTCCCACGCCGGCCAATCGTCCGCCGACGCGCCGCGGAACTGCTCGACGTCGTGGTACGCCACCGCGTGACGACCGGGCGTCATGCCCGCCAGCGTCAGCAGCCCCAGGCTCGGCAGCGACGCGATCGTCTCGCTGCGTTCCACGAACCCCGGGAGCGTCAAACCCAACCGCAGCAACTCCTCGTCGCACGCCCGCACCCCGCTCATCGCGATCATCAAGACTCGCATTGCGCACCTGCCTTCCTGCAAATCTATTGACGCCGAGCCTTCGCCTCGCGAAGGCTCTAACCCGAACGTCCTCACAACGCCACACCGATCGCCGACCAGGTCAACGCCGCGACGCCCCCGCTCAACCCCAACACCGGCACGAAAAACAAGTGCCGCCAGGGCTTCCGCCACGCCGAAAGAAAACACACCGTCGGCATCGCCACCCCACCCACCCCGAGGCAAGCCCCCGCGAAGCGCAGCCCGGCCTCCGACATCGGCGTCCCGTTCACCGAGAGCGCCGCCGCGGTCAGCGCCGCCGCCAACACCAGCCCGCCCGTGCCGAAGAAGCTGACGTGCCCCAGCCGCGCGAGCCGTCGCCGCCAACCGCCGTACCCGCCCATGAAGTCCGCCCTCGCGAACCCCAGGCCGAGGACCGCCCCGGAAACGATCCCCAGCACGAACCACGCCCAGGCGAAAGCGATCATCAGCGAAAGCACGGCGAACTCCTTTCGTACCCACAGAAACAAGCCCCGGAAGCGCCCGCACTGCTTCACCCGCCCATCGGCTCGCTCGGTTCGCCACAGACCTCGTTGACCACCGCGAACGCGGCCATCGTGCCGGCGATGATGCCCAGGCTCGCCAACGCCCGCCACGGCGTATCCGTCGTCAGGTAGTCCCACACCGCCAGCAGCGACGCCGCCCCGGTCAGGAAGATCGTGAGCGACACGACCGCGAACGTCGCCCGCCGCACCAGGTGTTTGGGCAAGACGCCTCGGCGCGGCCCCCGCCGACCGAAAGCACCCCTCGGCGCGTCGGAGCCGCGCGGCGACCGCGGCTCGGGAAACCCCGCGGCGGCGGGGCCGGACGGAGATACAGGGTCGTTGGGTTGCGGTGCGAGCGTGCTCACGGGGCCTTCCTTCCTGAATGTGTGCATATGTAAGCACATGCTTACTTCAAATGTAAGTTTGCACTTACGGTGGCTTCGTGTCAAGCTATACGCGAGAAATTTTTTCTGCCGACGACGGAGACCGCCCTTGCCCCCCGCCACGCCGACCACCACTCAAGCCCAAGATCAGCGCCGCGAGCAGCTGCTGCCCGTGCTCGCGCGCGTCTTCGCCGACCACGGCTACGCCGGCACCACCACCGCCAAGCTCG
>JBCDDH010000098.1:0-11049 GCA_039180415.1 Planctomycetota bacterium | reverse complement strand
CGCCTGATTATTCATCACCCACTGCTCCGGAAAATCCACCCCGAACCGGTTCGGCCGCGCTAGGACTGGCCGCGATGTGTCTCTAGAATCCAACAGAATCACGGGATTTTGGCCTTTCCTCACGCCAAAGCGGACCAACCCCCGCCGACGGCGGATCAGGGAGTCATTGGTTTATGTCGTTGCGTCTCCCCGCCGGTCGGTGTGCCCTCTTCATGTTCGTCGCCTTAGCCCTCGTGGCGACCGCCCCGGTCGTGCCGCAAGCGCCCGACTCAACCGACGCCCAGCCGTCGGTCGAATCGCTGGCCCCGGCCCAACAGGCCTTGGACCTGGATCGGCTGCTGAGCGATCCGCTCGTCGAAGACGCTCGGCTGGATGACCCGGTCTGGCAGCTGGACGACGTCGAAGGTCGATCGCCGTTGTTGATTCCGATCCGGATCACGCCCGGCGAAACGCCCACCGAACTGAACAACCCCGCCGTGTTGCTGGGCGGCGCCCGGTTCGTGGGCTGGTGGGTGCCGCAACCCGAATCCCAAGAATCCGAGGTTCGGCGGGCCGGTCGATCGGCGCGGGCTTCGACCGCCAACGATCCGGCCCGGCCGCCGCGTTTCGTCGCCGGCGATTCCCGCTTCGCCCGCCTGCTCGGCGACCCCGACGCCGACCCAACCCGCGGTGCCCTCGACGAGCCGGTCGTCGAAGAGCTCGTCATCCCCGCCGTGCCGGGCCCACGTCTGGCCCGTTCGATCACCATCGAACCCGACGACCGGCTCACCTGGGAACTCGACCGATCCTTTCAAGGCGCCTCGCTGAATTCCGGCAACCAGCTCTACGTGCTGAAGCTCGACCCCGTCCGCCTCCGTGAGTTGCGGCCCGATCCGGCCGAAAGGCTCACCCGAAAGAACAATGAAACCAGCGCGGAGTTCAACCTGCGTCGCCGAGAGGCACAGCAGGGCGCTCGCGCCGAGCAGCAGGCCTTTCGCGAGCTTCGGGCGTCGGTGCAGGACCTGCCGGATACCTTCGCGGTGTCGCTGAGCGATTTGCCGGGGCGGGTGGCGTGGGCGGTCTTCCTTAAGCAGGACCGCCGGCCGGAGCTGGCCTTCGAGGGGACGACGGACGGGCTTCCCTGGACCGTGGGCGGTGAAGCTTTCTCGACGCTACGCGGCATGGCGGGGGCTGGCGGTGCGCGCGGGGGTGTGGGTGACGGCAGCGTCGACCCGATCGCCGCGCTCGACGCGTTGGCCTCCGGTGGACATCCCGTGTCCATGCGGGCCGTGGCGGTTGCGTTGGCCGGCGGCGAGGGCACCCCCTTTCGCAGCATGGTCGCCGGCGACTCCATCTATCAGCTCGCGCAAAAGATCGTGCTCGGCAACGAGCCCCACGCCGCCCGCACGGTGATCGACGCGCTGGCCCAAGTCGACCCGCCGACCAACACGACCCGCCGGCTACTGGATGTCGCTGCACAAACCGACGACCCGCTCGCCAAGCTCGCCGCGCTTCGGGCCAGCCTGCGCAGCTCGGCCGACAACCCCGACGCCGTCGTGCGCATCCTGCAGCAGGCCGTGGCGGTGCTCCGCGATCCCGCCGGACCGCCGCCGCAGCAGGTGCTCGCCGCCTTGGCGGGAACGGAAGTCGAAGGCTCACGCCGCCGGGGCGGGGCGCTGACGAACGCCTTACCCGCTTTAACGATCGGCGTGCCGTTCGAATCGATCCCGGCCGAACGCTGGCCCGGCGCGGTTCGGTGGGTGCTCGAACACGCCGACGACCCCGAAGGGCTTGCCGCCGCTTGGCTCGACGTCCAACTGCTCGGCGGCGACAACGACGCACTAATCCGCGAGACGCTTCGTCAGCTCGCCGTCGCCGAAGTGGTTTACCCGGAAGACCAGACCGCCCCCGTCGTCGAAGACACGGGCTCGTCGCCGACGCGCGCGCTACGGGAGATGCTCTTCGGGCGTAGCAACGACGGAGGCCCCGAAGCGTCGGCGTCGCCTCCTCCGTCCTCGGCCCCGGCGTTGGCGATCGCCCCGCTGCCCCTGACCTCACCGGACCACGGCCTGTTCGCCGCGTTGGCTCACGAGGACACCGGGCTCCGCGGGCAGGCTTGGAGCGTGCTGCCCAAGTTCACGGTCGCCGTTCCCCGCGGCCGCGCCGAGATCGGCCCGATCCTCGACGCCGCCGTGACCGCGGCGCCGTCTCCGACCCCCTCCACGCTTCTGCCATTCCTCCAACAAGCCCTCGCAAGCGACCGCGCGACACAGGCCGCGACGTCCGCGCTGATGCGGCTCACCGTCGCGGCCGACGACAACACTTCCGCCCAAGCCGTCGCGCTGCTGCTCGGCCCGGACCGCGACCCGGACGCGGATAGCCCGCCGCGCCGCCGCGGCCTCAGCCAGGCGTGGCAAGACCTCGAACCCGACGCCCGGGTGTCCTTCACCGCCGCCGTGTACCGCGGGCGCTTGGGCACCGACACGCCCGTGGCCGCGCTCGCCGCCGACGACCGGGCCGGTCCGTGGTTCGTCCGCCAACTCGACGAAGGCCAGGTCCCCGGGCCGGGCGACTGGCTCGAACCGCTCGGCGGCGAATCGCAGGTCATCGACCTGGCCGGCGGCGAAGACGACGCCTTGGCCCACGGCGCGCTGGCCGCCCTGGCCGCCGCGGTTGGAGCCGACGCCGAGGCGCAACGCGCCGTCATCGAACGGCTCGGCGCCGCGCCCCGATCGGCGGACGAACTCCAGGTCGCTTGGCCCGGCGTGCAGCGTGAGCTCATCGTCGGCCAACTTCGAGACGCCGCCGGCGACTACCGGCTCGTTTTGATCGTTACGGAGGGCGCGCCCGAAACCGAAGCCGCTCCGGGCCGCGGCCGCCCCGCCAACCGTCCCCGCCCGCGTGGCGGCGACGACGACGCCTCCGCGGAAGCCGAACCCCGCCCCATCGTGCCGACCTCCCTCGTGCTCGGCGTCGTCGAGCTCACCGTCGACGACACGCGCGTTGCCCTGGTCGGTGACCCGGTCACGCTCGACGTGCCCGAAACGTTTACCGCCCTACGGATCGCCGACCCGCTTCAACTTCGCAATTTCCCCACGCCCGATCTGGCCGACCTGCCCCTCGACCAAGCCGCGGCTCCGATCGATCTGCGCGGCGATGCCGAGGGCAACTGGATCGGTCGGACCGCCTTCGGCGACGCCCACACGCTCGAGGTCCGGCTCGAGCCGGCCGAATAAGTTCATCAACGCCAAGACATAGGGAATTTCCCATTCCGCCCGCGGTTGGTCCGCGCACGGTTTTGCGATACGATGTTCGCTTACGAACCTTTCTTGAGAGCACGTGCGGGATTTTCTCGTCCGTTCACAGAAGACACATCGCTGGGAGGCTGATCGTGAATTTGGCTATGCGCGCGTCGGCGTGTCGTCGCTTCTGGGCCCGAGCCGTCACGGTCGGCGGCGCGATCGCGGCCTGCCCCCCCGCCACGGCCCAGACCACCACCACCTTCAACTTCGCCAACGACATCGACCTCGGGGCCCAGGTCGCCGGCAACAACGACTGGTCGTGGGACTTCTTCCTCGGCGTCGAGAAAGCCGGGGCGGTCGACATCGGCGGCATCATCGGCAAGCCCAACGCGACGATCATCCCGGAGATCCGCGACCCGTTCTTTGGCAGCGTAATCATCCCCGAAGTCAAGGGCGACACCCGCACCGGCCTGCGCGTCAACGGCGACGTCGGCGTCCGCACCGGGCTCGAGTTGTTCGCCGACTTTGAAGCCGGAGGTCTGAACGCCGGTGCGATGTTCGACTTCAACCCGACGATCTCCCGGCCGGACGTGTTCGCCGCCAACGAGTTCATCTCGCTTACCGGCGAAACCAACATCAATACGTCCACCAGCTTCACCGACCAAGACGTGGACCTGCCCGCGTTTTCGGCCGGTATGGACTTCGTCTTCGATCTCGATATCGACACCAACATCGAGTACGGCCTGTTCCCCTTCGTGGGCTACAACAAGGTGGACTTCTCGCCCGACCCGGTCAACGTCCGGCTCCCGCTGTTCGACGCGGGCATCAACCTCGACCCCGACCCCGAGCCGGGCTTCACCGTCCCGGGGTTCCCGACGTTCAACCTGCCTGACTTCGGCATCGACATCCTGCCCGGTCCCGAAGTTTCCGACACGGATGTGGTTTTCGAGAAGCAGATCAGCCTCGAACCGAAGCAAAAAAAAGACGCCAACGGCAACCCGATCGGCGATCCGCCGCCCTCCGGTTTCAACATCGACATCGGCGAGGTCGAACTCGTCCGCCCGGTCCGCGGGGCCGACCTACAGATTGAAACCCAGATCAATTCCGACAGCGTCGGCTACACCGTCGACGCCAACATCCTCCGCCTCGGGCTCGACCTCGACGGCATCGCCTCGGCCGCGGCGTTCGGCAACTCGTTCACCAACTTCGAGACCGAGATCCCCGGCGTCGCGTCCATCGCGTTCGACCTGATCGACATCAAGTACGGCCCCGAGCTCGGCTACAAGCAGGACCACACCATCACCCCCGAGCTCGAAGCCGTCCTCACTTTCAGCGAAGACGTGCTGATCGACCTCGACGGCACGCTCGTCGTCACCGACACGCTCACCGGCGACTGGACCGACCTCCCGGACATCGCCCTGCTCGGCGATACGCCCGTGGACGTCACCGTCGACTTCACCGAATACGAAGCGTTCGTCCAGCAGAACGGCTACGTCACCATCGGCGACTACATGGAGCTCAAAGCGCTCGAGCTCACGCTCGGGCAGGAGCTCGGCATCCCGTTCCTGCCCGACGAGCTCACGCTCGGGCCGGTGATCCACGAACGCTTCTCCATCCTCGGCGACCTGCTCGGCGAGATCGAGATCCCCGTGTTCGAAGACGAGAAGTCGCTGGGCACGTTCAGCCTCGCGGGCAACAGCCTGACCAATCAAAACTTCACGCTCACGCCCGTGCCCAGCCCACGGTTGATCCTCAACGATCCCGACGGGCCGATCGGCGACACGTTTACGTGGAAGTTTCTCGACAACGGAGCTCAGCCGGGCAGCTTCAGCAATACCACGATGGTGTTCGGTTCGATGACGCTTGATCCGAGCACCAACGAGATGATCGTCACGCCCGAGCACGTCGTCGATCCCGGCGACCCCGGATTCCCGGACATCATCGACCTTGCCGCCATCCAACTGCTCGACGGCTCGTCGATCACGCAGTTCGGCTCGCGTCAATACAACCTGGACCGCATCTCCAATCGCGGCACGTACATCTCCAACGGCTACACCGAATTCAACGCGGGCACCGCGGCGCTGAGCATCCGCGGCGACGGCGGCGTCATCGAGTTCAACGGCGGCAGCCGACTCGTCGCGGGCCTGATGATCCACGGCGAGAACCACACCCTGCTGTTCAACGCCAACGACCCCGCCTACGAGGTCCCCAACGTCGGCGGCGATCTGCCCAACGAGCACCGCTTCCAGATCAGCCAGACGCTCAACAACGACGGCGCGATCATCGCCGACAACAGCCGGCTGGACATCAACCTCAACGCCGGTGCCGAGTTGGTCAGCAGCGGCCCCAACGCCGCGATCATCGCCCGCAACGGCGCGGACGTCACGATCGACGCGCTCGAGTTGAAGGGCAACGGCCGTTACGAAGCCACCGGCGTCGGCACGTCCATGACCTTTGACAACATCGCGCTCCCCAACCCGGTCGCGCCCGGCAACCCCGACCGAGTCTTCAGCGAAACCGGTGAGACGGGCCCGCAATTGCTCGCCGACCAAGGTGCCTCGCTGACCCTGCTGGGCAAAACCAACATCTTCGGCAACGCCCGCTTCGCCGCCACCCAAGGCGGCACCGTCGGTTTCACCGGCATCCTCAAACAAGTCAGCGGAAGCATCGCAGACGCCCCGAAAATCATCCTCGAAACGGACACCACCGGCACGATCGAGCTCAACGGTTTGGAGATGCCGCAATTCACCTCCGAAGAACAAGCCAACGCCTACGACGGCGGCTTCGATATCGTCAACCGCGGCCTGCTCGACATCCAGTCCGGCGAAAACTTCCTCATCGTTGATCCGCCCAACTCGTCCGGCCCTTTCGGCGGCGGCGGCGACCCCTTCCCCGTCGCCAAACCCGTGGACCTGCTGAACGAAGGCACGGTCCGTGTCCACGCCGGTGCCCGCTTCGGCTTCGATGTGGACATCACCAACTACGTCGCCGGCGGCGCGTCGCTGGATCAAGGCACCTGGGAAATCCTGGGCGACACGCCCGGGGCGGGCGGGTTTTCGAACCTCACCCCCGGCGATCAAATCAACGGCAGCACCACCGCGTCGCTGCTCATCTTCGTCGACAAGGTCAGCAACGACGAGACCTATCTCGGAACCGTCGATTTCGACGACGACCCCAACTACTCGCTCGACGACTTCGACACCGAGCTCAAGTTCAATCAGGCGACCGTGACGCTGTCTGGACAGGCCTACTTCCCGTACTTCAATACGGTCGAAGAGAACTTCGGGACGATCAACCTTCAAAACAACATCGTCTTTTCGACGGCAACCGATTTCATCAACCAAGGCGAGCTGAACATCGACGGTTCGACCCTAGCCGTCAATGGCGACTTCGTGACATTCGGCGGCACCACCCGCGTCACCAACGACGGCACGTTTGTCAGCACCAACGGCGGCGTGATTCGCGTCCTCGGCGGCACGATGATCTTTGAACGCGATCCCGCCGACACCACCACGGCTCGCGACTGGGAAGTCCGCGAAGTCTGGGAAGGCTTCGACGAAAACGGCGATGACGTCTTCCGCGCCGCCGTCGTCGACTTCCAGGGCGTTGACGTCGAAGCGATCGGGTCGAACGTCGTCGTCTCCGGGCAAAACGTGGACTTCGAAGCACTGAGTGCACTCGAAACCATTCAAAGCAACGGCGCTCTCGAACTGCTCGGCGGCTACGAGCTTCGTCTCGATCAAAACCTCACCGTGGACGGCACGCTCAAACTCGCCGACGCGGCCAAGCTGTACCTCGACACGGCGTCCGACGGTAGCGGCGGCGAGCTGTTCAGCACCGGCGACCTGATCGTCGGCAGCGACAGCTTCATCGAGATCGCCGGCGGTCTGACCGCGACCGCGGGCACGATCACGCTCGACGGCGTGATCAACGCCCCGCTCATCGACATCGCCGAGAACGTCGTCGTCACCGGATCGGGCCGGCTCACCGGCTCGCTCAACAACGCCGGCCGGTTCTCGCCCGGCAGCTCGCCCGGCGCGTTCGAAACGTTTGAACTCTTCGCTCAACTGTCGTCCGGCACGCTCGCAATGGAGATCACGAGCGCGCTCGAAGGCGAGACGCACGACCAACTCGTCCTCCACGAAGGCGGCGTGCTCGACGGCGTGCTCGAACTGATCTTCGACGACGTCCGCCCGATGGACGGCCAATCGTGGCTGCTCATCGACAACCGCGCGTTCTTGTTCGGCGACTTCGCGGACGTCCAGGTCGTCGGCCTCGACGCCGCCCGCTCCGAGGACGGCGTGACCAAGCTCGACGAGTCCGACGAACTGCTCGGCTCGCGCGGCGGGCTGAACCTTTACCTCACCCGCTTCGGCGGCGACGGCGACGACCTCGCGGTCTATGCGGCGATCGGTGCGTTCCTCGCCGGCGATTTCAACGGCGACGGCGCGGTCGAGCAGGGCGATCTCAACCTCGTGCTCAACAACTGGGGCAGCGACACGGCCGGCAACATCCCGTTGGGCTGGGTCAACGACCTGCCGCAGGGCTCGATCGACCAAGCCGAGCTCAACGCCGTGCTGAACAACTGGGGTGCGCAGGCGCCCCCGAATCTGGGAGGCCTCGACGTGCCCGAACCGGCCGCCGCATTCGCGCTCGGCGCTTTCGCATTGGCCACCCTGCGCCGGCGTGCCGCCTGATGCGGTAACCACCCCGAAACATCCGACCTGCAACTTGCTTTGGGAAGAGAGACGACCATGCCCACCAACCCCGTGAAATTTCCTTGCCGTCGATTGCTCAGCGTCTGCGCCGTGTTGTCGCCCACGCTCGCCGCGGTGCCCACGACCCACGCCGTCGATCGCGACTGGATTGGTACCGGCCCGGTGTTGTTCTGGGACACCGGGAGCAACTGGAACCCGGCCGCCCGTCCCGGCGCCGGCGACAACCTCACCTTCGGCATCGACACCGGCGGCAGCTCGATCATCGCCGGCGCATCCAGCGATTCCGCTCAGGTGCTTTTCGACGGGTTCGACTGGTCGATCACCGGCTCGGACGCGCGGATCGATTCGACGGGACAGGTCTTCGTCCGCAACGACGCCGACGTGACCGTCAGCAACACGCTGCTGTGGGGGGTCACCGACCGGATCAACGTCGGCGACGTCAGCGACGGCTCCTTGACGGTGCTGGGCGAGGCCAATGTGTTCGGCACCTCCATCCGCGCCGGGGTCAACGCGGGGACCATCGGCACGCTCAACGTCGGCGGCGACCCGGCCATCCTCACCCGCTTGCAGACCAGCGGCACCACCGCCGCCGACGGCTTCTTCCTGGGCGACGCGGGCACCGGTATCCTCAACGTCCTGCCCGGCGGCGAAGCGCGCATCTTCAACGACACCTCCGGCGGCGTCGCCGACTTCGAGCTGGGCATCCAGGAAACCGGCGTTGGCGTGCTCAACGTCGACGGCGGGCTGGTGTTCGCCGAAGACCTGAGCACGGGGTCCGGCTCCGCAACGATCAACGTCACCAACGGCGGGTTCTTGAATCAGGCTGTGAGCACCACGCCCGACGCGTTCCTCGCCATTGAAGCGACCGGCACCGCGGCCGTGCGCGTCGCCGGCGAAAACTCGCGTTGGAACATGAACCGCCTGGAAATCGCCCAGAATGGAGTGGTCACCGTGTCGGTCGAGGACGGGGGCACGCTCACCAACGAGACCACCAACGACATCGTGATCGGCCGGGACTTGGGCAGCGACGGCACGCTCGCGATCGTCGGCACGCCCTCCCCCAACCCCGGCAGTGAAACCCCAGAGCCCGCCCGCATTTCGACGGTCAACGGTGGCCGGGACGTGATTGTCGGCAACGTCGGCCAGGGTGAGCTACGCGTGGGCATCGGCCTGGACGCCGACCTGTCCAGCAACCCCGTCGGCCCGGGCCACGCGTCGCTCAACATGAACGGCGCCAACCGCGACCTGACGCTCGGCCTCGACGCGGCCAATCCAAACACCAGCGTCGCGTACATCACCGGCCCCAACACCAACGTCATCGTCGGCGACATCCTCTACGTCGGCCTCAACGCCGACGCCGAGATGACCGTCAACGGCGGCGCCCAAGTCGTCTCCCGCCGGCCGCGCGTCGCCTCGGGCGCGGGCACCACCGCGTCGCTGACCGTCGACGGCCCGGGCAGCAGCTTCACGTCCACGCTGGACATGACCGTCGGCACCTCCGGCGACGCCACCGCCGTCGTCTCCAACGGCGGCACGCTGACCACCACCGACTACCTCGCCGTCGGCTTCCAAGGCAACAGCGACAGCACGCTCACCATCGACGGCTCGGGCTCGCTCGTCCGCGTCGCCACCAACAACGCCGGCGACCTGCACGTCGGCGGGTTCACCTCCGCCACCGGCGGCACCGGCACGCTCATCATCCAGAACGGCGGCCGCGTCGAGGTCTCCGACGAGGCGTACATCGGGGGCAACACCACCGGCGACGGCACACTGATCGTCACCGGGGCCGGCTCGGTCTACGACCACGACGAAGGCAACACGGGCGACAACCTGCACATCGGCTTCCGCGGGGCGGGCGTGATGCACGTCCTCGACGGCGGCCTCGCACTGACCGAAGAAACGCTCATCGGCGAAGGTACCGGCAGCGCCCCCGCGGAACTCACCGTATCCGGTCCCGGGTCGATCTTCCGCACCAACGGCCGGCTCACCGTCGGCGACGCGCGCCAGAGCACCATGACCGTCAGCGACGGCGCGCTCGTCACCATCGGAGCCAACCCGTCCGAAAGCGTCGACACCCAGCGGCTGATCATCGGCCGGCAGGGCGCGGCGGACGGCTCGAAACTCACGCTCACCGGTGCCGGCACCCGCCTCGAATACCTCGCCAACGAACGCATCAGCGTCGGCCTGAACGGCGGCAGTTCGGCCGACCGTGCGACGCTCGAAGTCCTCGACGGCGCGGTGCTCAACGCCGTCCAACGCGACGGCGGCGGCGCGGTGGTCAGCTCCGGCTTCGTCATGGTCGCCGATGAATCCGGCAGCCACGGTCAACTCACCGTCGCCGGGCCCGGCTCGCGCATCGACGCCCGGTTCATGAACGTCGGCGACGGACCCAGCGGCGGGGCCACCGGCATCGTCGACCTCACCGACGGCGGCGTTATCGAACTGCTCGAAAACGTCCAAGTCGGCTCCAACGGCGACGGCGTCGGCACGATCAACATTGGTGGCCTCAACGAAAGCGCACAGCCCTTTGCGAACGTCGCCCGGCTCAACGTTGGCACCGCCTTGGAAATCGGTAGCGACGACCCCACCAACGGCGACGCGAGCGGCACCGTGAACGTGCTAGCCAACGGCGAAATCAATGCAAGTAGCGTGTTCGTCGGACGCACCACCGGGTCCTTCGGCACGCTCACGCTCGGCGGGCTTCCCGACGCCCCGGCCGTCATGAACGTTGCCAACGAACTCGTTGTCTCCGGCAGCGCGACCTCGTCGCAACAGTCCGGCTCGGGCACGATCAACCTCAACACCAATGCGACGATCGACGTCGAAGGAAACTTTCGAATTCGCGACCTCGCCACGGTCAACATGAACGGCGGCGAACTGATCTTCGAAAGCTTCACGGTCAACAACACCAGCGTCGCCGGCGAAGCCCAGTTCAACTTCAACGCGGGCATCGTCCGCTACGACAACACGGGCACGGTCTCGCTCAACGACATCAACCTTTCCTACCTGCTTAGCGACAGTCTCACCGGCACCCGCGAGGTCCACACCCTCGTTGCCGGGCAAACCCTCGCCGTTGAATCCTCCAACCCGAATGATCCAGGAGCGGCGCT
>JBCDDH010000097.1:0-11110 GCA_039180415.1 Planctomycetota bacterium | reverse complement strand
CGACGACCTGCTCACCGGTGGTGGTGAGCATGCCGCACTCGGTATGAAGGAGGATGACGATCTCGTTGGTACCGAAGAAGTTGGTGGTCAGGGCTGCGGAGCGGATGACATCATCGGTAACGAGGGCGCCGGCATTCCGATAGATGTGCGCGTCGCCGAGCTCAAGGCCGAGAATCTGCTCCACGGGGATTCGTTCGTCCATGCAAGTCAGGACGAAGAGACGCTTGTTGTTGGGGATGCCTCTGCGGCGTCGGAGGGCCCAGTCTTCTCGGCTGTTGACGGTCTGATCGATGGACTTGTGGAGGGACATGGTCTGTTTCCTTGCTTCATGGGGGACGGGGGCGACGGGGACCAGGTGTGTTTCGACCCTGGTGCCGGGGGATTGGGGCATGGTTCGTGATGATGGGAGTGCGGCGACGTGACGCGTGGCGAGCGAATACGCGATAGGATCGCGGGCCGCTGATCAGTCAGTTCGCATGGAGGGGGGCGTGTGGCGTGTCAGCGATGACAACACGACGCCGAGGGCATGATCTCGCAGCACGAACAGCAGCGACCGCTCGGCATTCGCCGGCGTTTCGCGTGTTTGACTGTTCGGCCGTCCGGGTTCATGTGTTCATAATTACGCCCCGGTGCGCGAACGTATTCAAGTCCGGATCGAAAATTTTGATCGACGCGTGGTCTGATGCTCAGAGCCGGTTCACGGTTGCTGTGGTGTGGTTGCGGGCTTGATCGGCTCCGGTGTCGGGCGTGGGTCGCGGACGCGTGCCGTGTTCAGACGATGTTGAGCAACCACAGCAGGGCGTAGATGATGGCGGGGGCGACGGTGAGGGCGGCGATCAGGATCACGACCAGCACGAGGATGCGGGCCGAGGCTTTGGCGGGGGTGAGCTGCCAGGGGTCGAGCGGTTCGCCGCAGCCGGGGCAGGCGAGGTCGGCCGGTTCGTTGACGCGGGCGGCGCAGGCGGGGCAGGCGATCGGGTGGCGCTTGCAGAGGCCGCGGAGGTAGCTCACTCGTTCGTCGTGGCCTGGTTTGAGTCGGGTGCGGAAGGCGTGCTGGGTGAGTTCGAGCCCGCACTCGGGGCAGGCGCGGCCGTCGGTGCCGAACAAGTCGTATCGGCAGGCGGGGCATCGGGCGTGGTTGCGGCTGAGGTAGTCGGCGACGGCGACGGCGGCGCGGTGGTCGTGGTCGGCATGACCGCCATGGTCGTCATGGTCGTCGCGTTGACGGCATGTGTCGCGCGAGTGGTCCGGAGCGGGCGTCACGGCCGATGGTAGTGGTCGAGTGGCGCCCCTTGGTTTCCAGTTCGGTGTGCGTGCGAGTGCTGCGGCGGCGGTGCTGATGGCGGCCGGCTCGGCGCGGGCGGGCGGGCCTGGGTCGGACGATCGGGTGTCGCTGCTTCGCGACGCCGCGGGGCGGGCGTGGTCGGAGGAGGCGCCGCGGCGGTTCCGGATCAACGGGCTGTTGCAGACGCGGTGGAACGGGAACATCCGGCAGACCGGGAGCGACCCGTCTGTGGACGACTTCGACGCGGGGTTCGAGCTGCGGCGGGTGCGGCTGAGCGTGACGGGTGACCTGACGCCGGTGAGCTCGGACGTTCGGCTGCGGTACTTTGTGCAGGCGCAGTTTTCGCGTTCGACGGGCGTGCCGACGATTTTCGACGCGGTCGTGTCGGCGGAGCGCGGGCGGTGGCGGGCGCGGGCGGGGCAGTTCATCGTGCCGCTGACGCGAGAGGCACTGGTCTCGAACCAGCGGCGGCTTGCGGTCGAAGACTCGCTGACGAACATCGCGTTTGGCTTCAGCAACCCGGCGTTCCGCTCGCAGGGCGTTGAGGGCCGGTACCGCGACGATGCGTGGGACGTGCGGCTGATGGTCAACGACGGCAGCGGCACGCTCGGCGGCGGGTTCGCGGGGGAAGAAACGGACATCGGGCTGACGGCGCGGGTTCAGCGGGCGTGGTTCGCGGATGGTGAGACGGACTGGGATCGGTTCCGCGACTTTACGAGCAAGCGCGGGCAGCCGCTGGCGGTGCTGGTGGGTGCGGCGGGGCACGTGAGCTTCGGCGAGACCGACGCGGACGGGGACGGCGTGCAGCTCGAATCGTTTGTCGAGGGCCGGTGGACGGCGGATGTCTCGGTCGAGGGAGACGGGTGGAACGGGTTCGTGGCCGCGTACGGCTTTCACCGGATCGAGCAGGGCGCGAACGGGATCGATCGGTATGGGCTGGCGGCGCACGCGGGGGTGTATGCGACCGAGACGCTCGAGCCTTTTGTGCAGTACTCGCTGGCGGGGGGCGGCGACGGGGAGGGGACGCTTTCGGTGCTGGTGGCGGGCGCGAACAAGTATTTCGCGGGCCATGCGCTGAAGCTGACGGGGGATGTGGGCTACGTGTTCGAGCCGGTGACGGACGCGTTTGACAACGAGCCGCGGACGGTGCTGATCGATGCGGCGGGCGAGGACGGCCAGGTGTTCGCGCGGGTGCAGCTTCAGGTGGTGTTCTGATGAGGTGGTCACGGTGGAATTGACAGCGCTCCGGCAGTTTGTGGTGATCGCAGATATGGGCCACCTGACGCGGGCCGCGGAGCGGTTGGGCGTAACGCAGCCGGCGCTGTCGGCGATGGTCAAGAAACTGGAGGCGGAAGCCGGGGCGGCGTTGCTGGACCGAACGGGCAAGGGCGTGGCGCTGACCGAGGCCGGCAAGGTTTTTCTTGAGCACGCGGAGGCGAGCGTGCGGCGGGCGGACGAGGCGGTGGCGTCGGTGCGTGAATTGGTGGGCCTGGAGGCGGGGTCGATCCGGGTGGGCGGCGGGGCGACGGCGGTGGCGCACCTGTTGCCGTCGGTCGTGAGCGCCGTGCGTCGTGAGCACCCGGCGCTGCGGTTTTATGTGCGCGAGGCGGGCAGCCTGGCTGTGGCGGAGGCCGTGATCTCGGGCGAGCTGGACCTGGGGATCGTGACGACGCCGGTGGTTGGGGTTGGCGCCGGCGAGCTGATGACGGTGGCAACAGTGCGCGATGAGCTGATGCTGATCGCGCCGCCGGGTCACGGGCTGGAGTCGCGGAAGGCGTACCGGTGGTCGGAGCTGGCGGGCGAACCGGTCGTCGCGTTTGAGGCGGGCAGCGCGGTGCGCACGGTCATTGACGAGGCGGCGACGACGCACGGCGTCACGTTGGACGTGGTGATGGAGGTCCGGTCGCTGGAGACGATCGAGCGGATGGTGGCCGCGGGCGTGGGCGTGGGGTTCGTCAGCCGGCTGGCGATGCACGACGAGGCACGCGGCCTCACATGCCGGGACGGGAAGCTGGTTCGGGAGCTCGCGGTGGTTCGGCGGCGGGACCGTGTGCCGAGCCCGGCGGCGGCGGTGTTCGAGAAGGTGCTGCTGGCGGGGCTGTGATCAGCAGACTGTAATCAGCGGAGCGGGCCGCGGTTCTTGGCGAGCACGCCGACGTCGGGGTTGTCGGTGAAGAGGCCTTCGACGTTGTGGATGTGGAAGAAGCGCTGCATCGTGTCGTACTCGTCTTTGAAGGTGTACGGGTAGAGCGCAAGGCCGCGGACCCGGGCGCGTTCGAGGAGCGGCTTGGGGTTGCCGGCGTCGTCTTCGAGGAGGTTGCGGTTTGGGCCGAGGCCGTGGGCGACGGCGGCGGCTCGGTCGAGCTGTTCGTCGGTGGGATTCTCGCCGGTGAGCCAGACGAGCCGGAGGCCGGTGAGGGTGGCGAGGCGCTCGACGGTGTCGAGATCGAAACACTGGATGATGGCGAGTTGTTCAAGCTCGGGATAGTTGTACGCGTTGTTGCGCAACACGGCGGCGACCGCGGCGGCGGGGTCGAAGCCGGGGGCGTTCTCGCTGTAGAACTCGGGCTTCTTGAGCTCGGGGATGATGCCCACAGGTGCGAACACCCCGCCGAGGATGTATGGACGCATCGTCGTGTTTCGCAGATGTTCCGCCTGCGTGAGGTCGATGGCATCTTGGATGCGTGACGACGCGGTACGGGCCGTTGTCGGCTTCGACGCCGTCGCGTGATCGGCCGTCTTTGTTGAGCCTCCGGACCTCGGCAAGGTCGAAGTCGATCCAGTACCAGGAGCCATCGGCGCGGGCGCGGCCGGGGTACTGCTGCTCGACGTCGGTGGTCTGCTCCATGGTGATGTCGTGGGCGCAGATGGCGACGCGGTCGCGGGTGAAGACGACATCGGGCTCGAGGAAGTCGGCGCCCATGTCGAGGGCGAGGCGGTAGGCCTGCATGGTGTGCTCGGGCTCGTAGGCGGAGGCCCCGCGGTGGGCGATGACCAGTGGCGGCCTTGGTTTGTTGAACCATGAGCCGTCGTTGGCTTGCCGGCAGCTCCCGCAGCCGAGCGCGGTAAGCGCTGCGGCGAAGACGGCGAGCGTGAGCAGGTGCTTCATGGTGTCGCTCTTGAGAACAGGGTGGCCTGTTCGAGTTCGATGAGTTGTCGTTTTCGGTCGAGCCCGCCGCCGTAGCCGTGGAGGTTGCCGTTGGCGTCGATGACGCGGTGGCATGGGATGACGATGGAGATTCGGTTGGCGCCGTTGGCGGCGCCGACGGCTCGCTGGGCGCCGGGGCGGTCGAGGGTTTCGGCGATGGAGCCGTAGGTGGTGGTTGTGCCGTGGGGGATGGTTTGGAGGTGGTTCCAGACGGCTTGTTGGAAGTCGGTGCCGGGGGTGGTGAGAGGGAGATCGAAAGCGGTTCGGTCATGGTTGAAGTAGTCGGCGAGCTGCGCTTCGAGCTCGTCGAGCAGGTCGGTGGCGGGGGTTCTGGTTTCGAAGTCCCCCACCGCTTCGTCGGGGCCGACGGCTCTCGCAAGGTCATCGAGTTCTTTGGACAGGCGGGGGCGGTCGGTGAATTCGAGGAGGCAGAGGCTTGGGGATGGATCGGTGACGCCGGCGAGCATGGGACCGAGGGGGGTGGTGAGTTGGCGGGTGAGGACTCGGGTGTGCATGGCGAGAGGGTATCGGAAGAGGAAGACCCCCTCCGACCGGCTTTGCCGGCCACCTCGCCCGTCGGGGGACGGGGGAGGATGGGGAAGACACTCGCATCATCTTTATTTATCAAACAGACAATTTGCATTGACTTGATTCATGGCTGATAAAGCTCGATGCTTGTGTTGCACGAACTGAAAGGAGCACCCCATGGCAGGCGACGCGTTCAACTCCAAGGCGACCCTCAACGTCAACGGCGAGAGCTACAGCTACCACCGACTGCGAGCGGTCGAAGAGGCGGGGCTCGGAAAGATCGACTCGATGCCATACTCGATCCGGGTGCTGCTGGAGGCGCAGCTTCGGAACCTCGACGGGTTCGTGGTGACGAACGACGACATCGCGGGGCTGGCGTCGTACGACGCGGCGAGCGTGAACCGGGTGGAGATGCCGTTCATGCCCGGGCGTGTGGTGCTGCAGGACTTCACGGGTGTGCCGTGCGTTGTTGATCTCGCGGCGATGCGGGACGCCATGAAGTCGCTCGGCGGCGACCCGGAGCTGATCAACCCCGAGGTGCAGTGCGACCTGGTGATCGATCATTCGGTGCAGGTCGACGATTTCGCGTCGCGGGTGGCGCTGACCATCAACGCCGAGAAGGAATTTGAGCGGAACAACGAGCGGTACAAGTTTTTGAAATGGGGCCAGGAGAGCCTGAGCAATTTCAGCGTGGTGCCGCCGGCGACGGGGATCGTGCACCAGGTAAACCTGGAGTACCTCGCGCGGGGCGTGCTGACCAAGACCATCGACGGCTCCCCCAATGTCTACCCGGATTCGCTCGTGGGCACGGACAGCCACACGACAATGATCAACGCGCTGGGCGTGCTCGGCTGGGGCGTCGGCGGGATCGAGGCGGAGGCGGTGATGCTGGGCCAGCCGGTGTACATGCTGACGCCGGAGGTTGTCGGCTTCAAGATGACCGGGCGGCTGCCCGAGGGTGCGACAGCGACCGATCTCGTCCTGACCGTCACGGAGATGCTCCGCAAGCACGGCGTGGTCGAGAAGTTTGTCGAGTTCTTCGGACCGGGCATGGCGGACCTGAGCCTGCCGGACCGTGCGACGATCGCGAACATGGCGCCGGAGTACGGCGCGACGTGCGGGTTTTTCCCGATCGACGAGGTGACGCTGGGCTACCTGCGTCTGACGGCGCGGACAGAGAACGAGATCGCACTGACCGAGGCGTACGCGAAGGCGAACGACTTCTGGTGGGACGCGGGCAAGCCCGACCCGACGTTCAGTTCGGTTCTGGAGCTGGATCTGGGCACGGTTGTGCCGAGTCTTGCGGGGCCGAAGCGGCCGCAGGACCGGATCGAGCTGACGAACATGCAGACGCAGTGGCAGAAGGACCTGCAAGAGACATTCAAGAAAGCTCGGGTCCACGAGGATTTCCAGGAGCTTCGCTGGAAGACCGAGGGCGGTGAGCCGTCGTCGCCGGCGACGGCGCCGGCGGTGACGGACGAATCGAGCACAGTCGAGGTCGAGCTGGGCGCGGCGAGCCATCCCGAGCGTCCGGGGCAGAAGGTCACGCTGACGCACGGTGACGTGGTCATCGCAGCGATCACGAGCTGCACGAACACGAGCAACCCGGATGTGATGCTGGCGGCTGGTCTCGTAGCCAAGAAGGCGCGGGCGCTGGGGTTGAAGCGTCGGCCGTGGGTCAAGACGAGCCTGGCGCCGGGGTCGAAGGTCGTCACCGAGTACTACGAAAAGGCGGGGCTGACGGACGATCTGGAGGCGCTGGGCTTCCACACGGTCGGGTACGGGTGCACGACGTGCATCGGCAACTCGGGCCCGCTGCCGCCGGAGATCGAGGACGGGATCGAGCGCGGCGATCTGGCGGTCGCGAGCGTGCTGTCTGGAAACAGGAACTTTGAGGGGCGTGTGCACCCGCGGGTGAAGGCGAACTATCTGGCCAGCCCGCCGCTGGTGGTGGCGTACGCGATCGCGGGGACGGTGGACATCGATCTGGCGAACGAGTCGATCGCCAAGACGCCGGACGGCAAGGACGTGTATCTCAAAGACATCTGGCCGACGCAGGCAGAAATCGAGAGCCTGCGGCAGAAGTGCATCAGCGCGGAGCAGTTTGCGGACAAGTACGGCGATGTGTTTACGGGCAATGAGACATGGAACCGGGTGCCGGTGAGCAAGAGCGAGCTGTACGGGTGGGATGATGATTCGACGTACATCCAGAACCCGCCGTTTTTTGAGGGGATGCAGCCTGCGGCTCCGGGCTTCGGCTCGATCGCGGGCGCTCGGGCGCTGTGCGTGCTGGGCGACAGCGTGACAACGGACCACATCTCGCCGGCGGGCCGGATCGAGCCGGAGACGCCGGCGGGCCAGTTCTTGCAGAGCAAGGGCGTGTCGCCGTCGCAGTTCAACAGCTACGGGTCGCGTCGAGGCAACGACCGGGTGATGACGCGGGGCACGTTTGCGAATGTTCGCGTGCGGAACCAGCTGGCGAAGGGGGCCGACGGCAGCATCCCTGAGGGCGGCTGGACGCGAGATTTCACGCAGGGTGAGGGCATGAACGCGCCGGTGAGCTACATCTACGACGCGGCGATGAACTACAAGCAGGCTGGGACGCCGCTGGTTGTTCTGGCGGGCAAGGACTACGGCATGGGCTCGAGCCGCGACTGGGCGGCGAAGGGCACGCTTCTTCTTGGTGTGAAAGCGGTCATCGCCGAGAGCTTCGAGCGGATCCACCGGAGCAACCTTGTGTTCATGGGCGTGCTGCCGCTGGTCTTCAAGAAGGGCGAAAGCGCGGCGAGCCTGGGGCTGGATGGCACGGAGACGTTTGACATCGAGCTGCCGCAGGCGATGGAGCCGGGGGCTGAGGTGCAGGTAAAGGCGACGAAGGCGGACGGGAGCGTCGTTGAGTTTGCGTGCACGAGCCGGATCGATACAGCGGTGGAGATTGAGTACTACCGCAACGGCGGGATCCTGAACACGGTGATCCGGAAGAAGCTGGACACGGCGGGTGTGACCGCGTGAGCCCACGCCGGAGCGACGAGCCACTCGACGGGTTCCGGTTCACCTCGGAGATCTTGTCGAGGTCCCGGGTGATCGCCAAAGGCCGCCGGATCCGGGAGATCGATCGCCTGCTTCGGGCGTATGGCGGCGAGGCTTCCCGGTAGGCAAAGGTATCGAGTCACGCGGAAAAACTGCCGGGCAACGTCAGAATCGAGTACCATTGGTATGAGCACCACGGCCTCGGACGGTTCGAGGTCAGACGGATCGAGATTGTTGAGCGATGAAAGTACGTTGCACTCGAGAACCCTCGGGGTCTGACGGTTCGCAGGACGGGCTGACAGTCGGACAGCCGTATGTTGTTCTGGCTATCGAGGCCGGGGACTATCGGATTCTCAACGATTGGGGCGATCCGGTGCTCTACACGCCCGAGGTGTTTGAGGTGACCGATGCCCGGCGGCCCGCCGATTGGGTGGAGTCCATCGAGGACGGCGAGCCGTATGCGTCCCCTCCCGAGTTCCACGCTCCGGGTTTCTGGGAGGACTACCACGATCGCAAGCCGGAGGCGCTTCGGACGTTTGCACGGTACATCAACGAGCGGCTTGGCCAGATCGACGCCGCCTGAGACCAGACGATCGGAACGTGATCGGACCCCGTCGACGCTGCCGGCGGGGTCTGTTTGTGCGCTGTGGGCGGGCGGGTTGGCGGGCGCTCCAGTCAAAGTTGGCGTTGGCGCGATCTTTGGCTCCGGCCTTTGGGGCTGCGCGGCCGAAACCGGGGGTGATGTCGGAACGTCCGCGCTACAAGCCGTCGGAGTCGCTCGAGTGGGTCTTCTGCCGGGCGATGGCGATCTGCCTGGTGGGCAGCGCGCTCGCGCTCGTGCTGCGGGGGCTTGACCTGAAGCTGCTGGACCGGCTGGTGCCGGGGGCGGTCTTGAGCCAGGCGTACATCGGGCTGACGGATGTCGTCTGGACCGGGCTGAACGTCGTGTACTCGTGCGCGCTGGTGATCGCGGCGGTGGCGCTCTCGTGGTGGGTCGCGCGGATGGTCCGGAACACGGAAGCGCTCGCGGGTGCGAAGATCCGGTCGGCGTCTTGGGGGTGGGTCTGGTTCTGGGTGCCGGGGCCGAACTTGTATCGGCCGATCGATCTGGTCAGCGAGCTGTGGACGATCAACATGATCGGGCGTGACCGGGTGCGCGGCGGGTCGTTCACGCGGGCGAAGGTGGACCGCCAGAAGCTGGTGCACCACAAGCCGGCGTTAGTGTCGGCGTGGTGGCTTGCGGTGCTGGCATGGGTGATTCTTGAGCGTGTCGGCGAGGCGATGATTATCTACGGGCCGACGAGCGCTCTGGGCTTGCCGGTGAGCTGGGGCGTGTACGCGGCGATGGCGGGCAACGTGGTCGGCGTGGCGGCTGCCGCGATGGGGATCGGCGTTGTGCGGCGTGTCGGCACACTGCAACGCGAGTGGGACGAACGGATCCCGAAGCGCGAGGGGGCGAGCGAGCCGGACCGGTCGCTGCGGGTTTCTCCGCTGCGGAGCGACGCGGCGGCATAGCGGCATGCCAGCCGGCAGCAGGGTCGGGCGAGAAGGCGTTTCTCCCACGGGGGAACTGATCTTGACCGAGCCCGAGAATCTTCTTGTACATGTTTTCAAAACGATGTAGGCTCGCCTGGCGGGTGCACTGCGTTTGCACGCCTGGAATGTGACCGCCGATGCAGATTGGCGGCATGAGTAGAAGAGACGAGAAGGGACTTTTGATGAAGACTGGTTTTTTTCTGCGCCGAGGTCGCGCTTTCGTGCTGGTCGCGGCCGCTGGTGCTGTTGTGTCGTCCGCCGCTGCACAGCCGACGGTGATTTACTCGAACATCGTGGGTGATCCGACCTCGCAGATCCCCGGCGGCGGGACCTGGGATACCGATTTCAGTTTTTTCAACATCAGCCTGAGCACCTCGGGCGAGTTCTGGCTTGTGAATTTCCAGGATGACAACACAGATCCGGAGGTGCTGGTTGCCGGTTCGGGACTGGTCGGCCAGACCGTGTTGCGTGAGGATGTTGACTCGTTCGGCGGCCGGTTGATTGAGGGCATCGATTCTTCGGCGAGGATCAATAATGCCGGCCAATGGGTTGTTGGTGGCGATCTCGATGGCTCGTCGTCTGATGATGATGTGATCATCGGCGGCGATCTGGCCGGTGCAAGCACTGTGTTCGCCCAAGAGGGCGGCGCGATCGACGACGCGTACGGGTTCGGCTCGGGCAACACATGGGACACGCTGGATACGACCGCCATCGATCAATCCGGCCGCGTGTATTGGATTTCCGATGGTGTCGATGGTCCGGCGTTCACGAACGACACCAACGAGTTTATTGCCACATCTGACTTCGGCGTGCTCGCGCAGAAGGGCGTGGATGTGCCGGGCAACCAGCCGGTGCCGGCGCGACCGTTCGATGATTTTGACCTCGACGATTTGCACGTGAGCGACGACGGCTCGCAGTGGCTGGTTCGTGGGGACATCGGCACACCGACAACGGATGACGATTCGTTGTTCGTCAACGGCGACATCGTGATCCGCGAGAACTTCACGCTCACCGAAGTCGGTATCACCGGTGCCGACGCATTGACGGATGTGGTCGACGGACTCACTGGTGGTATCGATCAGCAGTTCATGGCGGGCAACGGGGACTGGTACGCGTTTGGCCAGCTTGTCGATGATGCGACGAACTGGGCGGTCCGCAACGGCGAACTGATCGCGGCCTCGGGCGACGATATCTTCCCGGGCGCCGGCGAGACCTGGGACGACCCGAACAACAACATCCAGGACTTCTCGCTGTTGGTGGGCAACGGCCTCGGCGACTATGTTCTGGGCGGACTGACGAGCACAGGCGACGAGGTCGTGGTCTTCAACGGTCTCGAAGAAGTGCTGCGCTCGGGTGACGCGGTCGATCTCGACGGCAACGGGCTGCTCGACGACGGGCTGTTCATCGGCTCGTTCGAATTCCAGGACACCCGGCTGGGCGACAACCTTGAGCTTTTCGCGTTGGTTGATTTTGTTGATGCCGCCGGTCTTGATGCGGGCAGCGGGTTCATCACCGTTGTGGTTCCGGCGCCGGGGAGTCTCGGCGTCTTGATCGTTGCGGCAACCGCGGCCGTTCGTCGGCGT
>JBCDDH010000096.1:0-11368 GCA_039180415.1 Planctomycetota bacterium | reverse complement strand
GTCATCACCAGCGTCAACCGCGACGAGCTGCCCGACGGCGGGGCCGAGATCTGGGCCGAGACGATCCGCGAGATCCGTCGCCAAAGCCCGGGCACGTCCGTTGAGGTGCTGATCCCCGACTTCTGCGGTGACTGGGACGCGCTGCAACTCGTGCTCGACGAACGGCCGGAGATCCTGAACCACAACCTCGAAAGCGTGCCCCGGCTCTACAAACACGTCCGGCCGCAAGCCATCTACGAACGCAGCATCGAAGTCCTCCGCCGCGGTAAAGAGCAAGGCCTAACCGTCAAGACCGGCATCATGGTCGGCATCGGCGAACGCGAAGAGGAAATCGAGCGGCTCATGCACGACGTCGTGGACGGCGTCCGCGTCCCGGGCGTGAACCGCGACGACCCCACGACCAATCGCGACGCCTTCGATGTTCCCGATCCATACCGCGTTGCCCCCCACGCCGAGGCCGCCCAGCGCCGAGCGTCCGGTCCAGCCGGCTCGCTCCACACCAACGTCGGCACCGCCAAGCCCGGCCCGGACCACCGGCTCCGCCGCGGCGGTGACCGCGTCGATCACACCAACCCGCACTGGGACCACCACGACCCTAGCAAGGCCCCGGCCGGCCTCGCGGAACGGCGGCGTGCCGAGTTCGGGCACCCCCACGCGACTTGGCCCGGCGTCCACGACACCTGCGACATCCTCACGATCGGCCAATACCTCCAGCCGACGAGAAACCACCTGCCCATCTCGCACTGGGTCACCCCCGCCCAGTTCCTCGCCTACAAGCAGCAAGCCGAGGCGATCGGCTTCCGCCACTGCGAGTCGGGCCCGCTCGTGCGCTCGAGCTACCACGCCGACGACCAAGTGCTCCAGATGGAAACCGATCATCCGGCCGCCCATTGATGTTCGGCCGGTCGCAACGCCCGGGAACCCGATGCCTGACGCCCCGCCCGCCACCGTGCCCACCCCGGCCAAGCCCCGCCCGGCACCGACGCAACCCCGACCGCCGGCCTCGCCTTCGCCGCGTCCCGATCCGTTCGAACCGGACTTCCCCGAACACCGCCCGACGCCGCCGCCAAAGGCCGAAGCCCCACGCCGGCGGCCCGCGTGAACGACGCCGAACTCGCCGCGCAAATCCGTAAGCGTCACACGATCAACTTTTTCATTCAGGGCGCCGCGTGCTACGAAGGGCTCGACGCCACGGCAGAGGCCGCAGATCGTCTGCGGGACATCCACCCCGCGCTGCCGAAGCACTGCCGCAAGGTCGGCATCTTCCTATCCGCGCTCGCTTGGTCTTACAGCGAGTCGTGCCTACACTGCTTTCATCGAGCGTACTGGCGGCGCTCCCGCCACCACAGCCATCCTTACCACGATCACCACTTCCTCCGTCGCTACGCCGTGACGCTGGGAAAACAAGCCCGGCGACATTTCAATCGCGTGGCCCGGAAGCAGCGCGCCCCGCGCGGCGAAATGCGCGGCGTGCCCCTCCTTATCCGCGCCGCCTGGCGTGAGTTAAGGCCTGGACATCGCGTCCACGCCTCCGCTCTGGCCGCCACGGCCGAACGCTCGGTTCACCTGCGATGGGGCGTGCCGCTCGACCGGCTGCGTTTCAAGCTCCAGCCCACGCTGTTCTGCCCCGTCCCGGGGATCAACGCCAAGAGCCGAGCCGGCCGGTACATGGACCAAGCCGTAGCCGCCTGGTCGAAAGTCCACCGCGACGGCGAAGGGCGGCTTGTGGTGCTGGCAGAGTCGGGCCTGTGGGCGGGGTTGATCCACGAAGGCTTCAAAGGCGTAGCCGAGCTGGCGTGCCTCCACAGCTTAAGCAAGCTCGACGACAACACCTACGCGGCGGTTATCGACACCGCCGATCGCATCGAACTCGAGATCCACGGCATGCGGGCCGGCCCCGCCCTGTACGCCCGGCTGCTCGCGGCTGTCGAACCGCCGCACCGCCCGCCCGCCGCGCTGATGCACCTGGCCCGCATGGACCCCGACGAGCTAGACGAGTTTTGCGGCGCCCTGATGGAAGACCCGCCGCGAGCCCGTCGCCTGATCATGGACCCCCTCGACGCCGACGCGATTTCCGCAGAAACATGCGGAGATTTTGGCGATCTGGAGTAAACTATTTGGTTCGCCAGGAGAAACCATTGCCCGCAAAGTTCCCCGTCCAATTCACGATTTTCGTCTGCCTGTTGATAGGACCGGGGTTCGCAACGGCGGTCGCGCAGACCGGCACGTTTCTTGACAAACTCAACGCCACCGACGTCCGCGTGGTGTCGTACAACCTCGGCGGCTTCAACGACAATTTCAGCGACCAGCCGTTCGATTTCGTGGGCGGCCAATGGCGTTTCGACGATCACTACGCCCGGGTGGTCGGCGCATTGGAGGCCGACGTCTGGGCGTTTCAAGAAATCCAAAGCCGATCCGCCGCGGACGTTCGCAACGCGTTGAACCTCGCCGACCCGCTGCCCGACGGCGCGTCTTGGTTTACCCACAAGACCGACGAACAGGTCATCGCGAGCCGCCATCCGTTCCTCGACACCGGAGCGCTGCTGGCCGGCTCGCCACGCTCGCCCGCGGTCGCGACCATCGACCTGCCGCTGAGCATGTCCGCCGACGACCTGCACGTCGTCAACCTTCATCTCAAGGCCGGCGGCAGCGCTTCCGATGAGTCGCAACGCATCCGCGACGTCGATCGGATTATCCGCTACTTCAAAGACGCCCAGACGCCGGGCGGACCGGAAGACCTCGACCCCGGCATCCCCTTCGTCGTGCTCGGCGACTTCAACACGGCCTCCGGCACCGCGCCGGTCGATAACCTCCGGTTCGGCGACATCACCACCGAAGCACTGTTCGGCCCCGACGAACTGCTCGACTGGGACGAGACCGCGCTAAGCATCGTCGACGCCACCCACAACAACGGCGGCTTCCCCGATTGGACCTGGCGGGGCTCCCGCACCAGCCGCCTGGACTGGCAGGTCTACAGCGACAGCGTCGCCTCGCTCTCTCAGGCGTTCGTGCTCAACACCCAGCTGCTGACCGCCGCCGAACGGCAAGCCACCGGCCTGCAGCCCAACGACGTGCTTTACAGCAGCAGCTTCTGGGACCACGTGCCCGTGGTCGCCGACTACAACCTCCGCCGAGTGGTGATCCCCGAGCCAGCGGCGGGGGTGTTGTTGGTCGCTAGCGGATGCATCATGCGTCGCCGCTGCCGTACGATGGCGGCATGAATCGACCGCTTCCGCCGTTTGTCCAAAACCTTTACGCGTTTGCGGTTTCGGGATTACTGTTCGTTTGCGCTTGCGGGCCAGCACTGGGTCAACCGTTCGACCCCGCGCTCGCGACCGCGGTGGACGACGCGCTCCGACCGGGGGTGGACGCCGGTGCCCGTGTGGCCGTCCGTGTGCTCGACGCGGACACGGGCCGGGTGCTGCTCGAAACACCCGATGCCGCCGACGCCTTCGTCCCGGCCAGCAATCTCAAGCTGGTCACGTCCGCCACCGCGCTGGACCGCTTCGGGCCCGAGCACGCGTTGGCCACAACGTTTCGCGTCATCGACGGCAAGCTCGAAATCGTGGCCGGCGGCGACCCCGCCTTCGGCGACCCGGGGCTCCTCGAAGACCGCGGCATGACGCCGATGGACGAGTTCGATCTGCTCGCCGACGCGTTGCGGCAAGCCGGCGTCACCCAACTACCGGGCGGCGTGACGGTCACCGACGCCGTGTTCGACGATCAGCTCGTACACCCCTCGTGGCACCCGGCCAACCTGCTGCATTGGTACGGCGCGCCCGTCGCCGGCGTGAGCTTCAACGACAACTGCGTGGACTTCACGTTCCGGCCGACCACGCTCGGTGATCCCGCGGAGTTGGAAACCCTCCCCCCCTCGGGCCTGTTCGAAATCCTGGGAGACGCCATGACGTCCACCGAAGGCGAGCACGCCCCGCAACTCGGCAAGCTGCCGGGCCAGAACGTGTACAAGGTGAGAGGCAAGGTCGGCCGTATCGACGGCCCTTACAGCAAACCCACGGACGACCCCCGCCGGTTTCTCGCCGCGACGACTGCGGTCGCCCTCCGGGATCGCGGCATCGACGTTGGACATCGGCTCGAGGTTTCTTCCCAAACGCTTGGCGATTCACCGGGCTCTGGTTTTTCCTACGTCGTTGAAACCCCGCTGCTCGACGTGCTCGGTCGGGTCAACACGAATAGCCAGAACATGATGTCCGAGGCCGTCGCCAAGCTCAACGGCTTGGCATACGACACGGCGGCCGGGGCGCCCGACCCGCGCGGCTCCTGGGCATCAGGCCACCACGCGGCGGCCGAGTTCCTCCGGCGTATCGGCGTCGATCCCGAAACGTTGCGCTCCGCGGACGGGTCGGGCCTCTCCCGTCAGAACCGGCTTAGCGCCAAGCTCCTGACCGATCTGCTGCTCCACATGCTCGTGGAACACGAGCACGGCGAACACTTCGTCGGCACAATGGCGATCTCTGGCGTACGCGGCTCGGTCCGTCGGCGGATGGGTAACGGCGACATGGCCGAGATGAAGGGCCGGGTGTACGCAAAAACCGGCACGATCCGCGGCGTCAGCGCCCTGTCCGGTTACGTGTTTCACGATTCCGGACGCGTGCTCGTGTTTTCAATCCTGCACAACGACATCGAAGGTTCGGCGGGCCCGTATCGACAACAACAGGACGCCGCGGTCCAAGCGCTGTGGCGCTGGCTCGATACGCAACCCGAGCCGGACGCCGCGCAACTCGAAGCGCGTCCGCCGCAGCTACGCGAATCGCTCGCGGTACTCGCGCCGACCGCGCCTTGATCGACGAAAAACACCCGACGCATCGCGTATCCTGCGGGACTTGACCCGACCTCCGAACAGGAACCCGTGATGCCCGAACACGCTTTCGATCTGCTCGTCATCGGTGCCGGCCCCGGCGGCTACGTCTGCGCGATCCGCGCCGCCCAACTGGGCATGAAGGTCGCCATCGCCGACAAGGAAAAGGCCCTCGGCGGCACCTGCCTACGCGTCGGCTGCATCCCCTCCAAAGCCTTGCTCGAATCGTCACACCTCTACGAGCAGACCAAGCACGATCTGGCTAGCCACGGCATCGGTGTCTCGAACGTCAAACTAGACGTGCCCGCGATGCTCAATCGCAAGGACGAAGTCGTCAAGCAGCTCACCGGCGGCGTCGCGGCGCTCATGAAGAAAAACAAAGTCCAAGTTTTTCACGGCACCGCCGCTTTCAACGCGGACAAATCCGTTACGATCGATGACGATCAAATCAAGGCCAAGCACGTCGTGATCGCGACCGGCTCCGAGCCGTCCTCCATCCCCGGCGTCGACCTCACGCAAGACCGCGTCGACACCTCCACCGAAGCCCTCACCTACAACCCCGTGCCCAAGCACCTGGTCGTGATCGGTGCCGGTGTGATTGGTTTGGAACTGGGCAGCGTCTGGCGACGCCTGGGCGCCGAAGTCACCGTCCTCGAATACCTCGACCGCATCATGCCCGGGCTCGACGCGGGCATGGCGAAAGAAGCCCAGAAGATCTTCGCCAAGCAGGGCATCAAGTTTCGACTGGGCTGCAAGGTCACGGGCGTCGAGACCACGAAAAAAGGCGTCAAAGTCAATATCGACGGGCAAGACGCCGTGGAGGCCGACCGCGTCCTGTGCTGCGTCGGCCGCAAGCCGCACACCGAAGGCCTCAACGCCGAAGCCGCGGACGTGCAACTCGACGAGCGCGGCCGCGTGAAGCTCACCGAGAAGTTCCGCACCACCGGCTGGACCGAAGCCGTCGGCGTCTACGCCATCGGCGACGTCATCGCCGGCCCGATGCTTGCCCACAAGGCCGAGGAGGAAGGCGTCGCCTGCGCCGAAGCCATCGCCACCGGGCACTACCACCTCGATTACGACACCATCCCCAACATCGTCTACACCGAGCCCGAGGTCGCGTCGGTCGGCAAGACCGAAGAAGAACTCAAAGACGCCGGCGTCACCTACAACGCCGGCAAGTTCCCGTTCCTCGCCAACGGCCGGGCCAAGGCGATCGACGAGACCCGCGGCATGGTCAAGGTCCTCGCCGACCAAGAGACCGACCGTGTCCTAGGCGTCCACATCGTCGGGCACGCCGCGGGTGACTTGATCGCCGAGTGCGCCACGGCCATGGCCTTCGGCGCAAGCAGCGAGGACATCGCCCGGGCCTGTCACGCCCACCCGACGCTTGCCGAAGCCGTGAAAGAAGCCTCGCTCGCCGTGCACGGCCGGGCGCTGCACATCTAAATCAGCCCCCCGATCGGTCTCAACGACGACGCCGAAGCAGCAAGCCGATCCCGCCTCCCAACAACGCCGCTACGCCCGGCTCCGGCACCGACGGGTTCGCCGCGAACGACGGGGCGAAGCGTGATCCCCAGTTGTTCAACACCGCGTTCAGGTCGCCCTGTTCGATGCGGTTGTTGCCGTTGAAATCGCCGTCGGCCCAACCGACGCCGGTATTACCCCAGCCGTTGAGCACCGCGTTGAGATCCGCCTGATCGATCACGCCGTCGAGTTGCGCGTCGCCCACGAACGTGCGGGCGAACGACTGCACCAGCAACTCGACGTCGGCCAAGTCGACCTGCCCGTCCACATCGAGGTCGCCGCGCCAGAGCTCGTCTTCGTCGGCCGTGCCGATATTGGCGAACAATGCGTCGATGTCCTCGGCGGTCAACAGCCCGTCGTCGGTCTGGTCGCCACGCCGGGCGAGTGCCTCGAGATAGGCTTCGGTCGTGCCAGCCTCTGCGCCTTCACCCTCGAAGACCTCGCCCAACGCGAGCAGGTCCCGCGTATCAATCAGCCCGTCACCGTTGGGATCGGCGGCGGCGTTGAACGCACGGTTGCGGAGGTTGACGAAGAACTCGAGCGTGCGTGAGCCGTCGATGTCCTCCGCATCGATCTGCCCGTCGGCGTTGACGTCGCCGAAGCCGGCCCCGAGGCCATCGGTGATCTCGACGCCGGTAAACCGCTGGATCGAGTAGTTGCCGGTGCGCTCGAACGTCACCACCGTAAAGGCCTGGTTGCCGTTGGAGACGTCGCCGTACGCCTGACCGAACACGCCGCCGTCGAAGTCGCTCGCCGCGTTACCCGCGTTCACGAGGGAAAGGATCTGCGGGTCGGTGACAGAAGCACCCAGGTTCCGGAACACGTGCACCGAGTCGGCGGTGTCGTCGTCGTTGACGAAAGTGAAATCGAAGCCGCCGTCGTCATTGAAAGCCTCGGGCGTTTCGAGGCGTACCTCCGGGGGCAAGAGGTCCACCCACAGCACCTCGCGGAACTCGCTGAACACCGCCGGCCCGCCGTCGCCGCCGGTCGCCGTATCGCGGTGTCGGAACGCGCGGACGGTCAGGAAGTTCAGACCTTCGGGCAGGGCGGTCGCGTCCACCACTTGCTCGTACAGGCCGTCACCGCCGGTTTGCGTGGCCGTGTCGAACCCCGGGTTCGAGGTCGACAGGAAGTTCTCGAAGCCGTAAGCGACATCGCCGGGGGTCACCACGTCCACCGCGCCGTTGCCGTTGGCGTCGATGCCGCCGTTGATCCGAAACACCGCATGGTCGCCGTCGGCGTGCACGTCTCGGACGCCGCCTTCGATCCCCGGCACGTCCAGGGTCACCGCCTGCGTGGCCAGCCGCACCGTGAAGGTCTCGCCGTCGATCACCCGCAGATCGGCCAGCCGGGCGTTGCCGTTCTGCCGCAGGATCTCGCCGGCCTCTTCCTCGGTCTCGCCGCCGACGAACTGCGGCGGCGTCGCCCCCGCGAGCGTCGCCCCCACGCCATCGCCGATCAGCTCGATACCGTTCGCCGATACCGGCGTCGGCACGGTGTAGATCAAATAACCCTGGTCTTGCCCGTCGTTCCGTAAGAACCGCGCGTTGACGCTGCCGTTGGCTTGGACTTCCAGAAACTCCGGGATGTCGGCGTTGTTCGCCGCGTTGCCCGTCTGTTCGACCAGCCACGTCCCGGGGTCGAACGCCGTCTGGATCGTCCGTGCGTCGAAGCCCGCGTCGTTGCGGTTGCTCAGCAGCGTGAGCGCCGACTTCTCCCGCTCGAACGCGAGGCTTTCCTTTTCCAGGAAACGCTGGAGATAGTTGCCCCGACCGAACCGGTTCCGCAACTCAACCAACTCGGTGCGTGTATCGCCGAAGTTGCCCAAAGCGTCGTCGCGGCCGGGCTTGGGGAAGTCGCGATCCGGATGAAAGTTTCGCTGAGCGTTGTAGTACACGTTGGCGTTGCCGGGCAGCATCAGCAGGTAGGCGTGCGCCACGTTGATCATGGCGCCCGGCCCGAAATCGTCGTGGCTCTCGACAAACTTCACGCCCTGCGATCCGTTCATCAAACCGTCGTCGTTGAGGTCGATGCTCGCGCCCACGACGTTCCGCCAATCGTTAACCAGCCCGTTCTCTTGCAAGTTGCCGTTGACCGCGCCAAAAAAGTTGAAGTCCAGCACGTCGCGGTTGCCGCCGAGACGATCGAGGTTGTCGTTGTCGATGTCCTTGCGGATGAATTCCTGCTGGAACTGCGGCGAGCCGAAGCCCTGTTCCATGAACGAGAAGGCGTGCACCGGGCTGCCGTCGAGGTTCGTCCGCCGGCTGGCCAGGAACGTCGCCTCGTCCAGGAAGTTGAGCACCCAGCGTGGGAAGTGCCGCGCCGCATCGACTCGGAAGCCGTCCACACCGATGTCTTGGATCATCCAACGCGCGTTGCGGATCAGCACGCCCGTCGCGTTCTCGGGCACCGCGTCGCCCTGCAGCGGGTCTGCCGCGTTGAAGTCGTAGATGGTGACGTTCTGATTGCGCGCCGGATCAAACACTGTGCGGCCGCCGAGGTCGCGGTCGGGGTAGAGCGCCGCGTTGCTGGCCCGGGGCAGGTTGAGCACGGTTCCGCCCGGGATGTTCTGCGGATTGCCCTCTTCGACCGGGTGGCGGATCAACTGGATGTTCAGGCCCTGATCGATGTCGATCAGGCCGGCCAGACGGCCACGCTGCTCGTCGGCATCGACGCTCATTTCGGGGTGGAAATCACCGTAGGCCGTGCCCGGGAAATCGAAGACAAAACCGGGATACCCGCCGGCTTCGACCAGCCCGGTGTTGCGGGTGTCGCTGAAGCCGTTGTGGTTCCAGATCAGGTCCGCGTAGACGCTCCCGCCCATGCGATGCGTGATGTCGACGTAGTTGCGTAAGCCCTGCTCCGATCCGTACAGCGTGGGCGAACGCGCGGTCCCGAGGTCGAAACGATCGAACACGTCGTAACCCACCGACAGCCCGCCGGTATCCGCACGGCCCGTGGGAGGAACCCAGACGCCGCCGTATCCGGCCATGAACAGATCGGCCGTGCGTTCACGCTGCACTTCGTAAGAGCTTTCGAACCACTGCAAGAACGGAGCCGGCGAGACGTCCGTGGCGGACGCGGGAAGGCCGGCGGCGAGCAGCGCCGCGGCGACGGATGGCATTCGCGTGGTCTTGGGCTTCATCAAAGTACTCCTACTCAGCGGATCGACAGCCAAGTCCGCGGCGCGGCCACGGCGGTCCCCCGATCCACCCCGGTACCCGTGTCGAGACGCGGCGACGGTACCGCGACCGAAAAAGCGTGGCGGGGCTCGACGCCCCGCCACGCATCAAATGTCACTCACTTCCGACGACGCAGCATGGCCAAGCCGCCCAGGCCGACCAGCGCGGCGGTCGCGGGCTCGGGCACAACCGTCACGGCGAAGAACTGATCGCCGTCGAACTGATTGAAGTCGATGCCGCTGAGGGTGCCGGTGAAATTGCCGGCCCCGTCGCCGCCGAGGTTGCCTTGCGGCGCGGGGACCCCACCAAGGATCTGGTTGGAGTGGAAGTTGTTGTCGCCGTTGCCGTAAGCGGCGTGGATCAGGATCACGTCACCGAAGCCGGGGTTTCCGATGTCCGCCAGATCGATGGCAAACTCGAAGCCGGTGGCGACCGCGGCGGCGGCCGAGGCGTCGGCGGCCGCCGTCCCCCCGGCGACGCCGGCGGTGTTGGTGTTGTTGAAGCCGAACTCGACGTCCGAAGTCAGGAACGTACCGCCGTCGGCCCCGGTGGTCGGCGTGCCGGCGGCCGCGGTGATGGTACCGGTCTGGACGCCGGTGCCCGAACCCGCCGAAGCCGCGCCGAAGTTGCCGAACTCGTTGCCGGGGGTACTCGCCGCACGGTCCACGATGTCAACTTCGAATGCGCCGCCGCCCCAACGCCCAAAGAGGTGGTAGTCGGCTTCGAAGCCGGTATCGAACGTTAGGCCACCGAAGTTGGCGGCGACGTCTCCGAAGTCGTAAGCCAGCCCGCCATCGAGCACATTCTCGCCGCCGGGTTGCGAATCGATGAAGACGTTGACCTTGTTGAAGTTCGGCTCGATGTTGCCGGTGAGCAAAACGGACAGCTTGCCCGTGTTGAGATCGGCGATCGCGTAACCGGCGTTGAGCTCGCCGCCGCCACCCAAGCCGGTGGCGTCGCTGGCGTCGCCGAACTCGGTCTGCACCGTCTGGACCGCCAGGGGCGCCCCGTAGACCGCGTCCACCGTGCCGTCGATGACCTGCGCCGTCGCGGCACCGGCAAAGCCGACGCCCAACAAGCCGGCCAAAATACGAGAAGTCTTCATATTCCAAATCCTCCTGTGAAAAAAACGATCCGAGAAAAATGATGCACGAAAAGAGCCACCAAGCGCGATCAAAACGGTTTGAAACACGGGCGGTGAATCGGCGGGGCCGCCGGGAGGCGGCCGCCGCCGTACGAACACGCAAGGTCAGGCCGAACGACGGCGGCGGAGGCCGGCGAGCGCGAGGCCGCCGAGGATCGCCATCGTGGCGGGCTCGGGCACCGCGGAGCCTTCGAAGCTCGGGGCCGCGGTGGAGCCCCAGTTGTTCAGGACGCGGTTGAGTTCTTCCTGGTCCACGTTGGGCGTATCGAACGGATCGCCGTTGGGATCGAACGGCGCGGCCTGGCCCCAGTTGTTCAGCACCAGGTTCAGGTCGCCCTGCTCCACCTGGCCCGAGTCGTCGTAGTCGCCGATGATGCCGGCGGCGTCGCCGAGGCTGATCGTGAAGAACTGGTCACCCGGCAGCTGGCTCAGGTCGTACAACGCGCCGAGGTTGGGGCGATCTTCGGGCGTTTCCGGGTCTTCGTCGAAGTCTTCGACTTCGAGTGGCGACAGGAACTGGTTCGAGAGAAAGTCGAAGCTGCCGCTGGCGATGAAGGCGGTCACCTTGACGTCGCCCGTGGGGTTGCCCAACGCGGCGAGCGGGATAGCGATCTCGGTGCCGGTGGTGACCGCCGCGGCGGCTTCCTGGTCGGCGAGCTGCGTGCCGCCGGTGACGCCGGCGATATTCGTGTCGTTGTG
>JBCDDH010000095.1:0-11474 GCA_039180415.1 Planctomycetota bacterium | reverse complement strand
GAAGCCCGCGTTCACCGAACGCGGGCTCTGTTGGTTTGAGGGGTCGAGCGGGTCCGGGCTCAGTCTTTCTGTTCGGCGTCGCCGCCGGCTTCCTCCGCCGCGGCGGGCTCTTCGGCCGTCGTCGTTTCGACGGCCGGCTTGCCTTCGCCCTTGCGGAGTTTGGCGGCGTATTCCATCCGCTTGTTTGCCTTATCCCGGCGGCGGGAGTACTTGCCGGAGACCTGCGGACCGTCTTCGTCACCGACGAGTTGAAGCACGACCAGGTCGGCACCGTCGCCGATGCGGTGTTTGCCCAAACGGATGATGCGGGTGTACCCGCCGTCGCGGTCGGCAAACTTCGGCGCGACCTCATCGAAGAGCACCTTGGTGATCCGCGGCGCACTTTTCAGTTCACCGTATTTATTGCGCTCGACGCCTTCGCCCTCTTCTTCGGGGATAAACCACTTGTCCCCGCCGAGTTTGGCGATCACGCGGCGACGCGCGGCCAGGTCGTTCTTCTTCGCCGCCGAGATCAGCTTCTCGACGAACGGCTGCACGGCCTTGGCTTTCGGCAGCGTCGTGGTGATCTGGCCGTGCGTGAACAGCGACACCGACATGTTGCGGAACATGGCGATGCGGTGGTTCGTGCGACGGCCGAGGGTCTTACCGTAAACGCGGTGTCTCATGGTGGGGTCCTTTCGGTTCTTGATCCGGGCCGTCCGCGAGACGGCGGAGGCTCGGACCACTCACCCGGCATCGAGCCGGGCGGCAATTCCCGCGACGCGCGGGTCGGGCATCGGAGGCCCGGGGGATCTGATTGCCTGATAGATGAGTGATGATTGATGACTTCAATCATCTATCAGCAATCATCACTCATCAATCCTCTTGCTGCAACTCGGCGGGCAACTCCATGCCCAGTTCCAGGCCGAGGTCGGCAAGCTTCCGCTTCACCTCGCGCAGCGACGTCTTGCCGAAGCTGCGAACCTTGAGCAACTCGGCCTCGTCGTAAGACACGAGGTCGGCAACCGTGTCCAGCTTCGCGGATTCCAGGCAGTTGCTCGCCCGCACCGACAGGTCCAGTTCGGACATCGGCATCTGCAGCTTGCGGATCAGCTCTTCGTCGACCTTGGCCGCGGCCGCGGCGTCTTCGCTGGCGACTTCCTGGCCCAGCTCGAAATACTGCACGAACGGGTTCAGGTGCTTCCGCAGGATCTTCGCGGCTTCGACGACGGCCATCTCGGGAGTCACCGTGCCGTTGGTCCAGACCTCTAGCGTGAGCTTGTCGTAGTTGGTCTTCTGACCGACGCGGGTGTTCTCGACTTTGTAGCGGACGCGGGTGACCGGCGAGTACGTCGCGTCGACCGGGATCAGGCCGACCTGCTGTTCGGCGTTGGCGTCGTATTGCTCAGAAGCGGGCACGTAGCCCCGGCCCTTCTCGACGATGAATTCCATATCGAAATCGACCTGCTTGGTCAGGGTGGCCAGCACGAGTTCCTTGTTGTGGATCGTGATGCTCGTGTCGGCCTCGATCAGATCGCAGGTGACTTCGCCCGGGCCTTCGGCCTGCAGCCGCATGGTCTTGGCTTCGTCGCCTTCGAGCGAAACCACCATCGACTTGACGGCCAGGATGATGTTGGTGACGTCTTCCATCACGCCCTCGAGCGACGTGAATTCGTGCGGGGCGCCCTTGATCTTGACGCCGGTCACGGCCGCGCCTTCGAGGGACGAGAGCAGGATCCGCCGCAACGCGTTGCCCACGGTCGTGCCAAAGCCACGCTCGAAGGGCTCGCAGGTGAATTTGCCGTAGGTGTCGGAGGCCGTGCTCGGGTCAAGCACGACGCGGTGAGGAAGTTCGAGGCCTCGCCAACGGATACGCATGGTTCAGTCTTTCTGAAATGGCCGCAGGTTCCGAGTGTGCCCGACGCATTGCACGCCGGGCGGAAAAGCCGGGGGTCACGCTCGTCGCCCCGCGTGCGGCCGCACGGGGGGTTGGCTTCTGGCCCTGGCTTGGTTTTACGAGACAGGCGGGCGAGCCCGCGAGGTGGTTCGACCGGGTCTTACACGCGCCGCTTCTTCGGCGGGCGGCACCCGTTGTGCGGGATCGGCGTGTGGTCTTCGATCGCGGTGATCTTCAGGCCCGCGTTCTGTAGCGCGGTCACGGCCGATTCACGTCCGGAGCCGGCACCCTTCACGCGGACCTCGACCTCGGTCATGCCGAACTTCTTGGCTTTCTGCCCGGCTTCTTCCGCGGCGCGGGTCGCGGCGAACGGCGTGGACTTACGCGAGCCCTTGAAGCCGATCTGCCCGGCGCTGCTCTGGCAGAGCGTTTCGCCGTTGACGTCGGTGATGGTGATCAGCGTGTTGTTGAAGGTCGCCTTGACGAAGGCGATGCCGCGGGTGACGTTCTTGCGGACTTTGCGTTGCTTCTTGGCCATGGTGAGAAAATCCTGAAGTTAGAGCACTGCCGTGATCCCGGCAGCTGGCTTCGGTGGACGGGAACGCCGACGCACAGGGACGCCGGCCGAACAAACTCGGTTTACTTCGCCTTGATCGACTTCTTACCGGCGACCGTCTTCTTGCGGCCCTTGCGGGTGCGGGCGTTGGTCTGGGTGCGCTGGCCGCGGGTAGGCAGGCCGCGGCGGTGGCGATCACCGCGGTACGCACGGATGTCGCGGAGGCGAGCGATGTTCTGCTGGACCTGACGACGCAGCGCTCCTTCGATCAGGTACGACGCTTCGAGGATGCCGGCGATCTTCGCGAGCTCGTCCTCGGTGAGCGTGTGGGCGCGGCGGGTCGGGTCCAGCTCGGCTTCGGTGCAGATGTCTTCCGCAAACTTCGGCCCGACGCCGTAGATGTAGCGGAGAGCGATGCGGAGCGGCTTGTTGTCCGGGATTTCGGTGCCGACGATACGGGGCATGGTGGGGACCTTTCGGGAAGTTGGACGGTTCCGCTTTCCTCACGGCGAGGCGGGAACCTGGCTTCGGGGATCTACTTCTTGACGCCGCGCTTGATCTTGGCCTTGCCTTGGCGGGCCTTGAACTTCGGGTTGCTCTTGCAGATGACGTAGATGCGTCCGCGGCGGCGGACGACTTGGCAGTCTTCGGAGCGGGCCTTGAGGGTGCCGATGGAGCTGACGCACTTCATGGGAGGTTCTCGGGGAAGGCCAGACGCTTCGTTTCGCTCAGCGTCGGCGTGAAGGTGTGGTGAGATATCAGTGGCGATAGGTGATACGGCCCTTGGTCAGGTCGTAGGGGCTGATCTCGACAGCAACGCGGTCGCCGGGGAGGATGCGGATGTAGTGCTTCCGCATCCGGCCGGAGATCGTGGCGATGATCTCGTGGTCGTTTTCCAGCTTGACGCGGAACATCGCGCTGGGCAGCGACTCGGTGACTTCGCCTTCGAATTGGAGCATGTCTTCGCGGGCCATGCTTGTTTCAATCAGCCTTTCAGTTTCCGTCGGTCAGGACTTCGCAGCCGTCGGCGGTGACGGCGAGGGTGTGTTCGTAGTGGGCCGACGGCTTGCCGTCGAGCGTGACGACGGTCCATCCGTCGCTCAGGGTTCGGACCTCCTTGGTCCCCAGGTTGCACATCGGTTCGACGGCCAGGGTCATGCCTTCGCGGAGGTGGATGTCGTTCTTCAGCAGTTCACGGTTGACGAAGTTGGGGACTTTCGGGTCTTGGTGCATCGTGTCGCCGATCCCGTGGCCGACGAAGTCGCGGACGACGCCGTATCCCTTGGCTTCGGCGTAGTTCTGCATCAGGCGGGCGACTTGGCTCCACTTGCGGCCGGGCTTGACGTTCTCGATGGCGATCTGCAGGACGTGTCGTGTGTCTTCGCAGAGCCGACGGGCTTTGGGGTCTACGTCGCCAACGAGGATGGTGTTGGCGGCGTCGCCGCACCAGCCATCGAGTTGGACCCCACAATCGACGCCGACGATGTCGCCGTCTTGGATTTCGTAGCCGTCTGCAATGCCGTGCACGACTACGTCGTTGACCGAGATGCAGAGGTTCGCGGGAAACCCCTTGCCGGGTTCGTAGGTCGGGTAGTTTTTGAACAGCCCGACGGCGCCTCGCTCTTCGATCAGTTGTGCCGCCGCGTCGTCGATCTCCTTGGTGGTCACGCCGGGGTTGGCCATCTCCCGGCAAAGCTGGTGGACTTCATGGACGACGCGGCCGGCCGCCCGCATCTTCTCGATCTGCTGTCGATTCTTGATCTGGATCGCCATGCCGATTCGCCTGAACCCCCGCAAATCGCGGAACCGATTCGCGGTTGCCAAATCTTTCGGCAGGACCGCACACTGTACGCATTCCCAGAATAGTCCGCAACTTGATGACTCGGCAAAATCCGGAAACGCCAAGCCTTACGTGTGTCGGGCCCCGCGGATCTTCGGCCCGCCGCCCCCGGAGCCGCCGCCGCCGAGGAAGCCTTGGTAGTTCCGCATCATCAGCTGCGCCTCGACCCGTTGCACGAAATCCAGCATCACGCTCACCGCGATCAACAGGCCCGTGCCGCCCAGGAATTGGGTCACCAGGAACGGAATCCCAAACATGCCGGACACGATCGTTGGGATCACCGCGATGATCGCCAGGAACCCCGCACCGACATAAGTAATCCGCTCCATCACGGTCTCGAGATACTCGGCCGTCCGCGGCCCGGGGCGCAGGCCCGGGATGAATGCCCCGTTGTTCCGGAGTTGTTCGGCGACCTCGGTCGGTTGGAATTGCACGGTGGTCCAGAAATACGCGAAGAAGTAGATCAGCCCGATGTAAATCAGGGCGTAAAGGATGCCGGTCATGTTCGCGAACTGGTCGCCGAGGATGCGGAACACCGTCGCGATCGAGTTGTAAAACAGACCGCCGTCCGCGTTGGTCGGCATCGCCACGGTGACCCAGTTGAGGATCAGGGACGGGAAGATCATCAGCGAACTGGCGAAAATGATGGGCATCACGCCGCCGTGATTAACACGGAGCGGCAGGTACGCCTTCTGGCCGCCGTACACCTTCGAGCCCCGAGCGACCTTGGCCTGCTGGATCGGGATGCGGCGTTGGCCCTGGGTGATGATGATCGCCCCGGCGGTGACCACGATGAACGACGCGGTCAGGAAAAGCACCGTGTCGATGCCGTACTGCCCGCCGCCGCGTGCGTCGAAGCCCGCGGCGATCATGCCGATCGCGGAGGGGATGCTGGCGATGATGCCCGCCGTGATGATCAGCGAGATGCCGTTGCCCAAGCCGTACTTGTCGATCTGTTCACCGAGCCACATCAGGAACACGGTGCCGGCGGTCAGGCCGAGGATGCCGCAAACCCAGAAGATCACCGCACCGAAGCCGCTGAGGTATTCGGCGTAGACCATCGGTTCTTGGCCGGCGGACATAAACCGCAACCAGAACACGGCCTGCACGAGCGCCAGGCCGACCGTGGCGTACCGCGTGTATTCCTGGATGCGCTGACGGCCCGCGGGCCCTTCTTTTTGCAGGGCTTTGAGGCGTTCGCTGACGCTGTTGAGCAGCTGGAAGATGATCGCCGCCGAGATGTACGGCATGATCCCCAGGCCGAAGATCGTGGATTGACCGAGGCTGCCGCCAGTAAAGATGCCGACGAACTGGATCAGGTTGCCGACGCCGGTGCCCTGGCTGTTCTCGGCCCAGCGTTGGAGCGCAACCTGGTCGACACCGGGCAGCGGGATAAACGTGCCGATGCGGTAGATGCCGAGCATCGCGATCGTGAAGAGCAGCTTGTTCCGCAGCTCCGGGATCTTCCAGATGTTGATGAAGGCTTGGAGCATCGTGGTGTCCTACACGGTCGCGTATCGTCCGTGAAACCCGGGCAACCGGCGCGGCTCACGCGACGGTCGCGGTGCCGCCGGTCGACTCGATCTTTTCCTTGGCCGTGCCGGAGAATGCGGCGGCGGTAACGTCGAGCTTCTTGGTCAACTCGCCGTAGGCGAGCACCTTGATGTTGGCCTTGGCCGAACGGACCAAGCCAAGCTTGGCGAGCGCGTCCGCATCGACGGCGGTGCCGGCATCGAAGTGCTGTTCGAGGTCGCGGAGGTTCACCACCTCGTAGTCCACGCGGAACTTGGCGTTGGTGAAGCCACGTTTGGGGAACCGCTTGTAGAACGGGATCTGGCCGCCCTCGTGCGGGTTGGAGTTGCCCGAGCGGGAGCCGAAGCCCTTGTGGCCGCGCCCGGCGGTCTTGCCGGTGCCCGAGCCGGGGCCGCGCCCGATGCGCTTGCGGCGCTTGTGGCGGCCGGCTTTCTCGGTGACTTCGTGGATCATCATGGCGGGGTGCCTCGGGGAAGTACGCCGCGGGGGCGTGGGGGGTTCGGTACGGGGCGGGCAAGCATCCTCGCCCGCGGACGGAGATTACTCGGCGGTGGGGGCTTCGCCTTCGGGCTTGGCGTCGGACGCTTCGGCCGCGGGTGCCGCTGCTTCGGCGGGCGGAGCCGTCGTCGCGGGGGCGGGTTGTCCGCCGCCGCGTCCGCCACGGTCGCCGCCGCGTCCGCCGCGACCCCGGCCGCGACTCTTCTTGGCCTCTTCGTCTTTGATATTCGTTGGGCCCTTGGCTTTCTTGACGCTGCCGTCAGAGTCCCCCTCGGTCATGTACCGCTTGTTGGCTTCGAGGACCTCGTCCACGGTGGACGTCTCGATGGTCACGCCTCGCAGCGCGGCGATCTCTTCGCGGCTCTGGAGCTGCTTGAGCGCGTCGACGACGGCGCGGCAGAGGTTGATCTTGTTGGTCGACCCATACGCCTTGGTCAGGCAGTCGCGGATGCCGGCCATCTCGAGTACGGCACGCACGGTGCCGCCGGCGATCACGCCCGTACCCGGCGCGGCGGGGATGAGCTTCACGGTCGAGGCGCAGTACTTGCCGATCACCTCGTGGGGGACGGTGCCTCCCAACCGTTTGATCGGGACCATGTTCTTGCGGGCGTCTTTCTGCGCCTTCTCGATGCCGACGGGCACGCCCCGCCCCTTGCCGTAGCCAATGCCCACGCTGCCGTCGCGGTTGCCCACAACCACCAACGCGGCGAAGGATAGGCGGCGGCCGCCTTTGACGGTGGTGGAGGTGCGGTTGATCGCGACCGTGGTCGATTCGATTTGGTTGCCTTCGAGGACTTCAGCCATCGTGAGTGCTTCGCGTTGCGGTTGATCGACGAATCGGATCGCGGATCAAGCCTTGAAACCCGCGGCGACATTGCCGCGGGGTGAGTGGGGTCAGAACTTCAGGCCGCCTTCGCGGGCGGCGTCGGCGAGGGCTTTCACCCGGCCGTGATACTTGAAACCGTTGCGGTCAAACGCGACCGTCTCGACGCCCGCGGCCTTGGCCTTCTCGGCCAGGTCCTTGCCGACGGCGGCGGCGGCGGAGATGTCACAGCCTTTACCGAGTTTCGTCGCGATCGAGCTGGAAGCAACCAGCGTGTTGCCCGAGACGTCGTCGATGACCTGGGCGTAGATCTGCTTGGAACTGCGGAATACGCTGAGACGCGGCTTGTCCGGCGTGCCGTAGAGACGCTTGCGGAGCCCGGCCTTGCGGCGCGAGCGACGGAGGGTTTTGAGTTTGTTGGCTTCCATGGGGATGGCCTCTGACAACGCGGCCGCCGGCCGCGGCGTAATGAATGCGGATTACTTGGCGAAGGCCTTGCCTTGCTTGCGGAGGATCTGTTCGCCGACGTACTTGATGCCCTTGCCGTTGTAGGGCTCGGGCTTGCGGGTGTTGCGGATGGCGGCGGCGGTGTTGCCGACGAGTTGCTTGTCGTGTCCAGACACCTTGATGACGATGCCATTGACTTCGCACTTCACGCCGTCGGGAATCTGCACGCTGCGGGTGTCGGCGAAACCGACCTTCAGGTCGATCTGCTTGGCCCCCTTCATCGCCGCGGTGTAGCCGACGCCCTGGACTTCCATCTCCTTGACGTAGCCCTGGGTGACGCCGACGACCATGTTGTTGATCAGGGCGCGGGTCAGGCCGTGGAACGCCCGGCCGGACTTTGCGTTGTTCTTTCGGGTGACGATGACCTGGTTGTCTTCGAGCTTGACCTCGACCTCAGGCCGGTGCGTAAAGCTGGACGCCCCGAGCTTGCCGGACACTTCGACGTGTCGGCCGGTGATATTCACTTTGACGCCGTCGGGGATGGCGATGGGTTTGTTTCCGATTCTCGACATGGTTCGCTGCTTTCAGGCTTGGCCTTAAATGGCAGTTGGGAAGTTCGTGAGGTATTGATTATTCGACGGTGCAGAGCAGTTCGCCGCCGACGTTCTGTTCGCGGCATTGGCGGTCAGAGAGCACGCCCTTGGGGGTGGTCAGGATGGCGACGCCCAGGCCGGCCAGGGGGCGGGGCAGGTCCTTGACCTTGGTGTAGACGCGCTTGCCGGGTTTGGACTCGCGACGCAGAACACGAAAGAGCTTTTCGCCGTGCGGGCCGTACTTCAAGGACACCTTGAGGACGCCCTGCTTGCCGTCGTCGACGACCTGGTGGCCGTTGATGTAGCCCTCGTGCTGGAGCGCCTCGGCGATGCCGACACAGACTTTGGAGTTCTTGCAGTCGACGGTCTCCGCGCCGTTGCGGGCGGCGTTGCGGATGCGGGTGAGCATGTCGGCGATGGGGTCGCTGATGGCCATGGGCGTTTGCCGGGGTTCGAGAAGCGGCTTGCTTGGGTTCGTGCCGCGGTGGGGTTCGGTCGGGCGTTCGGAGAAACGGGGGTTGGCTTCCGGGGCTTACCAGGAAGACTTCTTCATGCCGGGGATCTTGCCTTCGAGGGCGAGCTCACGGAGCTTGATGCGGCTGATGCGGAACTTCTTGTAGACGCCGCGGGTCCGGCCGGTCAGGGCGCACATGTTGCGGAGCCGGGTCGGCGAGGCGTCGCGGGGCAGCTGTTGGAGCGCCGCGTAGTCGCCGGCCTTCTTGAGCGCGTGGCGCTTGTCGGCGTACTTGTCGACGGTCTTCTGCACGCGGTCCATGCGGGTCTTGGTGGATTTGGAAGCCATGGTGTTGCTTTCGTTTCGTCTTTGGGTCAGGCGGCGCTCTTCTTCTCGCGCTTCACGAAGGGGAAGCCCAATTCGGTGAGGGCCTGTTTGGTCAGTTCGTTGGTGCTGTTCTTCCAAACCATCGTCACGTGCATGCCGAAGGTGTGCTGGGCGGAGGTCATATCGACTTCGGGGAAGATGCCCTGCTCGGTGAGGCCGAACGAGTAGTTGCCCCGGCCGTCGAAGGACGTGTCCTTGATGCCGCGGAAGTCCTTGATCCGCGGGATGGCCAGGGTCATCAGTCGGTCGAAGAACTCCCACATGCGGTCGCCGCGGAGGGTGACCATCGCGGACGTCTCGTAGCCGGCCCGGGTCTTGAAGTTCGCGACGGACTTCTTGGCCTTGATCGCGATGGCTTTTTGGCCGGAGATCAGGGCGAGGTCTTTGAGCACCTGCTCTTTAACCGCGGCGCGGACCTTGGTGCCGTCGAGGTGCTTGCCCATGCCCGAGGAGATGACGATCTTCTCGAGGCGCGGTAGCGCGAGGCGGTTGGTCGTGCCTGCGGCTTGGCCCAGCTTGGGGAGGACCTCGTCGGCGTACTTGGTTTTGAAGCGGGGGGTCATGGTCTGGGTTCCCGAACTCACGCCCGGAGAGCGTGGGGGTCAGTGGGTGATTACTTCTTGGCTTTCTTCAGCGGGTCGCCGAGAGGCTCGCCGGTGGTGACGGCGACGCGGACCTTGCTGCCGTCGTCCTGGGTTTCGAAGCGGACGCGGGTGGCCTTGCCGTTGTTGTCCACGGGGCTGACGTTGGAGATGTGGATGGGCATCTCGACCTGGGTCATGCCGCCGCGAGGGTTGGCCTGACTCTGACGGACGTGCTTGACGCGGACGTTGATGCCTTCCACAACGACGCGCTCGTTGGCGGGGTTGTGGCGGTCGGTCTCAACGCGGAGCACCTTGCCGGTGCGGCCCTTGTCCTTGCCCGCGGTCACTTTGACGGTATCACCGGTGCGGATGTGTCGGCCGGCCATCAGACCACCTCCGAAGCGAGGGAAACGATTTTCATGTAGCTCTGCTCCCGCAGCTCGCGGGCCACGGCACCGAAGATGCGGGTGCCGCGGGGGTTGCCGTCCTCGTTGATCAGGACGATGGCGTTCTTGTCGAACTTGACGTAGCTGCCGTCTTTGCGACGCACGGGGTACGCCGAGCGGACCACGACGCCGCGCACGATCTGGCCGGACTTGATATCGCTGCCCGGCAGCGCCTTCTTGACCGAACAGACGACCTTGTCGCCGACGGTCGCGGTGGGACGGGACGACTTGTTGCGGGCGGTCTTGGCGCCCAGCACGCGGATGACGTACGCCACCTTGGCGCCGCTGTTATCCGCGACTTCGACTTTTGATTCTTGCTGGATCATGGTTGATCTCGGGAGGCCGGCGGTCGCTGGGGCGTCCGCACACGTGGTTCGATCAGTCGATGGACGCGACGGGGGCGGGGGCGGACTCGACGACGCGGACGAGGCGCCAGCTTTTGGTCTTGCTGATCGGCCGGCAGGAGCCGATCTGCACGCGGTCGCCCTGCTTGCTCTCGTTCTTGGGGTCGTGGACCTGGAACTTCTGGGACCGCTTGAGGTACTTGCCGTACTTGGGGTGCTTGACCTGATAGGCAACCTCGACGGTGCGGGTCTGGTCGCGCTTGTCAGACGTGACGACGCCGACCTTGGTGCCCAGCAGCGGGCGGCTCGATTTTTCAGTGGATTCGCTCATGGCGTTCTCGTTTCGGTTCAGGCGTCGGTGGCCACGGCGGCGCGGCGGTTCTGTTCGGTCAAGGCCCGGGCGATCTCCCGCTTGATCCGGGTGAACTCGGAGGGCTTTTCGATCTTCTCGGTGACGGCCGCGGCGCGGAGGTCGAAGTGCTCCTTGCGGAGCTGCTTGATCGTTTCGGCCAGGTCGGCGTCGCTCTTCTTGGCGATCTCTTGTTGCGATTCTTTGGACTTCATGGCGGTGCTTTCTTAAGCGTGGCGGCGCTCGACGAAGCGGCAGGGGAACGGCAGCTTGTGCGCGACGCGGGCGAAGGCGCGGCGGGCCATCGCTTCGGGGACGCCGGCGATCTCGTACACGATCGTGCCGGGCTTCACGACGGCGCACCAGTACTCCGGCTCGGCCTTGCCCTTGCCCATCCGGGTCTCGAGCGGCTTCTTGGAGATCGGCTTGTCCGGGAAGACGCGGACGAACAGCTTGCCTTCGCGGGAGGCGTATTGGCGGGCGGCGATGCGGCCGGCTTCGATTTGGCGGGCGGTGAGCCAGCCGCCTTCGAGCAGCTGCAGGCCATACTCACCGAACGACACGGTGTTGCCGCGGGTGGCGTTGCCTTTGTTCGTTCCGCGTTGGTGCTTGCGGAACTTGACTCGTTTGGGCATCAGAGGCATGACAGGTCCTCAACAATCGGCGACGCGGGTCGCGGGGAAACGGTTCGGTTCGTTTAGCGGCGGCCGCGGCTACGCGGGCGGGCACCGGCGGCCTTGGATT
>JBCDDH010000094.1:0-11628 GCA_039180415.1 Planctomycetota bacterium | reverse complement strand
CGGGGTGAACGTCCAGGCCTGCGAGAGCGTGGTGCTGGATCCGGTCGCGGTGTTCAGGGTCAGGCCGCCGGTCGCCCAGGTCGCCGTGGTGTCGCTCGCGGGGCTCGACGACTGCCACGCCTCGCCGGCGATCGCCGTGGCTCCGTCCCAGTTGAACGTCAGGTTGTCGGTCACGATCGCCGCCGAACTGTGGGCCGCGCCAAGACACGACGCGCCGGCAGCGGTGAACAGAGTGGTCAGTAGACGCTTCATGGTGAGAATCCTCCTTCTGATTTAGACACAAGTCGCGTGAGCGTGATTAGCCGGGCCGATAGACCCGTTTTGAGAATTAGGTTTGAACGCCTTCGATGCGCCGACCGTTTCGCCATGCCGGCCAAGCTTTAGGGATCGCCAGCGACGGGGTCACGGACGTCTGGAACTGTGGGGCTCGCGGGTCGGCGATGCGCTGAACGAGCCGACGGACACCGGCCGCGCCGATCTCTTCGAGGTGGATGTCGATCGAAGGGGGGCGCCGTGGCATCCAGCTTGACAGCTTCGGGTCGTTGTCGCAGGAGATCAGGTCGACATCGATGCCTACTTGAACGCCCGCGGCTTCGAGACAACTGACGACATGTTGCGTCAGCTGGTCGCGCGGCACGAATAGACCGGTGGGCCGCTCTTTCAGCTCAAGGTACGTCTGCACCGCGGCCTTCGTTTGCTCGTAGGTGACTTGCGGGGTGCTGACGATGTGGCTCGGATAACAAACACTTAAATGCATCCCCCGCTGCTTGCAGACCTGCCGCAACCCTTCCAGTCGGGCGTCGTGAGCGGAGTGGTAAGGCTGGGGGTCGATGATGGCAACGTGGCGATGCCCGCCGCCGGCTAAGTACTCGCCCGCGATTTGGCCGACGGCATCGTTGTTGTAAAAGATGCGATCGAAAGGCAAATCAATCTCGTTGCCTTGCCGCATCAGCCAGACGCCTAGGCAAGATTTAAGTCGGCTGGAGAGCATTTGAGCGGTTGCGGGGCTGATCTTCGTGCCGACAAACAGAACACCGTCGCAGGAATCGGCATCCAAGACCCGTGGATATTGCTCCCCGGTCACCGTCGCGACCATGAGGTTGATGCCCTCTAACTCCGCCTGACGCTCGATGCCGGTAAGCAGCGACGGGAGCACCGGCAAATGGAACATGTTCCGCCCGGTTTCACAGGCCGCCACCAGGCAGATGCTTTTCGTAAGCATGCCCGCCGAGGAATCTTTTCGGCGACGGTGCCGACGCAGCGGCAGATACCCCAGGTCAGATGCGGCTTTCAGAACGACGTTTCGGCTCTTGCTCGACACCGGGCCCGATGCGTTGAGGACACGTGAAACCGTTGCGACGGACACGCCTGCTTGTTTGGCGACGGTATCGATCGAAGGCGGTGCCATGAAACGAAAACCACTTTCAGAAAGGAAGTTGAGCTGAAAATAGACTTTTAGTAAATTACAGTAAATTCTTGGCCGAGTCAAGTCGGGTGTCCCCGACAAGGCTCGCGGAGCTCGTAATTTTGATAAATTATTTAATTTAATGAACTAATAAAAATGAGGCAGCCCAATCTTCTAATTACGATGGCCGACGATCAGCGGCGGACCGCTTGGTCCGGCGCCGGTGCGTTGGCCGAGCCTGTCCATACGCCACGCCTAGCGGCCCTGGCTTCACGGGGTACGACGTTTACTCGGGCTTCGCACGCCGGCAGTCCGTGCGGAGCGGTGTGCGTGGCGTCTCGAGCGATGCTGCACACACATTGCCGGCCTTTTGGGCTGCCGGCCAACGCCGTCTCCGGTCAGATCGACCCGGCCTACATCGCTCCGGATTGTGGCCGCACCTTGGGTCGCCGCTTACGCGAGGCCGGGTACGCGACGTTGTTTGTGGGCAAGTGGCACAACAACGAATCGCCCCTGATCGACTCGTTTGACTCGGGGCGTCGCGTCTTTCTGGGCGGGATGGCGTCCCATTTTCAGACGCCGTTGGCGGACCTGGATGGCGGAGCGATTCGGCCGTCCCCGCTTCAGGGCGTCCACAGCACCGAGGTGTTTACGCAAGCCGCGATTGAAACGTTGAAGAGCTATGCCAAAGGCGCCTTTGGCGACCGCCCATTCTGCCTTTTCGTTGCCTTCACCGCGCCTCACGACCCGCGTCGAACCCATGCGGTTTGGCACAGCCGTTACCCGCACGCCGACGTTCAGTTGCCCAATAACGCATGGGCTGCTCATCCGTTCGACAACGGCGAGTCCGGCGTCCGCGACGAAATGCTCGCCCCTTGGCCGCGACAGGCCGAGCAGACCCGCCGCGAAGTCGCGGACTATTACGCCATGATCGAACACATGGACCAAGGCATCGGGCGGATCCACGACGAACTCGAGCAACTCGGGCTTGAGCGAGACACGGTGGTCGCCCACACGGCCGACCACGGCTTGGCGGTGGGGCAACACGGCCTGATGGGCAAACAGAACCTCTACGAACACAGCGTGGGTGTTCCGTTGATCCTGGCGGGTCCGAGCGTTTCACATAACGTGGTCAACCATGGCCTCTGCTACCAGCACCAGCTCTTCCCGACCCTCCTTGAATTGGCCGGGGCGGATCTCTCGGATGAATCTGGTGCGGAGCTGTTCCGATCGCTGGCTCCGTCTTTGAAAGACCCCGAACATCCCGGAGCCGACGCGGTCGGTTGTTTTTATCGCGATCTTCAACGCAGCGTCACCACTTCGACCGGCAAAAAACTCATCCGTTACGCGGTCGGCAAACACCGTTGGCAACAGACCTTCGACCTGTCGGTCGATCCGTACGAAACTCAACCTCAAGCCGAGGCCGATGACCAGCATTTGCTCACCGTGTTTTCCGATTGGCTGGGCGCCGCGGGCGACCCCGATCGTGAAAAATTCGTCGACCCTCATGCTCGTTGGTCGGTCCCGCCAACACGTGGTTGATCCGGCTTAGACGCATTGAATTGCGTTCCCACTTTTTGTGAAGGCGACTCTTTGAGCTGCGCCTCTTCCGGTTCAGGTCAGCGTCAGGTCCTCCTCTGAACGGCTGGTTTCCGGGCGAGTTCCAGTCAGCCCTTGTGGCCGGCCTGCCCGGTGCGGCCGTCAAGGAGTCCCTCGAACGCGTCGAGTCGGCCGTCGTGGATTCTGGGCTCACGGTGCCCGTCGGGCGGATCGCCATCAACCTGACCGCGGCGGACCAGCCAAAGTTGGGCTCGTAACACGGTCTCGGCTTGGACCAAAAAATTTGTTGCGCGAAACGTAATCCGCCCCCGCCTGCTTCGACTAACCACTGGGACGGCGGAGGTCGTCGGCCCGGTTTCGCCTTTTTCTGCCAACGCGCGTTGGCAAGGAGTGTTCTCATGCTCGTTCGCCTCATCAAGTACGGCACCATCGGAGCCGGCGTGGTGGTCTTGGGCGGTTCGGTTTTCTTCGGCCCGGAACTGTTCAGCTACGCCAAAACCTCAGTCGGCCAGGTCCGCCAGACCGCTAAGGAAGCGGTTCCACTCGATTTCGAACTCGCCCGGGCGCGGGACTTGCTCGGCGAGATCCTTCCGGAACTGCAGGCCAACGTGCGCCTGATCGCGCAGGAAGAGGTCGAGATCGAACAACTTCGTAACGAAATTGGAGACGCCGAGGCGTCGCTGGGCAAGGAAGAGCGGCGGATCGCCAAGGTGCGTGGTCTCCTCGACGGTTCGGAACAACGCTTCGTTGTGGCCGGGGTGCGTTACGCCCGGGAAGACCTGTCCGAAGACCTTTCGCGTAGTTTCGACCGGTACAGGGAGGCGGAGATCGTTCTGGCCGGGAAGCAGAAACTCTTGGACACACGCGAGCGGACGCTGGCGTCGGCCTTGCGGTTGCTTGAGGACACGCGGGCCCGCAAGCTGGCGCTCGAGGACCAGATCGCGGCGCTCGAAAGCCAGTACCGGCTGGTCAAGGCCGCGGGCAGCGGTTCGCGGTTCCAGATCGACGACACGAAGATCGCCCAGACCGACAGGCTGATCCGCGACATCAAGAAGCGGCTAGACGTTGCGGAACGCGCTCTGGCGCATGAGGCCCAGTTCACCGCGGCTATCGCCTTCGATGAACCTGTCGACGAATCGGAACTGCTGACCCAGATTGACGAATACTTCACGGACGACGAGGAAGTCGCCGGCGTCCAAGACGAAGTGCTGCGGCTGTCACGCGACGACTGAGCGTGTCGCGTGGTCTCGGCCCGTTACTCGTTTCACGTCTCCCCGTTACGCGAAAGAGGTTCGCGATGTCCGTCTCCATCGATCAATCGATTCACCCGATTTCTACCGCCGGGGTGCGGCAAGCCGAGCCACGTGCAGAGCGTACCGCGGAGATCGATTCGCTCCGCCAGCAGATGCTGCGGGAAACCGAAACGTATCTCGCACGTCGGCTGAGCCGGTTGGGAGAGAAGGATCGATTTTCCGTGCAAGCCGTGACTCTGATCCGTGAGGTGTCGCCGTGCTGACCCTGCGTCTCCGCCAAGCCGAGTGTGCCATGGCGGACGGCGGCCTGGAAGAAGCCGACCGGCTGCTCGAGGACGCGTCGCTGCGAAACCACCGCAAAGGCCAGCGGCTGGTTAAGCGCTTGGCCAAGCGGTTTGGTAGGCGAGCGCAGGAACACCTCGACGCGGATCAACCGCGAGCGGCGTTGGCGGATTGCGGCCGAGCGATCGCCCTGGCGGGACCGAACCCGGCGTGGGTGGCGTTACGCGGTGAAGCGGAAGCCGCGCTCGATCGACGCCGGGCCGAACACCGTCGGCGTGACGAAGCGGCACGGGCCGCGCGCCACGAGCTCGCGCAAGGCCGGGTGACGATGGCCGAGGCGCTGCTGGACGGAGCGGATATGGACGGCGAACCGCGCCTTCGCGGCCAGGCCGACGCGGCGCGGAAGGCCGCGGGGCCGTGCTTGGATCGAGCTCAGCGTGCTCTAAAGCGTGGCGACACGAAGCAAGCCGTCGAAGCATTGATCGAGGCTCGGCGTTGGCACGCGACGGACGCGCGGCTCGAAGGCCTGACCCAGCGGACGGCGGAGGCCGTCACGGACCGAATTCGCCGGTGCTTCCGGGCCGGCGAACTCTCCGCCGCGCGGGAAACCTTGGGCTGGGCCGAAGGTCTCGGCGTCTCTACGATGGAGGTGGTTTCACTGCGGTCGGCGCTCGATCTGGCGGAGCGGGCTTCGACCCGTTTGCAGCGAGGCCGGATGGGGGCTTGCGAAGCGGCGTTGAAACGGCTCGCGCGGACGGAGCCCAAGGCCGCTTGGGTCCAGGAGATGGCGGCGGCGGCGGGCCGTGCGGCCGGCGAACTCGATACGTTGCGGGCGGGGCCGTTGGGCGGATGGGCCGCCCCGCCCCGGCGACGCACGGACGCCAAAGCGGCGAGCCCTCGCGCGCGGCACGCATTGAGTCCCGTGCCGCCGCCGCCATCGACCGCGTTTCCTTCACGCACCGCCGCCGGAGCGTCCACCGTGCCCGACCCGTTTCTGCTGACCGTCGACGGAGCCGGCTCCTATGTCGTATTCACGGGGGCCCACGTGAGCGTCGGCCCGATCAGTTCGAGCACCCGGCCGGACCTTCCGCTGGTCACGGACCCCGCGACGCCGACCGTCGGGCTGCGGCGCGTCGACGGCGGCTACCTCCTTCAAACCGATCGGCCGATTGAAGTCGCGGGCCAGGCGGTGACCAACCGGCTGCTCTGCGACGGTGATGTCGCGGCGCTTTCGCCGCGCTGCCGGATGACGCTCACGCAACCCCACCCCGCCAGCGGCACCGCGCTGCTGCGATTCACCGGCACCCGGATGCCGCGGGCGGACATACGCGGGGCGCTTCTCATGGACCGGGAACTGCTGCTGGGCCCGACCGGGCCGGCCCACGTGGTCTGCGGCGGGTTAAACGGCACCGTCGCGCTCGTCGCGACGGACGGCGGCGTCGCGGTGCGGGGGGCGCCCGGTGTCCGAAGCGACCAGCCCTTGTTGCTTCATCGCCCCGTCGACATCGGCGGAGCGACGCTCACGATGTTTCCTTTCGCTTAATTTTCCCTGAAGAAAGCACCGCGGTGGACACGAACACCACACCCAACGAACCCGGGCCGACCGACGTGTCGGACCAGTCACCGGACCGCCTCCAGGAAGTAGCGCGCGGCTTCCGCTATCGGCCCGGCGACCGGCCGCTCGAAGGCTACACCGTCAAGGGCGCGGCGGGCCGGGGCGGCTTCGGCGAGGTGTACTACGCGGTCAGCGACGCCGGGCGCGAGGTCGCGCTCAAGTCGATCCAGGGTTACGACCAGATCGAGCTGCGCGGCATCAAGCAATGCATGAACCTCAAGTCGCCGCACCTGGTGACCATCTTCGACATCCGCTTCAACGACGCCGGCGACCCGTTCGTGCTCATGGAGTACGTCGGCGGCCCGTCGCTGCGGCAGCTGATCGACGAAGCGCCGGGTGGGTTGGGCGTGCAGAAGGCGTCGTACTTCCTGCGCGAGATCGCCAAGGGGCTCGCCTACCTGCACGAGGCGGGCGTCGTGCACCGCGACCTCAAGCCCGCGAACATCTTCTACGACCACGGCTACGTGAAGATCGGGGACTACGGCCTGTCCAAGGCGATCGGCACCACGCAGTACTCCGGGCACACGGTCACGGTCGGCACGGTGCACTACATGGCCCCCGAGATCGGCGAGGGCCGGTACGACCAGGCGATCGACATCTACGCGCTGGGGATCGTGTTCTACGAGCTGCTCACCGGGCAGGTGCCGTACCTGGGTTCGACGCCGGGCGAGATCCTGCTGCAGCACGTCAGCAAGCAGCCCGACCTGTCGAACATCGACGAGCCGATGCGTCGCGTGATCGCCAAGGCCGTTGCCAAAGACCCGGCTCAGCGTTACGCCACGGTGCAGGCGATGGTCGAAGACCTGTTTGGCACGGAGCACATCCGCCAGAGCGTGTCGCACTTCTCGCCGGACAGCCTGTCAGTCCGCGCGGCGCACGCCGCGCAGCGCGTCGACGGAATGGAGGCGGGAGGCGGCAAGCCGTCGGGAGACGCAGACGGACACGCTCCCACCGGGGCTCCCAGCCTCGAGGCCAAGTTGGAGCGTGCCGGCGAGCGGATTGAAGCGATCGGCGAGCGCGTCGAGCGCAAGATCGAGGCGAAACTGACCGGCCGAACGGAGGAGCATTCGACGCGTACGACGATGCCGCCGGATTTGGTGGACCGACTCGATGACCACGCGCGTCGCCTCGACCCGATGCCTTGGGGCGTCCGGTTGCTCCTTGCCATGGGGGTGTCCGCGGTATTTGCGGTGGGCGTCGGTGCGCTGATGTCCAACCCGGCCGTTGGTATGTTCGCCGGTATGTTCGTCATGGGCGTTGCACTCGGCGGGGTGATCGCCCAGTTCGTGGCGAGGCCCCTGCTACGCGACGCGTCCCCGCTGGTCCGCAAGCTCGGCTTCGCCGGGATCGCGTTGGTGCCGCCGCTCGTGATCGTGGGCGCGGCGGCGGCGCACCAGGTGCACGCGTTCGGCGTGTCGCTGCTGTGCATGTTGGCCGCGATGACCCTTGCGGGTTGGCACCGGCAGGTCGACCCGCTTCGCAGCGACCGGATCGCGCTCGGGTCGGTCGTCGTCGTCGCCGGCTTGGGTTGGCTCGGAACGCTTGTCACCCAGACCGATCCGACGTGGGTGGTTGGCTGCCTCGCGGGCGCCGCACTGGCGACGCAAGCGCTCTGTGCGTTCGTCCCGCACGCGCGACGCGGCCCCGAATGGCTGGCCAAGATCACCCCGTCAGAGCCGGTCCGGCCGCCAGAACCGCTGGGCGTTCCTGCAACGCCCGGCGCGCCACCGACCGGCGAAACGCCCGCGAACGCGCCTTCCCCGGCCGCAGTGATGGAGACGAATATCGGAGAGCCGAACTCTCGGTACAGCCGTCTACTGGCGGCGTTGCTCGCGGGCGTCCCCCTGATTGGGGTGCCGATTTTCGGCCTTCAGCGGTTCTACGTCGGCAAGATCGGTACGGGGATCCTATGGCTGCTCACGTTCGGATTCCTCGGCATCGGGCAGCTGATCGACCTGATCCTCATCTTGTGCGGCGTGTTTACCGACGAGCACGGCCGGCGCCTAGAGGTTTGGGAAATCCGGTCCGCCGATGGAGCCCCCAAACCCAAACCCAAACCCAAGTCGTCCGCCTCCGCGCCGCGGGCCCCGGCCGTTCACGCGTCGTCATCGTCGTGGGGTGACAGCCGGCCGTGGTCCGACCCGGCACGCATCACGTCCGCGATCCTTTCCGGGCTGGCGGGCCTCATGCTGGTCACCGGGCTGCTCACGGGCACCGGTTACGTCTTAGACATTCCGGGCATGGCCCACGCCGGGTTCTTCGGCAGCGACCTGCCGCAAGAGCTGAATCGCAACTTTGGCAATGCCGTCTGGCACGTCGGAGCTGAGCAGACCCTGGGCGTGCTCTGGTGGTGTCAGATGCTGGCCGCTGCGGCGTTGCTGGTCGTCGCCCGGCGCTGGAACGGCCCAGTTCACATGATCCGGGCCGTCGTGGGCATAGGCCTGCTCGGCATCGCGGTTCTGCTGATAGGCAACGGTCTCGGCGCGGGTTGGGCGTTGCGCTACGGCGGCTTACAGCCCGGAACGACGATGCTCCAACAGACGCTTCGACGTGTACAGAACAACATGCTGCCCGCGTCGTTACTCGCGCTCGCCGGCGTGGTCGTGCTGGTCTGGCCGCCGCAACGGCCACCGCTTCAAGCCGAGATCAAGACAGGGGTTTGAGCCGTTGACGCAATCCTTCCCCCGAGGTGTGCACAGGTGACCACGATGCCGATTTTTGGACTTGGAATGCTGGCCGTGTTGGTGGTGGGGGCGATCGCAGTGATCGCGCTATTGGTCGGACTCGCGCGGTCCGGTCGAGGCGGACGCATCGCGGCGATCGTCGTCGGGCTGTGCCTCGGGCTGTGCCTCGTGTTGTCCGTCGTTGGATCGCTGCTTGTGAACGTTTTTAGCGTTCGTTCGATGTCGTATACGGAACCCGCGCAGGCGCGCTCGGCGCGTGTTTCAGAAATACCGAGTGAGCGCCACGACGTCACGGCGTTGGTGCAGCGTCACGCACGGGTCGCGCAGGACCCCGACGTCTGGCACACGGCGGCGTCCCGGGGGTTCGAGGCCGACGTCTACCCGTCGCTCGACGCGGGCAGCCAAGCCCTCGCCCGACAGGCCGCCGACTGGATCGCGCAGCTTGAGCAAGAACCCGGATCGGTTCTGGTTGACGGAGTCGTATCTGGTGACGCGGCCGTGAGGGCGGCCCGGTCGGCGCTGTCGGAGATCATGCCCGCGCTGCATCCAGCCGCCTCACGAGCGGACGATGGCGAGGAATCAGACGTCGCGGAGCGTTGGACGCTCCGGGTGCGCGTCGCCCACCCCGACCGTGAGGGCGGTCCGAAGCGGTTGGTTTGGGAGTCCGATGCCCCGCCGTGGGAGGGCAGCGTCGCCGTGCGGGACCGGCCTTGGGTCGACGACCCGAACTGGAGCGGCAATGCTCAGTTGGGCACGCCCACGGTGGTTGGCTACTCGGACGGGTTGTTCGCCGATCCCGCCGAAGCCGAAACCAGCGCCATCGCTTCCGCCGCGAAGCGGATGCATCAGACCCTACCCAAGCGCATCGTGGGCGCTCCGCACACGACCGAGCCGCAGCGGCAACACGCCGCGGTCGAGGGCGTGATCCACGGCCACGAACTGATTCGGGACCGTTTCGTGCAACGCATCGACCGGCCTTACGGCCGGCTGTACCGCGCGGCGGTGCTGGTTGACGCCGGATCGGAAGCGCGGCGGTCGATCCACGCCGCGGTCGAACAGGTCGGACGAGATACCGCCGAAGCCGCTCAGGCCCAGCAGCACCGCCGGTTCAGTCAGGCCGTGTCCATCGGTGTGTTGGTGGTTCTCATCCTGTTGGTGTATGCCTTGCTCAACGCCCTGACGAAGCACTACTACCTCTGGCCGCTGCGGGCGGCGGCGAGTTTCACGGCGATCGTGGGGCTGTTGTTTATTCTGATGCGAATCTAGACCGAGTCGACGGACCCCGAAGCCCTTTTCTCTTTTCCTCTCTCTTCGCAACATGGCTGAACTGTCCGAGGCTGACCGCTTGTTGCTCGACGGCGTGCGCCGGGGGGACGCGGAGGCGTGGCGGCAACTGGTTTCGCTGTACCAAGGCCGGTTGGTCGCGTTCGCGCGGTCGAGTTCGCGCGATCCCGCGTCGGCCGAGGACCTGGTCCAGGAGACGTTCCTCGCGTTCCTGCAGAGCCTGCACCGGTACCGCGGCGACGCGGGGCTCGAGACGTACCTGTTCACGATCCTGCGTCGGCGCGTGATCGATCAGTTCCGAGGGCGTCGGCCGGCCGATTCGATGCAAGCAGCGACCGAGGACCAACTGACCTCGCGCGACCCGTCGCCCAGCTTCTACATCCGGCGCGATGAAGACGCGACCGGTGCTCAGCAAGAACTCGTCGGTGCGTTGCGAGCGCTGGCGCACGGGCTGCAAGAAAAACAACGTTTCGACGACCTGCTCGTGGTTGACCTGGTCTTCACGTCCGGCTTGGGCAACCAGGACATCGCCACGCGCGCCGGGGTGACCGGCAGCCGCGTCGGCGTCGTCAAGCACCGGGCGCTGCAACGCCTCCGCGAGACCGTTGCCGGTTCGGCCGCGAATCCCAGGCTGCCCGACGACCAGACGCTCGCCGGTCTGTGGCGCGAATACCGCCTCGGCTGCCCCAAACGCAGCACCATCGGCGGTTATCTCCTGGGCACCTTGGGCGAACCCTGGATGAATTATGTTCGAGCGCATCTCGAAGCCGTCGGTTGCCCGACCTGTCAAGCCAACCTCGATGACCTCCGGGCCCAGACCGCTTCGGTCGAGCAGCAGCAGACCCGCGAGCGCATCCTCAACTCAACGATCGGCTTCATACCCGCGCCCGGTTAGGCCGTACTCCGCAAATCTTCAGATAGTCAATAACAACAATCCGACGTTCGAACACCATGGTTTTGAGGTTGCGACGTAACAACTCATCTGTGGATAGGATTCGAACCTGTGGCCTCCGGGTTAGGAGTGCTTTCAGGGTTAGATCTGCAACCCCCGGCATCTCAAGAAAATGCGGCAGTCGGCGGTAGTCACGCTTCGGCTGACAACCACCTATGTTTAGCCAACGGGATCATGTTTTCTGCCTCGCAAGGACAACTTAAGGGTTCATATCTGGTTGCACTTGATCTCGACCAGCAACGAAAGTGAACACCAGAGCGAGGCGACGAGGTGCCATTGACTTGGCGGAACGTCAGGTCGGCGCTGCTGTTGGGTCGGTGTGAAGCGTGGCCGATTCGGCCCGTTGCAACGGGAAGGCGATCTGCTGTTCCGCGCGGGCTGGATTAAAGGGAAAGATCCTGACGGCAATCTTTTTGATCGTTTTGACCGATTGCCCCAAGGAGGGGTTGACGGATCTGATTGATGACGCGATAACGGCCGTCGCCGATCTGCTTTCCGGTTGCGGGTCACGAGTCGTTTTTCTTCAGGGGTTCGAAGATGACAACGCAGACTTCCGGATCCGTCGCAAGCCGCGGGTTTCGCGGTGGGCGGGT
>JBCDDH010000093.1:0-12248 GCA_039180415.1 Planctomycetota bacterium | reverse complement strand
TCGAAGCGTTCTACGAGGGCTACCGCGCCGCGGACATGAAGCAGTTCGCGTACGTCGGCAAGATCGACCTGGACCTGTCCCTGCCGCCGCGCTACTTCGAGATCCTGCTCGATCAAATGGAACGCAACCCCCGCTTGGGCAGGTCCAGGTCGATCTTGCCGACGTACGCGAACTGCTTCATGTCCGCGGCGCGGTAGCCCTCGTAGAACGCTTCGATCACGCCCGGGCCCACGCGGCGGGCGCCGTGGTTGGTGCGGGTGACGATCTGGAGGCAAGGGTATTTGGCGGCGTATTCGGCGAGGATCTTGGGCGTCTGATCGGTGCTGCCGTCGTCGACGATGATCCACCGCGTCGGCGGCTCGGTCTGGCCGAGCACCGAGTCGAGGGTCCGCCGGGCGTATTTCGCCTCGTCGCGGACCGGCGTAATCAGGCAGTAGCTGCGGTCACCCATGGTCCGATCGACCCCTTGGCTCACTCCCGTGCGTCACGCTTTCCAGTTCCTTCTCCAGTCGATCCAAGTTCACCCCGTCGGAAAACTCCTCCGCGACGCGCATCCGGCCGCGGCGGCCGGCTTCCGCCCGGGCGTCGGCGTCTCCAAGTAACTCCTCCAACGCTTGTTCGAGCATAACTTCGTTTCCGGGTTCCACGCGGCGGGCCCCGGAATTATCGGTCAATAACTCGCGGATGGCCGCAAGATCTCCGCCGACGACCGGTTTTCCACAGGCCATCGCCTCCATCATGACCACCGGGATGCCGTCGCGGTCGCCGTCGGACGCCGGCCGGCAGGGCAGCGCGAACACGTCGCAATCCCGCATCGCGACACGGACTTGCTCCTGGTTGGCGGCTCCGGTGAAGCTCACGTGTTCTCCCAGATCCAGATCATTGGCCAGCCTGCGCAGGGTGTCTCCTTCGGGCCCATCGCCCATGATGACGCACATCGGGCCAGACGCTTGCGCGGTTGAACCGTCGTAGGGATGTTCCGGATAGGTTTGTTCCGGATGATCGGACTGATCCACGCCGGCACTCCGCAAATATCCGTGCCGGCTCAACCACGCCGCCCAAGCCCGCAGCAGCACGTCGAACCCCTTCTTGGCCACCAGCCGGCCCACCGCCAGCACCACCACGCCGCCTGCGGCCGGACGCCCCGCACCGTCCCCGGGCGAAAACTCGTCCAGGTTCACGCCGCAGCGGATCACCGGCAGCCGCGCGTCGGGCAGCGCCGGCTCCACCTGCCGATACCAGCCGCGGTGCCATTCCGAGATGCACGCCACGAACGCCGCCCGCCGGAGCTTGGCCCGCAGCAGGGCCCGGTCGCGGAACAGGTCCGCCGCGTGGCCGGTGAAGCTGAACGCCACGCCCAGCGCGTCGGCGGCGACCATCGCGACGGTCGCGGGCGCGTGGGCCATGTGGGCGTGGAGGTGGCCGACGTTCCGCCCGCGCAGCGACGAGGCCAACGCCAGGCCGCCCCACCACTGGGCCGGCAGCTTCGTCCAGCCGCGGAGCCCCAAGTCCCGCGACACCAGCCCGGCCGTCACCAGCCGCCAACCCGCCCGCGCCGCCCGACCGGGGCGACGCAGCGCTTCGCTCAGTCCTCGGCCCGCCCAGCCGTCGCCGTATGCCACGACCGCTTCTTCCGCCAACGCCCGCAGCGCCGCGTCGTCGTGAAACTCGGCCGCCGCCGCCGGCCGCAGCGACGCCGCCACCACGCCGTGCCCCCGCGCCCGCAGGCCCAGCACCTCGCGGTACACGAACGTCTCCGACCGCTTGGGCAGCACCGCCCCCACGTACGCGACCGTCGGCAGCGCGACGCGCACCCCGCCTTCCCCGGCCCGACGCGGCGTCGCTTCCGCGCTCACCCCTCCGCTCCAAACCCGTCCCGAAACCGCACCACCTTCGCCGGCACGCCCGCCACGACCGCGCCTTCGGGCACGTCCTTGGTCACCACCGCGTTGCCCGCCACCACCGCTTCTTTCCCGATCGTCACGCCCCGCAGCACCGTCGCGCCTCGTCCGATCCACGCCCCGTCGCCGATCGTCACGGGCTCCGCGTCGATCGGCTGCAGCCGCATCGGCCCGGCGGCCGCGGGGTCGGCGACGCCGTGGTTCCCGTCGCGGATCGACACGTACTCGCCGATCAACACGTCGTCGCCGATCGTCACCGCCGCGTGGCTGACCACGAACGTGCCCGCGTTGAGTCGTACATGACGACCGATCGTGATCCGGCCCGCGTCGCCGGTCTCCAGCCACACGCCCCGCCCGAAACGCACGTGTTCGCCCAGCCGCAGCCGGCAACCTCGAGACGCCCCCACCGGCCCGTCGAACCGTGTCGTGCTCGGTACGGCGCTCCAACCCCGATCCACCCGCGAACGCAACGCCGCCAACGCGCGGAACCGCGCCCAGGCTCCGCGCGCCGACGCCGTGAGCCGCATCGCCGCCGCGCTCCCGTCCGCCGCCCCGCCGTAAAACCCGTAGAGCAAGCGCTTCACGCCGCCGCCTCGGAGGTCTTGGGTGCCCCGGCCTTGTATTCGATCAGCGTCGTCCGCCGCCCCGTCAAGCAGCCCCACACGTACTGCAGCACGCCCCACGCCCCCGCCGGCCGGCACGCCACGTTCGCCGCCGCGTACCGCAGCGAATCGCCGAACGGGTAGCCGCGCTTCGTGCACCACCGCACCATCCGCGCGGTCCACCAGAAAAACGGCGCGACCAGCACCGCCGCGACGAACACCGCCGGCCACCACGCGGCCGCCGCGATCAGCGCCGCCACGATCAACGCCGGCAACACCAACCCCTGCAGCACCAACGCCACCGCCCGCGTCAGCCACGGCCAGCCGTCGCCGTCGCGGTGCAGCCAGCCGACCTCCGCGTACGCGTGCCCCGAGCGCCGGCTGCGCTTCCAGTACTCCCCGAAGCGCGTCATCGCGATGTCGTGCTCGCACATCAACCGGTCGAGCCGCCAGACCCGCCCGCCCTGCTTGCGCATCCGGAAGCAGAGTTCGGGTTCTTCGCCGGCGATCAATCCCGGGTTCCACCCGCCCACCGCCGCGATCGCGTCGATCTTCGCCAACGCGTCGCCGCCGAAGTAAGGCACCTCGCCCGGCTCGAGGTTCCAGTCCATGTCGATCAGCCGGTTCCACACCGAGCCCGCCAGGTCCGCCTCGTGCCGCCGCCCCGTCACGCCGACGTACGACGCGTCGCTCCGCAGCGTCGCCTTGGCCGCGTCCAGCCAGTCCGGGTCCATCACGCAGTCGCCGTCGATGAAGTGCACCCACGCGATCTGCGGGTGCTCCCGGCCGAGCCAGTCCAGCCCGGCTTGCCGCCCGCGCGCCGCCGTCATCTTCCCGCCGGACAATTCGAGCACGTGCACGCCCAACTGCTTCGCGCGTTCGACGCTCCCGTCGCTCGACGCCGAATCGACGTACACCACCGTCGTGTCGTCGCGGGTCACCGACGACAGGCACCGCGACAGCCGCGGCCCCTCGTTCCGGCCGATCACCACCACGCCCACGCGTTCATCGCCGGCTTCACTCATGTCCCTGCTCCACGAAAGCCCGCGGCGGTGCCGCCGCGGGGTCGGCTCCGACTTCACGCGCGACGCCCTTCACCACCGCCGGTACCCCGACCGCGATCGCCCCGCCGGGCACGTCTTTCAGCACCACCGCGTTCGCCCCGACCTGCGATCCGTCGCCCAGGCTCACCGCGCCCAACACCTTCGCCCCCGCGCCGACGTTCACCCGGTCGCCCAACCGCGGCGCGTCATACGGCCGGTCCAGCGTCTTGTTCCCCAGGGTTACGCCCTGCCGCACGAAGCAGTCGTCGCCGATTACGCAGCACCCGTGGATCGCGATGCCGTGTTGGTGTTCGATCGTCAGCCGCCGACCGACCTTCGCCGAGTATTCCAGCTCGATGCCGTACGTGTTCCGCACCTTGCGCTGCATCATCCGATAAAGCACGGACAGCGGGAACCGCACCGCCTTCGGCCACCGCATCCGCCACACGCCGAAGCGGTACACCGCCAGCGCGCGGAAGCCGGGCCGGGTCCAGTCGCCGCCGTGCGTCGCCAGGTCTTCCCGGATCAACGCGCATAAACCCAGGCCGTCCGCGCCGGTGCCGGTGCGGGCGTGGTCCATCAGTTCGGGCGCGGCTTGCTTCGGTGCTTCGGGGGGCACGTCCGATACCTTGCGGCGGAGAGTCCTGGGCCTTGCGGGCGGGTCCGGATCACGTCGATCCTATCTCTCACTATCGGCCAAACCGGCGACACCAGCCACTCGCCACCATCACGCCCAACCCGCATGAAACTCCTGATCGTCCTCGTCAACTACAACGGCTTCCAGCTTACGGCCGACTGCCTCGACGCCATCGCCCCGATCCGCGACGAGGTCTCCGACAGCTGCGGGCGTCCGGGCATCCGCGTCGGCCTCTGCGACAACGGCTCCAAGCCCGGCGAAGCGAAACGCCTCGCCGATTTCATCGCCGACCGCGGCTACGCCGACTGGTGCGCCCTCACCGCCATCGCTCCCAACCTCGGCTTTTGCGGCGGCAACAACGCCGTGATCCGCCCCGCGCTGGCGTCCGAAAACCCGCCGGACTACGTCCTGCTGCTCAACAACGACACGCTCCCCTACCCCGGGGCCTTCCGCGAACTCGTCGCTTTCATGGACGATCCGCGGAACGCCCGCGTCGGCTGTGCCGGCTCCCGCCTCGAAGACCTCCCCCCCAGCCACCCGACCCCGACCGATTGGCTGCAAAGCCGCGGCGCTCAAGCGGCCGCGGCGTCCGCCAACCCCCAGGTCTCCGCGTTCCGCTTCTTCTCGCTCCGCAGCGAATTCCAAAGCGCTTCGCATCTTGGCCCGATCTACCGCCTGCTGCGGAACCAAGCGGTGGGCATGCCGATCCCGCCGGGCAACGCGAAGGCCGACTGGGTCGCCGGCGCGTCTTTGATCATCCGCCGCGACGTCCTCGAGCAGATCGGCCCGCTCGACGACGCCTACTACACCTATTTCGACGACATCGACTACTGCCACAGCGCCAAGAAAGCCGGCTACGAAACGTGGTACGTGCCCGCCTCCCGCGTCGTCCACCTCGTCGGGCAAACCACCGGCGTCACCCACGCCCAGACCGACGCGGCCGCCAAAGCCAAGAAGAAAGCCAAGCCCCGCGCCGCCTACTGGTTCCAGGCCCGCCACCGCTACTGGCTCAAGCACCACGGCAAACCCATAGCCGCGCTGGCCGACCTCGCGCTGATCGCCGGCACCGCGCTGTGCCGCCTGACCCAACCGCTCACCGGCAAAGACCACGGCCTGCCCGCCCGCTTCCTCCGCGACGCCTTGAAGACCAGCGTCTTGTTCACCGGCTTCAAGCCGCCCCACGTCGTCAACCCCGAGACCGGCACGCCCAACCCGACCACGCCGAACGTGATCGATCCCCAAACGCCGCGTGAATAGCGTGCCCGGCCTGGTCGCTTAAGCGACCAGGCCAACCCGCGTGATTCATCCGTAAAGGGATTGGTAGAACGCCGCGACGTCGTCCCAGGCTTTGCTCTCGTCGAATCCCAACCCCGCCGCGTCCGGCGTGTCCACGTTGATGCGGATGCGCGGCTCGGTGAACTCGGTCTGATCCGCGAGTTCCAGTTCGCAAGGCAAATTCAAGCGTTTCCGCATCTCCCGCGCGAACCGCTCGGCGAACGCGCCCTGGGTTTCGATGTAGCCGTGCGGGCCGTATACCGTCCAATCCGGGATGGCCATCAGCTGCTGGGCACACGAGACGTAGGCGCGAGCCATCAGCTCGACGTGGATGTTGTCGCGGACGTACGCGGGCGTGTTGCAGCCGGCCTTGTTCCCCGCGAACCATGTTTTCATCAGATAGTTCGTGAACCGCGGCTCCTCGTAAGGGCCGAACGGATTGGGAATAACAAACTCCCCCACCGGGACGCCTGCTTGGTCGCAGTAGTACCGGAACAGCTGCGCGGTTAACGCCTTGCTTAGACCATACGGAGAAAAGTGCGGCAGCTCGCCGTCGGCGTTCAGAGTCCCGGCCCCGTATCCGCCCGCGAAGACGGATTGCGTTAACAGGATCGGCGGGGTTTGGACGCCGCGGTGTTCCGCGAGCAACCGGACCACGTTTTGTATGTCGCGGGTATTGTTCGCGACCGCGCCGGAGCAATCGAAATCTGGCGACTTGTAATCCGTCACGTCCGCCGCGTGGTGGCAAAGGAGATTGAAGTCGCCGGTTTTCAACAAGTCGAGGAACTTCTCGTCGCCGAAGCGGCAATCCCAAACTGGCTTGCAGAATTCCTGCACCCTCGCGACACGCTGTTCGCGTACACCGCCGTCGGCGTAAACCGTTCCATTTTTACGGGTAAAGGTCGCGGTTACGTTCCACCCCGCCTCGGCGAGTTGCTTGACGAACCAATAGCCCGTGAACGAGCTGGCGCCGGTGAAGAGGATGTTCATAAGTTGCTCAACGAACCGCGACCGTGAGGGAGCGGGCACCGCCCGTCGTCGTTGTTGCACCGAGCCGGGCCCGCTCCCTGACGGTCGCGGCTCGTCGGCGGATCACTGCCCGAGGTGGAACTTCGGGTCGAAGTCCGGCCAGCCCGTGTCCTTATCGCTGAGCACCTTCGGCTCGGTCGGCCACGCGATGCCGAACTCGGCGTCGTTGTACCGGATGCCGCGCTCGGCGTCGGGGGCATAAAAGTTATCGACGAAGTAGAACGCCTCAGTGTCGGGCTCGAGCGTGATGAAGCCGTGGGCAAAGCCGCGCGGCACCATCATCATCTTGCGGTTCTCGGCCGAGAGCGTCTCGCCGAACCATTGCTTAAACGTCGGCGAATCGGGACGCAGGTCGATGATGCAATCCCACAACGCGCCCTTGATGCAGCGGACGACCTTGGTCTCGGCGAAGTCGTCGCCGAGCTGGTAGTGCATGCCGCGGAGCGTGCCCACGTCGGCCGAGCTGGAGTTGTTGACCTGCACGAAGCGGTCGGGGCAGCCGGCCTGCCGGAACTCGTTTTCGCAGAACACGCGGGCGAAAAAGCCACGCTCGTCGCCGCGCTTTTCGAGGTCGATGACAAAGGCGTCTTGCAGGGGGGTGGGGTTAAAGATCATGGGGATGCCTGACGAGCCGCGACCGTGAGGGAGCGGGTGGAGTGACAGCCGAGCCGGGCCCGCTCCCTGACGGTCGCGGCTCGTCAGAAGGTCAAGCTCCCGTCGTCACGCCGATGCGGTCGAAGCGGTCCTTGAGGGTGCGGAGGCGGACGAACTGGTCGGACTCGAAGTGTTCGGCTCCGAAGCCGTGGTCGACCATTTCTTTGTGGAGTTCTTCCATGCCCGAGACGAGGTTGTACTTGAGCTTGAAGTCGGGCAGGAGCGTGTTGAGCTTGTCGAAGTTGACCTTGTAGTCGCGGGAGTCTTCGCCGTGCTCGCCGGTGTAGACGACTTTGGCCGACGGGATCAGACGCTCGACCTGGTCGCCCACGTCTTTCACCTGATAGTTCTCGTCGTTGCCGCCGATGTTGACGGCCTGGCCGTTGATGACCTTGGCGTCGGCTTCGCAGAACGCGCGGAAGGCGCCGGCGATGTCGTAGCAGTGGATGAGCGGTCGCCAGGGGCTGCCGTCGGACTTGATGCGGATCTCGCCGTACGAAAGCGCCGAGCCGAGCAGGTTGTTTACGACCAGATCGATGCGGAGCATCGGGCTGTGGCCGTAGGCGGTCGAGTTGCGGAGCCAGCTGACGCAGAAGCCGTCGTCGGCGAGGTCGGCGGTCTGCTGTTCGGTTTCGATCTTGGAGATCGCGTAAGCCGTGAGGGGATTCAGCTTGTCGGTTTCGCCCAGGGCGATCTCGGGGTTGTCGCCCTTGCCGTAGACCGAGCACGAGCCGGAGAACAGGTACCGCCCGACGCCGGCCTGCTTGGCGAGCTTGGCGAGCGCGACGCTGCCGTCGCGGTTAATGCTGTAGGTGATCTCCGGGTCCATGTCGCCCATCGGATCGTTGGAGATCGCGGCGAGGTGGCACACGGCGTCGATGCCGTCGAGGTCTTGCTCGGTGAGGTCGCGGACGTCCTTGGCGAGTTCGACGTCGGCGGGGGTGTAGGGCCGCCAGGCGCAGCCTTCGAAGAGGTCGACGTCGACGCCGGTGACGTGGTGGCCGGCTTCCTTGAGGATCTGGACGAGGTGGACGCCGATGTAGCCGCGGTGGCCGGTGACGAGGACGCGCATGGTGGGTTTCCGGGGGGGTGCCTGGGTCGCGGGGATGCGGGGTCGCGGGGTGAGCGGACCGCTGGATGGCCCATCGGCCATTTCGCCGGGTGGGTTGTACGCGATACGGCGGGAAAAACGCAACGGGCCGAGAAAACCCGGGGCCCAGGTCCCAGGGCTCAGGGCCGCGGGCTTCGGGGTCGGCGGGGCCTGGCTCCGGGCCCGTGATCGTCAGACGGCCCAGGGGGCGGTGTTCGTGGTCCACATCTGGTTCAGGCCGTCCCAGTCGCGCTGGGTGTCCATGCACTGCCAGAAGCCGCGGTGCTTGAACATGGACAGTTGGCCGTCCTGGGCGAGCCGGATGAGCGGGGTTTTTTCGAGGATCAGACCGGCGTCGTTTGGGTCCAGGTACTTCGTGAACCCGCGGCGGAAGAAGAAGTACCCGCCGTTGATCCAGTTGTTCGCCAGGTCGGGCTTCTCGGCGAATTCGGTTACGGCGTCGCCGTCGAGCTTCAGCTCGCCGAAGCGCGAGGGCGGGTTGACGCCCAGCACGGTGCCGAGGCGGTCGTGGCCGAGGTGGAAGGCGAACTCGTCGGTGAAGTTGGCGTCGGTGACGCCGTCGCCGTAGGTCACGGCGAAGTGCTCGGCGTCGCCGAGGTACTTGTCGGTGGCGATGGCGATGCGGCCGCCGGTCATGGTGAGCTCGCCGGTGTACGCGACGGTGACTTCCCAGTCCTGGTCGTGGTCGACGGAGTGGACGGTGGCCTTGCCGTTACCCGCGAGATCGACCGTGAAATCGGAGTTCATCGCGGCGTAGTTGAGGAAGTAGTCCTTGATGGATTCGGACTTGTAGCCGGCGCAGAGCACGAACTTCTTGAAGCCGTGACGGGCGTAGGTGGACATGATGTGCCAGACGATCGGGTGTTGGCCGATCTGGATCATGGGCTTGGGCCGGAACTCGGTCTGCTCGCGGAAGCGGGTGCCCAGGCCGCCGCAGAGGACGAAGACAGGGACGTTTCCGGGGTCGGAGGGGCTGGCGTGGGGCATGGCGGCGGGGGTTGGGGGCGGGGAGCGAAAGCGAACGGCGGAGGCCGCGATGTGTTTTACATCGGCGGCGGCGCGGCGTGCGTTTGCGCGTCGACCGCGGTTGCCGGGGTTATCGGGTGCGCGGCGGGGGCAGTACGAGCATCACGCAGAGCACGAGCTGCCCCGACGCGACGATCACCCGCCGCAGCGCCGGGTCGCCCACCGAGCCGGGCGTCACGGCCAGCAGGAGCGCGACCGGGACCGCCAGGCCCGCGAGCCAGTAACGCCAGGCCCCGCCGCGGGAAGCGGCCTGGGCGACGGCCTTGCCCAGGGGGACGAAGCGGGGCGCGATCAGCATGACGACGATCAGGATCGTCGCGATGGCGAGCGTGATGCCCACGGCGGTTTGCGGCCGCAGGCCGGCCAGCGTCGCAAGGCCGATCAACAGGAAGTGCAGCGGCACAACCGAGAAGGCGGCGATGCCGCGGAGGCTCAGCGCGTCGACGACCCGGCGGCCGCCGCCGGTTCGCTCTTCCACGAAGACGGCGAGCGCGGTCAACGCCGCGAGCACCGCGAACCCGCCCAGCACCGACGCGACGGAGATCGTGCCCCAGCGGTGCAGCACGCCGCCGCGCCACAGCAGCAAGGCCACCCCCGCGACGCACACCCCGGCGCCGGCGAGCAGGAACAAGGCGAACCCGCCGCGATGGCTTTCGACCCACGCGCGCCGGGCCTTCAACCACGCCCCCAGCACGAAGCCCGCCAAGGGGAACACCAACCAGGGGATCGGCGGGAACGAGATGCCGACGTCCCACGCGCCCGGCGCGCGCTCGGCCACCGCGCCCGGGCCGCCGCCCCCCGGGACGTTGCGGCCGGTGACCACGTCCAGCCAGCCGCCCGGCTCCATGCCCAGCAGCCTTTCCGCCGCCGGACCGGCCACAAACCGCAACCCCAGCACCGCGAACAGCAGCACGCCCGCGGCCCGAGCCGAGCGCGTGAGCCGACGCGGCGTGGCGTCGGTGTGGTTGGTCCGGGCGTCGAGCTTGAGCAACGCCGTGAGCACCAGCATCGACAACGCGATGAAGCCGAAGAAGTCCAGCCCGAAGTCGAAGCCCGCCGTCCGCCACATCAACGCGTCGGCCAGCAGGAGGATCAGCACCTTCTCGGTCAGGTCGACGAACCGCTTGGGCTTCGTGCGGCCGCTCTGGATGCCGTAGCCCAGGCCCGTCACGAAGAAGAACGCCGCCGGGGCGAAAGCCCCGAGCAGCACGGCCCACTGCAGCGGGGTGCTGAAGACCACGCCGGCGTCCGAGTCGGCGTGCACCCGCGGCAGGGCGTCTTTGGCGGTGAGCATGTACCCGACGTGATTGACGACCATCAGCACGGCGGCGAGCCCGCGGAGCAGGTCGAAGCTGCGCCAATGGGTGCGTGGGGCGGCGCCGGCTTGCGGCGGCGGAGCGATCGTCGTCGCGGGGGCGGCGGTCACGGTCGGGGTTCAGGCGGGACGCGCGTCGGAGCGCGCGGGCGAGACGGCGGGGCCGAAGCCGGGCCCGGTCGGCGTGGGGGCCGGCGCGGCGGCGTCGGGCGTGACGATCGGGGCGGCGGTCGGCTTGCGTCGCGCGACGACCAGGCTCGTGGTCATGGCCGAACACAGCCCGCCGCCGATCAGGAAGAACAGCGGGTTCTCCATCGCGTTGAAGAGGTTGTCGATCTGGTAGATCGCGACGACGGTGGCCAGCCCGGTGGCGGGCGCGACGGCGGGCGTGAGCCACATCCTCGGCGGGTAGCGCCTGACGAACAGGATGGTGGGCATGGCCAGCGCGAGCATGAAGCTGAGTAGGCCCACGAAGCCGAACTTGCCGGCGAAGATGATCCACATGCCGTCGGTGACCGCGACGCGGGCGCCGTCCTCGCTACGGACCAGGTTTCGGCCGTAGCCGCCCCAACCGAACGCCGGGCGTTGGAGCGCTTTTTCAACCAGGACGGTGTCGTTATCGAAGCGGAATTGCAACGAATGGGCGCGGTCGGGGTTGATCCTCTCGATGAAATTGACGGCGGCGGTGCCGTCCCAGAGCCCTTGGGAGCGGGTGAGCACGAACATCGGCGCGACGCATAACAGGGCGACCATAAAGACGCGGGTGTTGACGAAGCGCGTCAGGAGCAAGACCACAAACCCCCCAAACGCGAGGACCAGTGCGCCCATGCCCTTGGCAATGAGCGCGGTGAGGCCCAGGACGGCCAGCACGGCGATCGTCGGCACGGTCCAGCGGGCGAACTGCAGCTTCGCCCGGGCGGCCCACAGGCACCACGCGATCAACGCCGCCGAGCACATCCAGGTCGCGGTCATGAGGCCCGACTGCATGAACCCGCGCGGCCGGAAGGAGAAGAGGAACCCGCCGCGGTCGGCGTGGACGAAGTGGTGCTGATGGAAGCCGTAGATCCAGCGGTGCAGCTGCGGCGAGAAGCGGGCCTCGAACCAGCAGATGGGCACGTACACCAGGGCGCCGGCGAGGAAGGCGACCGCGAGGGTGCGCATGTCCTTGAGATCGGTGAAGTACAGCCGGCCGATCATGTACGGCAGCAGCCACGCGGTGGACAGCGCCATGACTTCAGACATCCCGTCGTAGAGCTTCAGGTCCGGCCGGTTGCTCATCGCGGTCAAGACGGGCGCGGCCATGCAGAAAAACATGATCGGCAGGTCGATGAACTTGAAACGGAACATCGTCAGCCGGCCGAAGTCGAAGAGCATCACGCCCAGCAACACGCCGAAGCAGGTCGCGGACATCTTGGTGTAGTCGGGCAGGCCGCGCAGCTCGTACTTGGCCATCGGCAGGAACAGCCAGGCCAGGAAGAACGCCCACAGCACCGCGCGCTTGGGCGGCATGATCAGGAACAGCCCCAGGACCAGGGGCAGCCAGCCGTAGATGGCGAGGGGCGTGATCATGCGGGAGGGCGGATCGGGGGGCGGAGCGGGGTTCGGTGGCAGCGGGCCGTCCGCCGGTCGTTCCCGGGTACATCGGCGAATCAGGC
>JBCDDH010000092.1:0-12430 GCA_039180415.1 Planctomycetota bacterium | reverse complement strand
GGTCATGATGATCCCCAACTACCAGATCATGATCACCCTCGGCCTGGTAGACACGCTCGCGGGCCTGATCCTGCCCGCCGCGTTTACGGCGTTCGGCACGTTCCTGCTCCGACAATTCATGCTCGGCATCCCCGCGAGCCTCGACGAGGCCGCCGAGATCGACGGCGCAAGCAAGTGGCGCACCTACTGGGACGTCATCCTGCCGCTCGCCCGACCGGGCCTGGTCACCCTCGCGATCTTCACGTTTATGGGCAACTACAACTCGTTCTTCTGGCCGCTGGTCATGCTCAAGAGCGAGCACCGCTACACCCTGCCCATCGGCCTGCTCTACTTCGACAGCTCGGCCGGCCAGGAAACCAACCTGCTCATGGCGGCCGTCACCATGTCCGTCCTGCCGATGATCGTCGTCTTCGTCGTGCTGCAGAAGCAACTCGTCGCGGGCATCCAACTCGGTGCCGTGAAGGGATAAATCCGTTGCGGGCCCTCGGACGTTTCACGCCTCCGCGGGCTGCGACGCGGCAAACGCCTCCACTTCGTCCGTCGTGACGCCCAGCCATTCGAGCATCTGCTCTTCGTACAAGTCTTGATGCTCGGGCTTCGAGAAGTCCAGCCGGAGTTCGTTGATCACCTTCGTGCCCTGACCGATCCACTGGCTCCACGTGATCTGCCCGAAGTGCGCGAAGATGTACGCGCCGACCGGGCCCCGCATCGGCGGGCCGTCGAGCTTCGGCTGCGGAACGCCGGCCCGCTTGTCGAGCACCATGCGTCCCGCCGACTCGGCCTCAACCGCCGCCCGCTTGGCGTCCGCGTCTTCGACTTCCGGCAGGGGCAGCCCGAGCTTATCCAGCATCGCCTCGATCGAACGCTTGGGCATCACGTCGCCCCGCTCCGCCGCCACCGCGTAACCCTTGGTCAGCGTCGCGCCGGCCCCGGCCTCGTCACCCAGTTTGATCTGCGCTTCGCCGAGATACTGATAAGCCCGCGACATCCCCTGGTTGTGTTCAATGGACCGTTCGAACGCCTGGGCCGCGTCGTCGTGTCGGCCGGCCTCGCGGTACGCCGAACCCAACGAGAAAAACGCCATGTCATCGGGCGCTTCCCGCGTCATCTTTTCCCACTGCGCGATCCGATCATCGATGCTGCTCATAGGCCGAGTATAGCGCTCCCGCAAAACCTTGGAAGCCGCTGAACCCTCAACGGTTGCGATACGATTCCTCGATGCACGCGGACCCGCAGCCGAACGATCCCGGCGAATCTCAGCGGGTCTTCCTCGGCTGGGACCGGCCCGCTCTACCTGCCGTCGCCGATTGGCTGATCGACCGGTTCGACCGCGACCACGGCGACGCCTGGGTGGTCGTGCCCACCGCCCGCGCGGGGCGTCGGCTCGAAGCGTTGCTGCTGGAACGCCGGCCGGTGCTCGTACCGCCCCACCTCGTGACGCCCGGCGCCTTCCTGGACGCGTGGACCCAATCCGCACGGCCGGCCGATGCGCCCCGCGTCGCCAATGACCTGGAAACGTGTCTGGCCTGGGTCTCGGTGCTGCGGGCCTTCGCCGGTTCCGACACCCCAACGCCCGACGCGCGGGAGGCCGGACACCATCGCCTGGCCGCGCTCGTGCCCGCGCCACCTTCCCCCGACGATTGGCCGGGTTGGTGGTCGCTCGCCCAACGCCTGGTCCGGCTACGCGAACAACTCGCCTCGGGATTGGCTGACTTCGGCGACGCTGCCGAGCAAGCCGCGGGCAGCCAAGCCCGCTGGGCCGTGCTCGCCGCGCTGGACGACGCCGCGCTGGCCACGCTCGCCCAGTGGATGCTGACCGACCGCGAATCCGCTCGCCGCGCCGTGATCGACGACATGAGCCGTCCCGTCTGGCAGGCCCCGGTCTTCCTCGCCGCACTGGCCGACCAGACGCCGCTTCAGCAAGCCGTTTTTGAGCGATGCGTATCGGTCACGCCGCTCGTGTTCGCCGACGCGTCGCGCGCCGATCGATTCGACCGATTCGGGGGCCTCGTCCGCGACGCGTGGACCCAGCCGCCGGTCGGCCTGCCGATCGATTCGCTTCGCGTTGTCGACCGCCGCGGCGATGAAGCCGATGCCGTTGCGCATGCCATCGCCGACGCCGCGGACCGATGGCAAGCGCAACACGGCCGCCCGCTCGAAGAACGACACATCACGCTCGCGCTCGCCGACGAATCCCGTGGCCCCGCCGTGATCCGCGCCGTCCGCGTCGCCGGCGGCACCGCCCGCACCGCCGCCGGCCGGCCGCTGAACGAAGCCGCCCCGGCCACACTCCTGCACAGCCTCGCCCGCCTGTTGAAGACCCGCCGGCTCGACGCGCTGGCCGAACTGGTTCGTCACCCCGACCTGCAAGCTTGGCTCAACGGGCCGGGCGGCACCGGCTTCGATTCCGACATCGACTGGCCGACCCTGCTCGACGAGTGGGCCACCCGCACGCTCCGCAGCGAGTTGCTCGCCGAATGGCTGGAAAAACCCGATCTCGATGCGCCGGGCCCCGGCGCAAGCCCGTCGCGCGGCGAATCGATCGCCGGCCTGTTCCGCCGCGTTTGTTCACTGATCCCCTCGGCTGACCAAGGGCAACGCCCACTGTCTAGTTGGTCGCCGCTCATCGCCGACGCGCTGCGAACGATTTACGGCCCACACGACTTGAACCCGGAACGCGCCCGGGACGCCGACACCGTCCAAGCCCTGGAGACGCTCGCTGCGCGTCTACGCGAACAAGCCGAGTTGCCCGATTTTCCCGAAGCCAACCCGACGCTCGACGTCGCCGCCGCCATCGGCTGGACCTTAGCCCGAGTCGCGGGAGAACGCGCCCGCGACCCCGCCACCGCCGGCGACCTCGAGGCCATGGGCCTGCTCGATGCCGCGCTCGACGACACGCCGGTCGTCGTCGTCGCCTCCGCCAACGACGGCTTCCTGCCCAGCACCGTCAACGATGACGCAAACGGGCTGCTCACCGACTCGCTGAGGACTCGGCTGGGCGTCCCTGACAACGACGCTCGTTTCGCCCGGGACGCTTACCTGCTGACCGCCACGCATCGGTCCCGCGTATCGTTCGCGATGGTCGCCGCGCGGCGGGGTGAGGACGACGAACCCCTCAAGCCCAGCCGGCTCTGGGTTCGCGGCGCGTCCTCGGCCGACACCGCCGTCCGCCTGCTGCGCTTCTACGACCAGCCGACGCCCCATCGGCCTTCACGGACCGCCCCGAACACCGGCCCGTGGCTCAACGCCGGCCCGACCAACCGCTTCGTCATCCCTCGTCCACAACCCGACGCCCCGCTGCCCGAAAAGCTCGGCGTCACCGCGTTGCGCACCTACCTTGCCTGCCCGTACCGCTTTTACCTCGCCCACGTCCTGAAGCTCAGCCCCGTCCACGACGCTGCGGTGGAGATGGACGCCCCTGCATTCGGCTCGCTCCTGCATGATGCGCTCGCCGCTTTCGGGCAATCGCCCGCCGAACTGCGCGAATCCACCGATCCTGCCGTCATCGCCGAAACACTCCAAACGCTGCTCACCCGCCACGCCCGCCGCGCCTTCGGCACCGACCCGCGTCCCGCCGTCCGCGTCCAACTCGCCTTTGCCGAAGAGCGTCTCGAGGCCTACGCCCGCCTGCAAGCCGACTGGAACGAACAAGGCTGGCGGATCGTCCACATCGAATACACCGCCGCCGCCGACTTCCCGGTCCCCGCCGGCACGGTGCGGCTCGAAGGCCGGATCGATCGCATCGACCACCACCCGGAGTTGGGCGTCCGCGTCATCGACTTCAAGACCGGTGACACGCCCGCCGACCCGCTCCGGCAACACGTCCGCCAACGCAACGGCCGGCACGTCTGGACCGATCTGCAACTGCCCTTGTATCGCGACCTGATCCGTCGCGACGCCACCCTCGCACCGTTCGACGCCTCCGCGGTTGAACTCGGCTACGTCGCCTTGCCCCGTAAGCCCGAGGAGACCGACTGGCGGCCGCTCCAAGCCGACGAAGGCTTCTGGCTACAAGCTTCGGAACAACGCGACGCCGTACTCACCGGCATTCTCACTCGCGATTTCCGCCCCGGCGCCCCACCCGACTACCCCGACGCCTTCTCCGCCCTCTGCGCCGACGATTGGCCCGGACGCATCGACGACCTCGCACGCTGGGAAATCCTGCGCAATCAAGGGGGAACACGACGTGCCTGAAGCGAACCCGCAACGGCGTCTGGTCCGCGCCTCGGCCGGCACGGGCAAGACCTACGCCCTCACTACGCGCTACCTCGCGCTGCTCCGGGCCGGCGTCGATCCTTCCACCATCCTGGCCACCACCTTCACCCGCAAGGCCGCCGGCGAGATCTTTCAACGCGTGCTCACCCGCCTCGCCGGCGCCGTGCTGGACGACGATCAACGCACACGACTCGAAGCCGCGCTCCGCGACGACGGGTTGCTCTACGCCGACGCCCAGCGCCTCAGCTCCGTCGATTGCGCGGACATGCTCACGCGTCTCGTCGATCGCCTCGATCGCACGGCGATCGGCACCCTCGACGGCTTCTTCGCCCGGCTCTGCGGCGTCTTTGCACTCGATTTGGGCCTGCCCGTCGACCCGACGCTCACCGACGACGGCAGCGCCCTCGCCGCCGAACTCCGAGAGTCCGCGATCCAGGCCATGCTCGGGCAGGCCGCCGACGAAGGCTTCGCCGCCCTGCTGACCCTGCTGCGACAACTCCATCACGACACGACCAAACGTTCGGTGACCGCCTCCCTCGACGGCATCTTCCGCGGCGACGCCGACGGTCTGTACACCACCTTCCGGCAGGCCCGCGCCAGCGACACCTGGCCCACACTCGACCCGCCGGGCACGCTCGACGACGAAAACCTGCACCGTCTGGCCGTCCAGCTCGCCGAATCCAAGCCCCAATTACCGACCACCAAAGCCGGACGCGCCCACGCCAGTTGGGCCAAAGCGCTCGGCACCGCGCTCGGCCATCTGCACACCCATCGGTGGGGCGCCCTTCTCGGGGGAGGCCTCGTCAAAGCCGCCCTCGCCGACGGCACGTATTACGGCCAAGCGATGTCCCCGGAACTGCGCGTCCTGTGTGAGCAAGCCGGACGCCACGCCCTCGCCCGGCTCATCGAGACCCTCAACCTCCAGCACCGCAGCGCCTGGCGGCTGCTCGACCACTTCGCCGACCACTTCGAGCACCGCTGCGCCGAACAACACGTGCTGCTCTTCGCCGACCTCACCGACCGACTCGCCCGCCACCTCCGCCTGCTTAACCCGGACTCGGCCCACCCCACCGACCCCGCCGTCCTGCGTTGGCGCAACGAACTCACGTACCGTATCGACGGCCGCATCGAACACCTGCTCATCGACGAGTTCCAAGACACCTCCGTCGACCAGTTCGCCGTGCTTCATCCCATCATCGACGAGATCACCGTCGACGCGTCGTCTTCCCGCACGCTCTTTGTGGTCGGCGACGCCAAGCAGTCGATCTACGGCTGGCGTGGCGGCCGGGTCGAGCTCTTCGACACCCTCGTCCGCCAACTCGAACCGGCGGGCCTCGACCAACGCGTCCTCGACCGCAGCTTCCGTTCCAGCGACGGCGTGCTGCATCCCGTCAATGCGGTCTTCGGTCCGCTGCTCGAAACACCGGCCTGGGAAGCGCACGCGCAAGCCAAGCAACGCTTCGCCGAAGACTTCCGGCCCCACGCCGCCGCCGACCCCGAACTGCCCGGCGAATTCCGTCTGATCACCACGCCCACGAGCACGACCGACGACGCCTCAACCTCAACTCAAGACGGCGATCCCGACCCATCTTCGGCGCACGCCCACGAACACGGCACCGCGCAACACCTCCAGCAACTCGCCGAACGCTGGCCCGCTGCGAGCTTCGGCGCCCTCGTCCGCACCAACGCCCAAGCCAACGCGCTGCTCCAAGCTTGCCGGCGGCTCGGCTTGCCCGCTAGCGGTGAAACCGGTGCCGCCCTGACCGACCACCCCGCCGTCAACGCCGTACTCGCCGCGATGACTCTCGCCGACCACCCCGGCGACGCGATCGCCGCGTTCCATGTCGCACACACCCCGCTCGGCCCCGTCCTCAAACTCGAATCCGATCGCCCCGGCAACGCCCAACGCGTCAGCCGCCGCATCCGCGAAGAACTCGCCGCCCGCGGCTACGCCGCCGTCGTCGCCCGTTGGGTCGCCGCGCTCGCCCCGGCCTGCGACGCCGCGGGCCTACGCCGCCTCCGCCAGCTCGTCGGCCTCGCCGAACGGTACCGCCCCGCCGCCATCCTCCGCCCCGACGCGTTCGTCCGCTTCGTCCGCGCCTCTCGTGTCGAAGACCCCTCCACCGGCCGCGTCCGCATCATGACCGTGCACCGCGCTAAAGGCCTCGAGTTCGACGCCGTCGTGCTGCCATACCTGCACGACGACCAGCGCTTCCGCCCCGTCCTGCTCGAACAGCGAGACGGCGACACCGGCCCGGTCACCGCCGTCTACCGCGCCGGCAAACGAGAGCTGCGCGAACACCTGCCCGAACTCCAGGCCCTGTACGCCCAAGCCGAATCTCGACACGCCTACGAACAGCTCTGCACCCTCTACGTGGCGCTGACCCGCGCCAAACACGCCACGCACGTCTTGACGCCCCCCGCCTCACACCGCGACCCACGCAAAAGCGATTCGATGCTGGCCCTGCTCCTGCACGCCCTGGTTCCCGATGACCGCAACCTGCGTTCGCCGCAGACCACGGCCTACGCCCACGAACACCGCGGCGGGGCCGATCCATACCTCAGCGCGAAACGCCCACAGCAATCAGGCGATCCGGCACCGGACACCCAAGCCCGGGTTTGGCCCGCTCGATCGCAAGCCAAGCCCGACCATCCCTCATCGCTCGCCCCGTCTCGACCCCTCGAGCCCGAAGCGCCTCAGAGCTTGGCCGAGCAGATCCTTGGATCACCTCACCCCGCCGAACGTACGGCGATGCTTGGGGGGACCCGCATCCACCAAGCCTTCCGGTCGATCCGGTTTACGGACGAGGACGACCGCGTGATCCCCGAAACCACCCCACCCGACATCGCCGACCATGTCCGACACGCCTTGGCCCAACCACCGATCCGCGATGCGCTCGCCCGCCGCGGTGCGCAGGACCTCCGGCGTGAACTGCCGCTAAGCCGGCTCGACGACCAGGGGCGAATCGTCCACGGCGTCATCGACCGGTTGGTGTGGTGGTCGAACACAAACGGCCAAGCCTTACGCGCCGAAGTCCAAGACTTCAAATCCGACGCCCCCGCCGCGGATCGCGACGACGACGCGGGTTTGACGGACTGGCTCGAAGATCGACGCGCCCGACACGAAGCCCAACTTGAGCACTACCGACACGCGGCGGCGGCTTGGCTCGATCTCGCTCCCGCCCAAGTCGAAGCGGCGCTTCTCTTTACGTCGGTCGGACGCGTCGTGCGCTGGTGAGCCGAAAGCACCGCAACGGCTACAGATTCCGGCATAATCTGGCCTTGGCGTTCGCCCTTCGTCCTTTCCAGAGCCCCCCATGCCCGCCAACGTCGAAGCCGAAGCCATCGCACCAAGCGGCCACGCCGCCCACACTCGGTCCGCCGATTCGCAGCAGGGCCTCCGGGGCGAGGTGCTGCGGCCGATCGACATCACGTTCCTCGGGGCCGGGTCGATGTTCTGCCCCACCCTCTGCCGCGACGTGCTGGCCATCCCCGGCCACCGCGGCGGCACGTTCCGGCTGGTCGACGTCGACGAACAGCGCCTTGGCCTGATGCACCGGCTCGTCGAACGCCTCATCGAACAGGCCGGCCAGCAAGACCGCTGGTCCGTCCGGTCTTCCACCGACCGCCGCGCGGTCCTGACCGGCTCGACCTACTGCGTCTGCTGCGTCGAGGTCTCCGGCGTGCAGTGCGTCGAGTTCGACAACAACATCCCGCTCAAGTACGGCGTCGACCAGTGCATCGGCGACACCATCGGCCCCGGCGGCCTGTTCAAAGGCCTCCGCACGATCCCCGTGTTCCTCGACATCCTGCGCGACATGGCGGAGCTGTGCCCCGGTGCGCTCATGCTCAACTACACCAATCCCATGAGCATGATGTGCCTCGCCGCGGGCCGAGCCGTACCCGAGGTGCCGGTGGTCGGGCTCTGCCATAGCGTGCAGGGAACCAGCCACCTGCTCGCCGACTACGCCGCCGTGCCCTACGAGCAGATGCGCTGGGAATGTGCCGGCATCAACCACCTCGCCTGGTTCACGAAGCTCGAACACCAAGGCAATGATCTCTACACCCAAGTGCTCTACGACAAGTTCCGCCGCGAGCTCGACGCCGGCGTCGCCGAAGCCGAAGCGGGCCGCGCGGTCTACGACGACATGAACATCAAGTGGGGCGAGGAGTGGACCGTCGACCAGCCCTACGAACAGACCGACCTGATCCGCAAGGACATGTGCGTGCGGTTCGGCGCGTTTGTCACCGAAAGCTCCGGGCACCTCAGCGAGTACCTGCCGTACTACCGCAAATCCGACGAGGGCCGGAAGCTGCTACGCCGCGCCTACCACGGCGGCAGCCGGTTCTATGCGACCAACTGGCCGACCTGGCGGCAAGACGCCGACGCCCGCCGACAACGCCTGGTCGAGGGCGAAGAAAACGAAAACCTCACGCGCTCCTGGGAATACGCGTCCTGGATCATCGAAGCGATCGAGAAGGACGCCCCGTTCCGCATCCACGGCAACGTCATGAACCGGTCCACCCGGCCCGGGCAAGCAGACGCAGGCGAAGCCGGAAAGCTCATCACCAACCTCCCTGGCGACGGCTGCGTCGAAGTGTCCTGTCTGGTGGACGGCAACGGCATCCAGCCGACGCGCCACGGCGCGCTGCCGGCGCAGATGGCCCACGTGTGCGCGAGCAACATGGCCTGTTTCGACCTGGCCGCGACCGCCGCGATCGAAAAGAGCAAGCAAGCCGCCGCTTGGGCGCTGATGCATGACCCTCTGACGGCCGCGGTGTGCACGCCCCGCCAGATCGAAGACATGACAGCGGAGATGTTCGCGGCGGAAGCCGAGTTCCTGCCGGGATACGCGTGAAGCGGTAGTCGCGTCCCAACGACCCGGGCATCTGGCTTGGGGTCCACCATCCGAACGGCGTTCTTGGCGGATTGTGGTTTGCGGTGATGCGCAGGCCACGAACCACAAAAAAGCCCCGCGCTGACACGCAGGGCTTGGCAAGCACCAATCGGATTCCGCCGGGGTCAGCGGTAGAATTCGATGATCAGGTTCATGTTCACGTCGAAGGGCACTTCGTCACGCGACGGCACGGCGGCGATCTTCGCGGTCAGCGTCGAGGGGTCGAAGGTGAGCCACTGCGGGACCTCGAGGCCGGGCAGAGACTCCATGTTCTCGCGGACGAGCTTCTTACCGTTTTCCTTCTTGAGCGCGATCTCGTCGCCGACCTTCACGCGGAAGCTGGCGATGTCGACCTTCTTGCCGTTGACCAGGACGTGGCCGTGGCTGACGAGTTGGCGGGCGGCCCAGATCGACCGCGCCCAGCCGAGCCGACGGATGACGTTGTCGAGGCGCATCTCGAGGAGTTGCAGCAGGACGACGCCGGTGTTGCCCTTGGTGTGGCCGGCCTCGTCGAGCAGCAGACGGAACTGCTTCTCGAGGACGTTGTAGTGGTAGCGGAGCTTCTGCTTCTCATTGAGGCGGACGCCGTAGTCGCGCAGACGCCGGCCGCGGAAGCCGTGCATGCCCGGGGGGTTGAGCTGACGCTTGGTGGTATGCTTGGGGAGGTCGGCGATGGGCACGCCGACGCGACGGGAGAGCTTGACCTTGGGGCCGGTGTAGTTGGCCATGATTTGCTTACGCCTCCGGTTTCCCGGCGACGCCCTTGTGGGTGCTCGGCCGTGGCTACGGCTCCGCGGTTACCAAAAGTTCAGAGCCACGTTGGCCCTGCGACAAGTCGAGCATTATGGCCTTCGATTGCGGGAACGTCAACTCTTTGAGTACAGCCTCACGCGCCGCCATCGGGGGGCTGGGTTTCTGCAGAAGAATCGGGGCCAAACCAATGCCCGGCATTCTTGATCCGATTACCGAAGCGATCGTAAACCACGCTTTGACGCTTCGCCGAATCTGTTTCAAAGAAGATTCGGTATAGCTTGGGGTATCCGGTATTGCGGCTCATAAACGTGCTCTGCTGAACCTCTGAAACCCGGGCATCAGGATGGTCAACCCGAAACGCTTGATTTGCTTTGCCAGGGAACTCATGTTCAGGAATGATTGCAACAGAAAACGCTGGGTAGGGCTCAACGCACCCGGCAAGCGTCATCGACGTAGCCAATAGCAGAAGCAAGCTGCGGATCATTCGACCACCGGAAGACAAGCGGTTGCGAGTAATCGGCATTGATTCGGTATCAAAGCGAGATCACGGCTTCATGCGGCAGCAACGCGACGGATTGTGGGCGAAGTCAGAACCCGAAGCCCAAACACGATCCACGTGGTAACCCCCAGCCCGACGACCGGCAGGGTGGCGATCAACGGGTGCGTCGCCGGGTGGCCGAACCCAAACCACAGGCCGGCGGAGATCGCGAGCATCACCCACATGCCAATCAGGGCGTGGGTTTTCGCGGCGCGGGTCATGGCTTTGCGGACGACGATGTCTTCGACGACCGCGCCGAACTTGCCGCGGCGGTAGACCCACTGCTGCACCACCGGGCAGGACTTGCCGGCGAGCAGGACCGCGACCAGCCAGAAAACGGTCGTAGGCAATCCGGGCACAAAGACGCCGACCCAGCCGACCGCGAAACACGTCACCGCCAACGCCGCCAACAACCAACGCAGAGGCCGCGAGGCGATCGATGTCGGGCTGGGTTGAGACGAGGTGACAGGCATGCGTGGCAAAATCTTAGTCGAGGTCGAAACGGTCGAGGTTCATCACTTTGTCCCACGCCTTCACGAAGTCACGGACGAAGTGTTCCTCGGCGTCGTCGCAGGCGTACACCTCCGCGAGGGCGCGGAGTTGCGAGTTGCTGCCGAACACGAGGTCGCAGCGCGTGGCGGTCCACTTCGTCTTACCGGTGACACGGTCGGCTCCGGCGAAAGTCTGGCCGTGATCCAGCGCCGTCCATTCGATGCCGAGGTCCACGAGGTGGCGGAAGAAGTCGTTGGTCAGGGTGCCGGGACGGTCGGTGAAGACGCCGTGCCGGGATTGCTCTGCGTTGGCATCGAGCACGCGGAGGCCGCCAACCAGCACGGTCATCTCCGGCGGGGTGAGCGTGAGCAAGCAGGCCTTGTCGATGAGTTGCTCTTCGGGGCTGCGACGGTGCGTGCCGGCGGCGAGATAGTTGCGGAAGCCGTCGGCCTTGGGTTCGAGCACGGCGAAGGAATCGACGTCGGTCATCTCCTGCGTCGCGTCGGTCCGGCCGGGCGCAAAAGGAACCGCGATGTCATGGCCGGCCTTGTGGGCGGCGGCTTCGATCGCCGCGCAACCACCGAGGACGATGAGATCGGCCATGGAGACCGGGCAACCACTGGAGACATTGAACTCACGCTGGATCGTTTCGAGCGTGTCGAGCGTCTGGGCGAGCCGAGCTGGGTCGTTGGCGGCCCAGTACCGCTGGGGCGTCAGGCGGATCCGCGCGCCGTTCGCCCCGCCGCGCTTGTCGGAGTCGCGGTACGTCGAGGCGGAGGCCCAGGCGGTGTTGACCAGGGTGCCTATCGACAACCCCGAGTCCAGCAGCTTGGCCTTGAGCGCCGCGATGTCGGCGTCGTTGATCGCTTCGCCCTGCGGCTCGGGGACGGGGTCTTGCCAGAGCTGCGGCTCGGCGGGCACCTGAGCGCCGACGCCGCGGTTGTAAGGGCCCATGTCGCGGTGCGTGAGCTTGAACCACGCCCTGGCGAACGCGTCGGCGAACGCGTCGGGGTTGGCGTGGTAGCGGCGCGAGATCTTCTCGTAGATCGGGTCGACGCGCAACGCCATATCGGCGGTGGTCATCATCGGCCGGTGCGTCACGCCCGCGACGTGGGCGTCGGGCACGGTCTGCGATGCGGGGTCCTTGGGCTGCCATTGGTGGGCGCCGGCGGGGCTCTTGGTGAGTTCCCACTCGTAGCCGAACAGCGTGTCGTAGTAGCTGTTGTCCCACGTGATCGGCGTGGGCGTCCAGGCACCCTCGATGCCGGAGGTGATGGTGTCCTCGCTGTGGCCTTTGCCCATCGTGTTTTTCCAGCCCAGCCCCATCTCGGCGATATCCGCGCCTTCGGGTTCGCGGCCGACGTATTGATCGGGGTCGCCCGCGCCGTGGGCCTTGCCGAAGGTGTGGCCGCCGGCAACGAGCGCGACCGTCTCCTCGTCGTTCATGGCCAGGCGGGCGAACGTTTCACGGATATCGCGAGCCGAGGCGAGCGGATCGGGATTGCCGTTGGGCCCTTCGGGGTTGACGTAGATC
>JBCDDH010000091.1:0-12631 GCA_039180415.1 Planctomycetota bacterium | reverse complement strand
ATCGAAGGCATCGCCGACGACTGCGGCCGTGAATCGGACGCCGGCTCCGACACCGCGTCGCCCGACACCGTTTCGGGCGAAGGCACAGAACCGGTCGCTCAGATCGGCCCGGGTTCCGGCACCGGGATGCCGGGCTGGGGGTGGGCCGTCGCCGCGGCGTTGATGCTCGCGGTCGCCGTCGGTCTGTACGTCGCGAACGGTCCGATCGATCCCTCGACCAATCTCCCGACCGCCGCCCGGCAGCCCGCCGGGGCCGGCCTGTCTCTCGCGACGTTCGCCGACGAGAACCTCGAAAACCTCGTCACCCGCCACGTCCGTTGCGCCGTGGGGGTTTCGCATCCGATGGCCACCGAGGCGTTTTCCGGAGACACCGAGCTCCTTGCCCAACAAGTCTCCGAGACGCTCTCCGGCGTCCCCCTGCCCGTACGTCTCGACCTCGAACGGGCCGGCCTGACCCTCCGGCTCGCGGGCCGTTGCGTCGCCCCCGGGCCCGGTGCCATGCACCTGATCTACGACGCCCGGTCGGCCGACAATCAAGCCCCGCCCGCGACCGTCTCGCTGTGGATCAAGCCGTATCACGCCGAGCTCGACCCGCTCTGCACGCCCGGCGAACTCGAGGTGCTCGCCGGCGACGGCCGACCGCACCCCGTCCTGCTCTGGCGTGACGACCACTTCATGTATGTGCTGGTCGGCGACGCCATGGAACACGTCACCAAAGCCCAGGCCACGCTCACTGCCGCCGACGCAACCTGACGCCGGCCTTCTAGGTCAACCGCCCAGCAGCGGCCGCATGTCTGCGACCATCACGCGCCGCGTCCCGTCTAAGAAGACGTTAAACGCCACATGTGTCCACGCCCGATCCCATGCCGGATGCGGGTCTAAACGCAGCGTGCCGTCCTGCTGCTGATAAGGGGTACGCGAGGGATAACGGGCAACCTGATGTTCCTCGCCGCTGACCGTATCCACCCAGCGCAGGGGCGTCGTGCCGTCTTTGAAAGCCAGCGGTTCGTGCACGTACGTGTCGGTGACGAAATGCCCAGCCGTCGGGTGGATCGATGGGTGCCCGCTGCCCACGACGCCTTCGCACACTTCCCGCAAGCCCGAGCCGTCCAGGCCGCAACGCACGAACCGCATCCCGTCGCGGTGCAGCGCGAGGTTCGCGGACAGCGCGTCGCCGTCGGGGAACCAGTTGACGTGGTGGCCGCCCTTTTCCCATTGCTCGTCGCCGATCGTGGCCCACAGGTTTTCGACCTTCGGGAAGCCGTCCGCCTCGGGCGCGTCGCGGTTCAGGTCCATCGTGAACACGGTGTAGCGCAGGTCCTTCCGCCCGCCGTGCAACCCGAACGCCGGCTTGGGTTCGTGCCCGCACCAGCGCGTCGTGAACAGCAGCCGTCGGCCGCAGGGGCTGAACTTGCTGTGGAAGCCGTAGCACTCGACGCGTTCGTGGCCGCCCGCGTCGGCGAAAGCCGACGAATCCGCGACACGCATCAGCTCGGCCAACGACACGATCATCTTCGTCCGGCCCGTGTCCGCGTCGGTCAGCCAAAGGCCTTCGTCTTCGGGCGTAGAGGTGAAGCGCGGGGTGTGTGCGTCGGGCACTATCACGCCGTAGCCGCCCTGCGTCCGCCGCATCGCCTTGGGGTTGCTCGCCGCGAGGTATCGGCCGTCGGGCGATGCGTGATAGACCGGGCCGTCCATCCGCTGGGTGCCGCCGGTGAGCGGGTTGAGCTTCACCGCGAACGCGTCCCAAGTCTGCGGGTCCACGTCGTTGAAAAACAGCGTCTCGTCGTCGCCGCCCCAGTTGAGGTTCGCGCCCATCTGCGGCTCCCAGCCGCGCGACTCCGCAACCCGCCGCTGCTCGCCGCTCTGCAGATCAACCAAGACGACCGAGCCCGCCTCGCCCGGTTGCGGGCCGCGGTTCTCGAACGGCAGCGCGAACGCGGCCAGGTACCGCCCCGACGGGCTGATCGGCGAGGTATCGAAGAACCGGTGGATGCACCCGTGCAGGTCCGGTGTCACGCAGCGGATCGGCACCCGCGGATCAAAATCGGCATACGGCGGAAAACCTTCGGAGAGGGTCGGCACGGCGTCGGCGGCGGGCATCCGCCCAGCCTACCGCCGAAAAACCGTTGCCCCGCCCGGTTCCTGCCGATATGCTCTCAGCCGTGAGCGATCTCCTCGCCCAGCCCGCCGCCCGTCTCAACGCCGTCCGCGTCGTGGTCGTCGTTATCTAAGCGGAAGAACCGCACCCCCCGGAAGACAGTTCAACATCCCCCGGACCGGTCGCCTCACGCGGCGGGCTCTGTCACCCAACCCCAGCCACTCGTCACCCACCCCCCACACTGCTATGACCGCTTCTCCCACCCGCTCCCACCTCGACGCCCGCGCCATCACCTCCGGCCGACACGGCGAACCGACCTCCAAGTACGCCGGCCTGACCGGTGCTCAAATCTTCCACGAGATGATGCGCGAGCACGACGTGGACACGATCTTCGGCTACCCCGGCGGGGCGATCCTCCCGGTCTTCGACGCCATCCACGAGTCGGACTGCTTCAAGTTCGTCCTGTCCCGCCACGAACAAGGGGCCGGCCACATGGCCGAGGGTTACGCCCGCGTCACCGGTAAGCCCGGCATCGTGCTCGTGACCTCCGGCCCGGGCGCGACCAACACCGTCACGCCCATGCAGGACGCCCTCATGGACGGCACGCCCATGATCGTCTTCGCCGGCCAGGTCGCCACCGGCGCCATCGGCACCGACGCGTTCCAGGAAGCCGACATGACCGGCATCTCCCGGCCGTGCACCAAGTGGAACGTGCTGGTCAAGAAGGTCGAGGACATCCCCCGCGCCATCAACACCGCCTTCCACGTCGCCACCACTGGCCGACCGGGCCCCGTCTTCGTCGACTTGCCGAAGGACGTGACCGCCGCCGTGCTCGAAGGGCCTTGCTACGACCAGCCTCACCTACCGGGCTATCACATCCGCGAAGCCGGCACGTCGTCCGAGATCGAACGCGCCGCCGCGCTGATCAACGGCGCGAAGAAGCCCGTGTTCTACGTCGGCCAGGGCGCGATCCTGTCCGGCGCCGAGAAGGTGCTCACTGAGGCCGCCCGCAAGGCCAACATCCCGGTGACCACCACGCTGCAAGGCCTGGGCGCGTTCCCCGAGACCGACGACCTGTCGCTGCACATGCTCGGCATGCACGGCGCCGCCTACGCCAACTGGGCGATGCGCGACGCCGACGTGATCGTCTCCGTCGGCGCCCGCTTCGACGACCGCGTGACCGGCATGATCTCCGCCTTCGCCCCCGCCGCCCGCAAAGCCGAACGCGAGGGACGCGGCGGCATCATCCACTTCGACATCGCCCCCGAGCAGATCAACAAGGCCGTGCCCGTGACCATCGGCGTCGAAGGCGACGCGCGGAAGAACCTCGAGCTGCTGCTGCCGCACCTCGAGACCGTGAACCGCGACGACTGGCTCACGCAATGCACGAAGTGGAAGAACGACCATCCGTTCGCCTACGGCCACGACGACCGCGAGTTCCACCTCAAGCCCCAGGCCGTGATCGAAGAGCTCTACAACCAACTCGGCGACGACGGCATCGTCACCACCGGCGTCGGCCAGCACCAGATGTGGGCCGCACAGTTCTACCAGTACACCACGCCCCGTCAGTGGTTCACCTCCGGCGGCCTGGGCACCATGGGCTTCGGCGTGCCCGCGTCGGTCGGCGGCCAGCTCGGCGAGATGGTGCAGGCAAAGAAGCAAGGCCGGAAGCCCAAGCAGGTGGTCAACATCGACGGCGACGGCAGCTTCTGCATGACCGCGATGGAGATGACCACCGCCGCGCAGTACCGCATCCCCGCCAAAACCATCATCCTCAACAACGACTTCCAGGGCATGGTCAAGCAGTGGCAGGACCTGTTCTACGACGAGCGGTACAGCCACACCGAGATGCACAACCCCGACTTCGTGAAGCTGATCGAAGCGATGCACTGCGGCGCGTTCCGCGTGACCAAGCTCGAAGACCTGCCCAAGGTGATGAAGGAATTCCTCGCCTACGACGGCCCGGCGATCCTCGAGGCGATGGTCGAGAAGCACGAGCACGTGTACCCGATGGTCCCCGCCGGCAAGACCGTGGACGACATGGTGCTCGGCCCGGCCTAAGACGCTGGCGGTGGCTGTGAGGTCAAGGCGCCGCGGTGACCGTGGCTTTCTGCCAACCGCCGCCCATTCGCTTGGCCAGCCACGCCACGGCGGCGATCGGCACGACGACGATCGCTGCCAACGGCAACGCCACAACGCCCAGGAAGATCGCGGCGTTGAACAGCCAACGCAGCGAAGACACCAACGTCGACACGGCGTAGTCCCACATCGCGGCCGGCCCCATGTCGGGGTCGGCCACCGCCGTCCCCGGCGCTTCGGGCCCGAGCACGTCGACGTCGAGCGTGGCGAAACCGACGCGTTGGCGGAGACTGCGTTGTTGCGCTTCGGTCCGCTCGATCTGCCCACGCAAGTCCGTCAGCTCGCGAAATACGGCCAGGATCGCGTCGGGCGAGCCGTCGTCGGCTTTGACTTCCGACCGCAAACCGCGGAGACGTTCCTCGGCCGAGCGAAGGTTTGTCAGCCGCGCCTCGACATCCACGACCACATCGGCGACGTCTTCGGCCGATAACGATTCCGCTTCTACACCCTCCGCGAGCTGACGCAGTTCAGACACCGCGTCGCCGAAGCGGTCCGCACGGACCGCCAACGCGATCCGTCTGGTGTCGCGTCGCCCCTCGCGCGGCCGGTGCGACGACTTGACGACGTAACCGTCCATACGAACGGCCAATGCGCTGGCCTCAGCGATGAAGTCACCGACGTCGTCCACGCGAAGGGTTAGGTCGCCTTGCCGTGCGATGAGTCGGCCATCGGGGACGGCCAGAGATTCGCTGGGTCTTCCACCTTCGACGAATCCACCCGAAGCCGTGTCTTCGCGTTGGCCGCCGAAAGTTCCCAGGGCGCGGGCGAAGCGCCAAACACCTCAGCGCTGCCGTCACGCCGCCACAATCCGAGTTTTTGTTCACTTTACGATTAAATTAGACTTAAACATCCGATATTGATAGCCTGGGTGTGGCCTTCCCGCACGGAGCCCGAGATGAGCGCCACCCCGCAAGCCGTCGCCCCCGATCCCGTCGCCGCCACCCGTAACCGCTGGCTCGTCGCCCTCTCCGGCGTGGGCATCCACATCTCCATCGGCTCCGTCTACGCCTACTCGGTCATGACCCTCCCGCTCAAGGAAGCCCTCGGCTGGGAGAAGCCGGTTATCACCACCGCGTTCTCCGTAGCCATCGTGCTACTCGGACTCTCGGCGGCGTTCCTCGGGCCGTTCGTTGAGAAGTACGGGCCGCGCGCCGCGGGTATGTTCGCGGCCTGCTTCTACGGCCTGGGCACGCTCGTCGCCGGGCTGGGTGTGCATGTCGAGTCGCTGCCGATCTTCATCGCGGGCTACGGCGTGCTCGGCGGCATCGGCCTGGGCGTGGGCTACATCACGCCCGTCTCCACGCTGGTGAAGTGGTTCCCCGACAAGCGCGGCCTCGCGACCGGCATGGCCATCATGGGCTTCGGCTTCGCGGCCATGGTCTTCGGGCCGTTGATGGCCCAACTCTTCGACAGCGTCAGCCCGGCGCAAACGTTCTGGATCCTTGGCGTCACCTACTTCATCCTCGTCTTCGGCAGCGCGCTGTACATCGCCCCGCCGCCAAAGGGTTGGAAGCCCGCGCACCTGCTCAACGCTGGTGCCGCCGCAACCACCAAGACCAAACGCCGCATCCAGGAAGACCTCGCTCAGTGCACCGTGGGCGAAGCGCTGCGGACCCGACGCTTCTACTTCATGTGGATCATGATGTTCATCAACATCACCTGCGGCATCGGGCTGATCGCCGTCGCGTCGCCGATGGCCCAGGAGACCGCGGGCATGTCCGTCGCCGCCGCCGCGACGCTCGTCGGGATGATGGGCGTGTTCAACGGGCTCGGCCGGTTCGGCTGGGCGTCCGCGTCGGACTACCTCGGCCGGCCCGGGACCTACGCCGCGTTCTTCGCGATCCAGATCGTCGCCTTCGCGCTGCTCGCACAGGGGCCGGCCCCGTGGGTATTCACCGCTCTGGTCCTGCTCATCCTCACCTGCTACGGCGGCGGCTTCGCGACCCTGCCCGCGTTCCTCGGCGACCTGTTCGGCACCAAACGCCTCGGCGCCATCCACGGCTGCACACTCACCGCCTGGTCCGCCGCGGGACTGTTCGGCCCGACGTTCGTCACGATCGTGCAGGAACGCACCGGCAGCTACGAAGCCACGCTCTACGTATTCGCCGCCATGTTCGGCCTCGCCCTGATCGTCACGGAGCTCATGGCGCGGGATATTAAGGCCCAACGTTCCGTCAACGCCGAGGCCGGCCTCCCGGCCGCCCCGATGGCCAGCCCCGCTTAATCCCTCACCCACGCCGACGCGCAAAGGCAAAGCAACGAAGCGTCGGATCCCAACCGGTCCCCGGCCATGCTCGCCGACCTGCTCACTTGGTTCGACGCCCACCCCTGGGCTTGGCCCGCATTCATCGTCCCCGCACGCGTCCTGGACGTGTCCCTCGGGACGATCCGCACCATCGCCGTCGTCCGCGGCCGCGGCATCACCGCCACGCTGCTGGGCTTCTTCGAGGTCTTGCTCTGGGTGACCATCGTGTCAGGCGTGCTCGTCGAAGTCACGCTGATCAAGCTCGTCAGTTACGCCGCCGGTTTCGCCTTAGGCAACCTCACCGGTATCGTGATCGAGCAACGCCTCGCGATGGGCCGCCAACTGGTCACTGTCATCGCCCAACACCGCCAACGCTCGATCGCCTTCGCGCTGCGCCTGGCCAACTTCGTCGTCACGGAGGTCCCCGCTCGCGGCCGCGACGGCGAGGTCGCGATGTGCTTCACCGTCGTGCCCCGCCGCCGCACCGCCGAAGTCATCGGCAAGGCGCGGGCCGTCGATCCGAAGGCCCACGTCGTCGTCGAAGATTTGCGCTCCACCGACCTGGGCTATCCCACGATCGGCTACGCTCCCACCGGGTGGCGCGCGGTGCTTAAACGGAAGTAGGGCGCTTCGCCTTGCCACTCCGCGTCGTACGCGCTCGAAACGCACTGGGCGACAAACCGACAACTTTGGCAAAACTCGTCGCGAAGTACTGGCTCGATGAAAAGCCCAGGCGCATCGCGATCTCGGTGATTGGCCGATCGGTCCGAGATAACTCCCGCCGTGCGATCGCTACCCGCTGACGCAGCCGCCAGTCGTTGGGGGTCATGCCGGTATCCGCGACGAACCGGGCGTGGAATTGCGTAACACTCAGGCTCGCGACCTTCGCGGCATCCGCCATCGTGAACGACTCGTCTAAGTGGTCCCGCATCCACCGCTGCGCCCGGCCGATCGGCAAGGAAACCGTCTCCCCGTGGTCGCTATTCGCGATGGCGCGGTCGTGATCCCGGAGCACCTGAACCAACAACGACGTCAGCGCCACACGCGCGCCCTCGGCCGCGTACGCCGCACGCTCCCGGTGCTCCGCCATCAGCTTCGCAAACGCCGGGCGTAAGGCGGTGGACGCGGGAAACGTCCGCCGACGCAGCCCCGAGAACCCCCGCGCCACCGCCGCATCGCATCCGCTGACCGGCAGGCGCACGATCAACCAGTACAGCTCGCAGCGATGCAGCACGTCGTCCGTCCCGCCGTGCGTCTCGCCCGGAGCGGTGACGTAAATATGCCCGGCTTTGACGTGGTGCAGTTCGTCGCCGACCCACCAATCGACCGCGCCCCGCGCGATCAAGCAGACTTCGTAATGCCCCCGGTGCCGGTGCGCCGCCAACGCGGAATCCGCCGCCACCCGGTATACGGCGTGGCCCAACGTCCGCAGATGAGGCGTCAAGCACTGACGGCCGTCGTAGAACTCGCGACGATTCCGCGCTGAAGGCATGTTCAAAATCCTACGGCCCGCAATACCGGACGCCAAGCCTCCGGCCGGCCCGTAATGTCCCGCCCTCGCACGGCGTCCGGGCCAGAACCGGCCCTCCCCTCCGCCTATTAACCGAAATCGCCATGACCACGACCCACCCCAACCCCTACCGTCTCACCCCCGCCGATCGTCAAGCCTTCGACGAAAAAGGCTATTGGGTGTCGCCCGCCCTGTTCGACGCCGGGCGTGTCGAATCGCTCCGCCGCGCCCACGAACGGATCTGGGCCCGCGACTACGACGTCCCCACGTTCCCGTTGTACCCCGACCTGGTCCGAGATCGATACGAGCCGCACAAGCTCCGCAAACTCGACAACGGGTGGTGGCTTAACGACACCGTTCGCGACGTCGTCACCGACGGGCAGCTCGGCAAGATGGCCGCGGAGTTACTTGGCTGCGAGCGCGTCCGCCTTTGGCAAGACCAGGTCATCTACAAACCCCCAACGGGCGACGCGGGCGTCGTCGGTAACGTCGGCTGGCACCAGGACTACAGCTACTGGAAGTCTTCCGAAACCACCAACATGCTCACCATCTGGATTGCCCTCCAGGACACCGACCTCGACAACGGCGGCATGCGTTCCATCGCGGGTTCGCAACGCTGGGGCCTGATCGAAGACTCCGATACGTTCTTCGATCAGAACCTCGAAGGCCTCGAAGCCAAGTACGGCCACCTCGGCGACTGGGCCGACGAGCCCTGCATCATCCCGGCCGGCGGCGCGAGCTTCCACCATGGCCTGACCTTCCACGGCTCGGGGCCCAACCACTCCAACGAACCCCGACTCAGCATCGTCGCTCACGTCATGCCGGACGGCACCGCCTACTCCGGCGACCCTCAGTACCACGCCAACGTCCACCTGCTCGGCCCGCGCCCCCACGTCGGCCAGAAGTTCGATAACGCGTTCTTCCCACTGATGGACCGATGAACGCATAGAGACGGCCGTCGCGATCACGGAACGCCACCGGCCGGTATCTTCCGGACGTGCTCGGATTCCTCCCCATCCTCTTCGGCGGTTTCGTGCTCTTCATGATCGTCGCGGCGATCTTCGGGCACCGCCAAGCCAAGAAACGCCGGGAGGCGCTGGGGGCATGGGCCGCGTCGCTCGGGCTGGCGTTCCGGCACGAGCAAGACCCGACCTACGACGAACAATTCGAGTTCGCCGCGCTGCGCCAGGGACGAAACCGGTACGGGTTCAACCGAGCCGAGGGCGTGTACGACGGCCGGCAGGTTTGGGGGTTCGACTACCACTACGAAACCGAATCCACCCGCACCGTCACCGACAGCAAGGGCCGGACCCGCACCGAGAAGACCACACACCACCACTATTTTTCCGCCGTGATCGTTCGTTCGGACGTGCCCCTGCAGAAACTCCTGATCCGTCCCGAAGGCTTCGGCGACAAGCTCAAGGCCTTCTTCGGCAGCAACGACCTGGATTTCGAGTCCGGCGAGTTCTCGCGCCGCTACCACGTCTCGGCCGACCAACGCCGATACGCCTACGACGTGCTGCACGCCCGTGCGATCGAGTTCCTGCTCGGCCGACCGAAGTGCACGATCGAGTTCGACGAGACCGACCACGTGCTCATCCTCCGCGGCGTCGGTCGCCTTCCCCCCGACGGGTTTCAGGAGTCGCTCGAAACGGTGGGCACGTTGCTGGACTCCATGCCCGAATACCTCAAGCAGCAACAAGCGCGCATCGATTCAACGGAACCGGCATGATGCACGGCATGCCCACGCCCGCCTCCGCTCAACTCGCGATCATCGATGCGGTCGGCGTCGCTCCGCTGATCGTGATCGGCGTCGCCGTTCTCGTCGTGCTCGCGTGGTTCATCGGCACGTACAACGGGTTCGTCCGCTTCCGCCAACACGTCACCGAGTCCTGGTCGAACGTCGATACCGAGTTGCAACGCCGGTACGACCTGATCCCGAACCTCGTGAGCGTCTGCAAGGGCTACGCCAAGCACGAGGCGGACGTGTTCGAGCGCGTCACGCAGGCCCGCGCGGCGGCGATGAACGAGCAAGGCGGCGTCGGCCCACAATCGCAGCGGGAGACGGAACTCACCGGCTCGCTCGGGCGGCTCCTCGCGGTGTCCGAGGACTACCCCGAACTCAAGGCTTCGCAGAATTTCCTGGAACTACAACGCGAGCTGGCCAACACCGAAGACCGCATCCAGGCCGCCCGCCGGTTCTACAACGCCAACGTCCGCGACCTGAACACCCGCGTCGATAGCTTGCCCAGCAACCTGGTCGCCAAGGCGTTCGGGTTTACGCGGGCCGAGTACTTTGAGCTGACTACGTCGGCGGCGAGGTCGACGCCGAACGTGTCGGCCTCACCGGGCGTCTGACCGCAGCGCCCGGCGGAACTCGCGCGGCGACCGCCCGCGCAGCCGCCGAAACACCCGGTTGAAGTGCGCGAGGTTGCCGAAGCCCGCGTCGAAAGCGACCTGCGTGATCGGCGCCTCCGATTCGGCGAGGGCGCGGCAAGCGTGCGCTACACGCAGCTCGTGCAGATAATCGGTCACGGTGTGCCCGGTCGCGCGACGGAACATCCGGCTCGCGGCCGGCGGGGTGACGCCCAACACCTCAGCAACGTCGTCCAGCGGAACGGGCTCGAGGTACCGCGCGTGGAGCAAGCGGCAAGCCCGATCGATGCGCCGGCGCTGCCGCTCCCGCAGCCCGCGGTTGGCCGGGCTCGCGTTGAGCCGACGCGTGGTCGCCTGCGTCATCTCGACCAACGCGTCGAGCAACGCCGGCACCCGCCGCGCCGACCGCCGCTCGGGCAAGCGGCGGATCCGCGCCGCCAAGCCCGCGTCGGCGGTCGCCAACCCATACACGGACGCGTCGAGCAGGGCCCGCACCTCGCCCATCTCCGGCAGCGCGAACAACGACTCGCCCAACACGTCCGGCCGAAACTGGATCACGCTCGCGCGGCACGCCGGGCCGTCCGGATCGCCCCGCCACGAGTGCGGCACCGCCGGCCCCAGCAGCACCGCTTCGCCCGGCACGATCGCGTCGATCGCGCCGCCCACAAAACGCTGCCCGCGCCCCGCGTCGATCAGCGTCAACTCGAACTCGGGATGCACGTGCCAATTGAACGGGAACGCCGACACGGTGAACGAACGCGCCGAAAACGATTCGCCGCCCTCACGATCGATCTGTTCCAACGCGGGGAGCACACCAAAATTTACCACTAAAGCCGAAAATAACCACGCCAAAGCGCAAAATCAGATCAAAACAGGTCGAATCCGCCGTGGTTCGACCTCGCCGCCGCGGGCACACTGATCCGCTTGTGATTCGCCCCCATATCGACCGCCTCTAACCGGAGCCCCCGCATGCCCCAGCCCGCCACCCCGTCGCTCGAACTGCCCGCCGCCATCCGCGAAGAACTCGACGCGCCGTTCACGCTTACCGACGACCAGAAAGCCAGCTTCCGCGAAGACGGCTTCGTCAAGCTCAAGGAATTCTTCTCGCCGGAGTTGCTCGCGTTCTTCGACCCGGTCATCACCCAGCTCACGTTCGACCACAACCCCAAGAAGGGCCAAGCCGACGAAGACAAAGACACCTACGACCGGGCGTTCATCCAGGTCGGCAACCTGTGGGAGAAAGACGACACCGCCAAGGCGTTGATCTTCAGCAAACGGGCCGCGCGAGCCGCGGCGGAGCTGCTCGAGATCGACGGCGTCCGGCTGTACCACGACCAGGCGCTCTACAAGGAGCCGGCCGGCGGGTTCACGCCGTGGCACGTCGATCAGCACTACTGGCCGATGGATAGCGGCAAGTCGGTGACGATCTGGTTCCCGTTCACGGCGGTGCCTATCGACATGGGGCCGCTCTCGTTCGGACGCGGCAGCCACCTCCGGCACATCGCACGGGACATCGCGATCTCCGAGGAATCGGAGAAGCTGATCACCGCCGAGATCAAGAAACACAAGATCCTCGAGGTCTTCGAGCCGTACGACCTGGGCGAAGTCAGCTTCCACTACGGCTGGACGCTGCACCGCGCCGGGGGGAACACGACCGACCAGGCCCGCCGGGTGCAGACCATGATCTACATGGACCAGAGCATGCGGCTGATCAAGCCGCAGCGTGAGGCCCACGACTTCGACTGGAAGGCTTGGTCGCCGAACACGAAGGTCGGCGAAGTCATGGCCGATCCGAAGAACCCGGTGCTGTACTCGGCGTGACGCGGAGGGCGTCGGCGCCGTGGCCGATGCCCCCTCCGTTCACCACCGCCCACACCACCGCCTGCACCTGCGCGGCGCGTTTCTGCGTGATCGTGTACCGCCCCACCGGCAGCCCGACCGGCGACTCGTCGAACAGCACCGCGTAATACGCCATCGCCGCCGCGTACTGCCCCGTGCCGTTGAAATGGACGCCATCGGTGTACAGATCCCACACCTCGCTGCCGGCCTCGAACCCGTCCAGACCGCCGCCCCGCATCAGCGTGTCCAACGCGAGGAACACGTCCCCCACCGGCACGACCTCGACCGGCGTCACCGGACGCCGGTCGATCGGCCGCGCGTCGAGGTCGGCCAGCACCGCGTCGCGCAGCAGGTACGGGTAAGCGCGCGGGTCCCAGCTCTGGTCCCACGCGCCGGTGTACAACCCATGCAACCACCCGTT